>JAGBRL010000102.1 GCA_017632345.1 Paludibacteraceae bacterium
AAAGGAACGAGACTTTTGCCCCTTCCTTCATTTCGACTGTCAGGTATTTGGATTCGGCATGGATGCCTAAAGCTAAACACACAAGCGACAGCGCGGTAATGGTTCTTTTAATCATTATTATTAATATTTAATTAATTGTAAATTCTTTTCGTTAGGCATAAAAAAAGCGTGAAGCTCTGCTTTTATTGCTCGCTTCACGGTTAGAGGCTGTAGGAATTGCCATGTCTGTCGAAACGAGCAACGCACGCCCCACGCTGGTATTTATAACAACACCTGCATACTCCCTATGATGCCATTGGCGCACAAACACACCAATGGCTATAGGCACATTGCAGTATGTGTATAACACACCCACGGGACATTCACGTTGCTTTGTTTTTGACAGACAATTGAAATTTTCCTACGATTCCTAACCGTCAAAACCAAAGCGTAGTAAACGCCTTTTAATATGTCTTGTCCGCAACTAAGCGTTACGGATGCGCAAATTTAAGCATAATATTTATAAATCAAATCGCAAAGAATTGGAAAAAGTTATCAACAGGGCTAAGGTGCTTATTCGTAGGTTTTTGAAGGCGCGAAATAATTTCACGCCTGCCGATTCTTTATCGGAAACTCACTTTTTTTTATGCGTTTCCGAAAGAGAATCGATAGTTTTTGCGGAATTTGAATGCAAAAAAATGGGACGCACATTTTCGCGCATCCCATTTTTTATATTTCATGGAAGAGGTTTATTTCTTCCAAGTTACAGACTTGCACTCTTTGAAAGCGTCCAACTGGACTGTAACGTTGCTCTCTGAATTGTCAATTGTGATGTCGAGGTTTGTACAATTCCTAAACGCGTATTTCATTATAGTTGTAACACTGGATGGTATCTCCACGCTGGTCAAGCCCTCGCAGCCATCAAATGCAGAGCTGGAAATTGTTGTAACGGTTGACGGAACAGCGAAGCTTCCGCTTAATTTAGCAGGACATTTAACCAAAATCGATTTGTCTTTGTTATACAAAACTCCAGCAACAGATGCGTAGTTCTGATTGTCAGAAGCTACCTCTATGCTTGTCATAGCTGTGCAAAATGTAAAAGCATTGTCCCTAATGGTTGTGACGCTTGCAGGAATTTTAATTGTAACCAATGCTTCGTTTCTGAAAAACGCCCCTTCTCCAATATTTAGGACATTCGAAGGCAGCTCTATAGAACTCAATGATTTGCAGCCTCTGAAAGCGTAGTTTCCAATAGATGAGACGGTTGATGGAAGTTTTACTGATGTCAGGCTTGTGCAATTTTCAAACGCTCCTACGTTAATATACGTAACACCCTCCGGTATTTCTATATGAGTCAATTTCTCACAATCGGCAAATGCAGATTCTCCAAATTTTGTAATAGAGTTTGGTAATATTATGCCGGTTATATCTTTACAGCCCGAAAATGTATAATCATCAATACTTACAACATTATATATCTTACCATCAATTTTCACTTTAGAAGGGATTGTGACAACGTCCGTCAAAGATACGTAGGCTAAATCTTCAGCAACTGCTGCGGTTGAATCAGTTAGGATCGTGAATTTTAGCGGAGTTTCAGATTCATCTACATAATCTTCAAAAAAGACCTATTCTATCTCTTCTACGCTATATTTGATAAGTTGTCCATTCTTTAATTTTGTAACCATGTTAGTTTCCGCAAATGCAGACAAACCTAATGCTAACGCCGCAACTGATGTTATTAAACTCTTTTTCATTTTATTTATTATCTTATTTTATTATTTACGAATGATTTTAAATGATTGATTTCCGGTAGAAAGCACGTAAACACCCGCCGTGTTTGGCATGCTGATGGTCGCTTTGCCGTCTGCGTCTGCCTTTGTCTGAGACAATACAGAGCCACTTATGCTAACAAGTGAAACTGTTAGGTTAGGCTGCGCATTCTGCACTTCGATAGTCTCGTTGTCTATCCAGACAATTTGCAACGGTCGGGAAGAGTTTGCTTCTACTTTTGTAGTTCCTCCTGAACTTCCTTCGTTGTTCTCTGTGAAGTGGTAGTTTTTGACACTCTCGAAAGCGTAGGTTGTCTTTGCGTCTTTGTTGACCACAAGGCTTCCGCTTTGGTAGGTGATGACGGGATTGTCCGCCAAAAGGAACGAGACTTTTGCCCCTTCCTTCATTTCGACTGTCAGGTAT
>JAGBRL010000103.1 GCA_017632345.1 Paludibacteraceae bacterium
CCACTCGAACTTGCCGCCCATGACGAACGACTCCTCGTCGGCGCCGCTGACAGGGCTCATCTCCTCAAGAAGCTCGCCCTCGCAGTACTGCCTCCTTATTTCAGAAACATCAGGCACGCCAACTCCGTAAACGGTCACCTTGACAGGAACCTTGCCGCTCTCGGCTCCGGCACTCGAAACCTGGCTGACGTAGTAAACCGTCTCGCCGGCCTTGTCCGACGAAGGGACCGGAGCGCCGTCAAGGGCGTTGCCGTCCGCGTCGTACCAGCGAAGCTCCCACGTCACGTCGCCGCCGTTGTCCGTGAACGCAGCCTCAATGGCCGAAGCCTCATCGCCAACGCACAGAACAACGTCAGGAGCCACAGGCACAGGAGCGCCGCTCACGGTGACTGTCACCTCCACAAGCTCGCTCTCGCAGCCGTCCGCATTGGTACGGCTCACATAATATGTATAAGACGCGTCACCGCCGCCCTCCGGAACATCCGGAGTCGGAACGCCGTCAAGAGGCTTCCTGTCCGCGTCATACCAGTTATAAACGTATCCTTCCTCAATATCAACCACAAGTCCGTCCTGCTCTGTCAGGCTCTTGCCGAACGCGCCGTCAGACGCCGTGTCGCTCACAACGTACGAGACCTTGAACGTTCCCGACGGAACAGTCGCAGGGCTCACCTTAACGGACACCTCGCCGGAGCCGCCGCACGCGCCCTGGGTGACCTCCACCCTGTACTCGCCGCTCTCGCTAACCTCTATCGCGCTCTCCTCCGAAACCTGCTCCGCGCCCCTGTACCACACGTAAGCGTCATAGACGCTGCCGGCGTCCAGTGTCAGGGTCTCGCAGACAACAGTGTCACCGCCAAGGTCAACAACAAGCTCCTCGGCAACCTCCACCACGACAGTGTCGCTCGCCTCGCACACGACAGACTTGACCGTCACAACGTACTCGCCGCTCTCGCCAACCTCTATCGAGTCCAGCTTGCTGCCAGTGCTCCACTCGAAGGTGTAGCCCGCAGGAAGCCCCGTGCCGAACTTCACGCTCTGCCCCTCGCAGACGGTAACGTCCTTGCCCAGCGTGAACGGCGGAATGGAGTCTGCCGCCAGCGCCTTAGGCTTGCTCAGCATGTTGCAGGCTGCGTCCGCGACGTCGTACGCCCTGACCGTGTAGTCGCCCTCCTTCGAGAAGTACATCTCCGAAACGTCCGACGGCTCGCCAAGGCTCTCGCCGTCCAGGAAGAACTCGTACAGATAGTCCCCCTCTGGCTCCACCGCAGCGGTGAACAGAACGCTGTCGCCCACGCAGAACTCGGTCGCTTCGGACTTCAGAACAACAGACTCGATCGGGCAGGTTGTGCCGCATTCTATCGTGTTAAGAACTTTTAGAGAGTCAAGGCCGTAAACGGTAGCATAAGCATAATTATTAATGAAATTATCGCAAGCTTCAACCGTAGCGTCAAATGTATAAACTACCGAATCACCAGGAGCCATCGCATCTTTAGTAGTTGTTGCGAAAGTAGGCCATTTGATTGAATGAGCAGTTTCATCATACGTACCATTATCAGATATATTGGTAATATTTGTCAACTCATCAGGCAAATAATCACCAATTGTTATATCAAATGCATAATCCAGATTTGTCTGGAACTGAGACAACTGGCAATTAGCATTACCATTACTATTGACATAAGCTCCAAAATATCCAGGGCCGGCAGCTGTCAATCCGCTCCAATCTTTCAACACATTAGTCCACTCGTCATCTTCATCGTTGATATACATATACAGTTTGTCTCCATTAAGCACAAACTTGAATTTAACATTTTTGTTGTCACCAGGGAACTGAATCGGAGAATCCTCCCAGTTTTTACCCTGCGAATCTATCAATGTACCGTTATCATACAGATAAAAACCGAAGTTCTGGTTTCCATCCTTATTCACCATAATCTGCATGGCAATACCCTTGAAATTTGCTTCTCCCGGAGTACCGCTCTCATATCTGAACACAACAAAAGTATTTTGGTTGTTAGCACCATCCTTCACTGTAAAATAGACCTCTCCATCTTTACCATAACAATGGTCATGAGCGAAGAAGAACGGAACACCGTTTCCTTTAGTTTGAAGTTTAAAACCATCTGTTCCCACATCAGGCAAAGTACCGTTACCCAACTTGATGATATTCTCTGTTGATTTACAATTAACATCAACACTGGTTCCCAAAGTGTTTTTGAACTTAACTTCGTAAGCTACCACATCGCCAACTTCCGCAGCTTTTCTGTCTGCACTCTTAAACAAAGCATCTTGAGGTTCAATCTGAGGAGGCAGTTCAGCGCAAGTAGTCATAAGTTCCACTCTTGAAGAATCAGGAGAATCTGTTTTAGAACTTATCCATGCCACATTCATGTAATATGCATCTTCCGCATCAGGACAACCCAAATCCCTTGCCTTACACATATATACAAGTTTGTCTTCTTCGCCTACCAACATAGTCGGCTTATACCATTTCACTATACCTGTATAACCAGCAGACTTAGGATCTGCAGCAGGAGTATAAGTAGCTTGAATTTTTTCACCATTATCATCTTTCAAGGCAGTACTATCTTTCCAACCTACCCATTCCAATTCATACGGAATAGTATCTACAATAGTCACATCGTATGCCTCACGTCCTGGAAGCGGTCCACGACCTATGATTCGCCTCCATGTATAGCCATCGAACTCTTCGACCAACACTCGGTCAAAATTGTCATTATCCAATGGGTCACAAGCATAACGAGAGTGAGTTTTCACCTCATATCCCAAATTATTGAAATCAGCATAATTCGGAGACACAAGAGTGTAAATTTGAGACTGTCCGTCCATATTTTTAATGTCCAACTTCGCATCATACGACCAGTCGTCAGCCACACGATTTGGCACCTCCTGCGCCGGATTCGTTTTCAAAACAGTACGGAAGAAACATGGTCCCCAACCACCTTTATGTAACAGATACTTCGAATCCAACTTATCGTACACATGAGTAGTCGTAGCCATCAACGTTTTAGGGAATTGAATCATAATTCGCTGGTTCCACTTACCATTTTCATCGCTACCATTTGGCAATTTCTGATAAGTAAACTTTGTTGTAGCACCTTCAGGCATCCATCCATACTTAGTCATATCATTACCATTATCCAACTGGAAAGTCCATCCTGTAGGATTTTCAGCAGCATCATACAAACCAATAGCCGCCCCATCATTCATAAAGTACGACATACGATAATTACCCAAGTCGATATAAGCCTCGTGAGCATCATTCCAGAAACGATAGAACTGACGGAAACCGTATGCCTCCATGATTGTGTTACCATACGATAAATTAACATGATCTCGTCCACCGTTCAACCAAGAACCTTCGCCACCTTCAGAGCTATTTGAAAAATCAACTGTAAAGGTTACCGCATCGCTCGGATTAAGTTTTGTACGATTTGCAGTCTTCTTAATCATCAATGTTCTGTTAGCCAAGATATCCACACAGTTACGTTCCATCGTGTATGTCGCATGGTTAGGATACTCGTTGCTTACCCAATCTTCGAAGTTAGAGCCGGAGATTGTACTTGTCAAACAAATACGCGGATTAAGCGTATCTCTTGCAATGACACGGAATGACACAGAGTCGATTGTTTCAGCCAAATGGCCTGTCTTGAATCCAGGCACAGTGCCGATATTCCAAACGATCTTGCCATCGCTGAACTTACCTCCATTTGAAATGCTTACCACTTCATAGTTTGGATCTATTTCAGTCTCGATCTTCACGCCTGTAGCATCTGCACTACCATAGTTACGATACTGAACAGTGTAATCTATCGGATCATCGACGTATGCGTATGTCTTGTCCACCGACATATACACTTTCATATTCGCTGCAGATTTCATATCACTTGGAGCGTGCCAGTTACCAGTATATGTCAAAAGAGGCAAACAACGGAACCATCCATGGAAGTATTTAGGCATACTTTCAATGTATCTCTCATCATCCGTAAGAGAGCTTGACTCTCCAGAAGCGTCATCCCACGTCAACTCACTTTGACGATACAAATCTGCGATAAGATCCAAGTCTTCATTAATCACAACAGCAGGAGCAGAACATCCCAAAGCATAATTTGCCCCGTAGTGCGACAAAACGCCCCCATTTATGTTGTAACACATTTTAATCTGCGAAGGGCCAAAAAACGAAGGTTGTCCCGGGTCTGGAGAAGCGCCTAACCGGCTACACCATCTTCCTGTGCCTTCCCTCGCCGGCGGCTCCTTCATCATTTCAGCAACTCGAAGAGCCATATCATACTCAAACGTATTTGAACCTTCTTCTATTTGATGCGTCTTCGGATTCCAGTTAAATTCAGGAGCTCCATGCCACAAATAATTTTGTGCCATACGCCACATAGTACGGAAATCCTCACCCTCACTAAAGTTAGTAAATACAGGTACTCCATCGGTAGCCATCGTCGTAGTACCTATGCTCGACACCAATCCTTGACTATACGCTTGGCCACACAGCCAATCAGAAGATGCCTCCGCTCGTTTGTACTGACCAATCTGCCAACTAGTGACATTCTCCACATCTCCACTTTCAAACCATTTGGCAAATTCATTGTAATAAGCTGGAGCGCAATAATCGGTGTGAGTGTTTCCATCTCCACCTCCACCACTGATGTTACTAAACTGAGATATATCCGGATATGTGGTCTGAGTGTTTCTCCAAGAAGAGACCTCTTTACCTTTATTTCCTCCCTTTACATATCCATCGACACCGATGTTTCCGCTCATATGGCCTCCATCATAAAGAGTACCATCTCCATTGATCGACGTATATGAAAAAGTATCGACAAATGCCTTCAAGAAATCTTCGGCCGCAGCCTTGTAAGAAATAGGATTACCGTTATAATCCAAAACAGGCTTGCCATCCTGCATCATAAACTCGCCCCACTGTTTGTAAGCTATAAGAAGAGCCATACCAATATCATCATCACCATCGGTCGCAGAACCATGGTTTTCCGACGTGCTTCCTTCCAATGCATAACAAATCGGAAGACCTCCACCAAACTCATAGTTAGGAAGTCTCACCTGACCATCTTGATATCTTACACGATGAGGGATTCTATTATCGTGAATCCACATCCACAATCCGTTAAACATAGCTTGGTCGGCAAAAATAGCCGCCGCCAACAGCATATATCCATCACCCTCAGTACAGAACTCTGCCCCACCCTGCGGCATTTCATCATTCCCCAACTTACGGAAATTGTTAAATGTGATGTAAGGCACTCCACAGTGAGTTCCTCCGTCGTATCGGCATCGGTGACTCATGATTTCATAAGCTTCGCGCCCTGTCTTTTCCATATCCGCATGCGTAACACCTTCAGCATTATATTTTGCCAAAGTCTTACCTACCTTATACTCCAAAAATTGGGGATATGGGAATGTCGGATTTCCTGAGTTAATATTAACTGGCACATAACTCGCACTAGACCAAGTCCTTTGCGCATAAGTCGAAACCGACCCAAGCACTCCAAACGTCACCAGACACCCAGTAATTAATTTTCTTAAATATCGTTTCATACTCGAAATGATTTGTATTCTAAGTTAAAAAAGCCAGCGCAAACAGCACACAACTTCCAAAAACCCTATTAGTTAAAACATATTTCGGCAAATATCGTAAATTATTTATTAAAAAAGCAACTTTTAGCCAACAAAAAAAGGTTTCCCTTCAAACTTTTTGTATTTTTTTCTAAAAAACACGATGTTTCCTCAAGAGAACACAAGCCTGCTCCTCTTCGGCTGACGCTAAATGCAATAGCCGCAAAAACATATCAACACACACCCGCAAAAAAACAGCGCACTACTCAAAATGAGCCAACACTCTTTTGCGAATAACCATCATTTCACTCCTGCCTTTTGCTTTTCGCATACTGAGACGGCGACATTCCATATTTTTCGGCAAAGCAGCTGCTAAAATATTTCGGATCTGAATATCCAACCTGATAAGCCACATCGGCCACCGAATATTTGCCGCTTGCGAGCATCGTTGCAGCGTACTGCAGACGGAACATCTTAATGTATTCGCTCGGCGAGCATCCTGTTATAGCCTTAAACTTGCGGAACAGCTGCACGCGGCTGAGAGCCGTTTTCTCGGCAAGGAACTCAACCGAGAGTTCCGGTTCTGATATATTGTTCTGCAGCACTTCAATCACCTTTCTCAAAAACGCGTCGTCTCTGCTTTCCGGCATCTTGTCTGCAGGCATATCCAAAATCTGGCTTCGCAAGAATGAGCGCTGTCTCTCCTTGTTCTGCAATATAGTGTTAACCTTAGCCACCAGCACCTCGTTGTTGAAAGGCTTCGTCAGATAATCGTCGGCACCAAGCGAAAGCCCCTCCACCTGCGAGTCGTCCGAATCTTCCGAAGTCAGCATTATCACAGGTATATGCTGCGAGATAGGATTAGACTTGATAGCCGTGCACATCTGCTTGCCGTCCATTTTAGGCATAACCACATCAGAAATCACCAAGTCCGGCAAGATTTGCAAAGCCTTTTCAAGACCCTCCTCACCATCAGAAGCCATCTCTATTTCAAAATAGTTCTGAAAAAGCAGAGCGAGCAAAGACTGCACGTCCGGATTGTCGTCAACCAGAAGGAGCGTCTTTTTAGAAGCAAGCTCCATATTGTCAGTCTGAGCAGGCTGCTCCATCATCACGACAGCGGACTTTTCGCGCTTGACAGCCTCACCTTTAGGCAAACGCACGACCACGCGCGTGCCGCCCTCTTCCGGCGAAGTGACCTCTATCTCCCCCTTGTTTGTCAGCACAAAATCGTGACAGATATTAAGGCCAAGACCAGAGCCTTTTTCGTTCTCTGTCCCATTTGTAGATATACTATACTTATGGTCGAACAATTTTGACATCTGCTCCTTGCTGATACCCACACCATTATCCTTCACCTCTATTTCGATAAAATTGTCGCTCTCGGTCACATCAATATCTATCCTGCCTCTTTTCGGCGTGTATTTGATAGCGTTGTTCAGCAAATTTCTCACCACGGTTGCAATCATGCGTCCATCTACAAACGCCGCCCTTTGAGTGTGGGAGGCGCAGTTTACCGTTATTCCCTTTTCGGTAGCAGACTCGTGCAGCAGAGAGGCGCAGTCCTTCACAACAGTGTCCAGAAACACATTCTCAGGCGAATAAAATATATTTTTATTCTGAAGCCTTGACCACTGCAGGAGATTCTCCATCTGGTCCTGAAGTTTCTTTGCAGCCTTTGTTATGGTGTTCATTTGAGACGACAGATGCTCAGAACCGCTCACAGACTTGTCTTCCTGCAAGAAGGAGAGCATACCCACAACCACTGTCAGCGGATTTTTAAGGTCATGCGCAATGACAGACATAATTTTATTTTTGATGGAAAGAGCCTCGTCCAGATTTCTGTTCTTTTTTTCAAGGCTCTCTTTCTGCATCTGAATCTCGAGCGTCTTTTGCGAAAGCTCCTCCGTACGGCTCTTCACCTGCCGTTCCAGCTCCTCCTTCTGTTTGTTCAAGATACGCAGCCGCACCTTCACAAAAGCAAAGACAGCCAGTGCCAGCGCCAGCACAACAAGCACCTTGAACCACCACGTTCCCCACCAAGGCGGCAGTATAACGATAGTGAGCGGATGCTCCGTCTCGTTGCAGATGCCCTCTTGCGTGCAAGCCCTCACATGAAACTTGTAAGTACCTGGATTCAAGTTAGAGAACGAGACACGCTGCGAATGGTCGGCAGGCAACCAGTTCGGGTGAAAGCCCTCCAATTTGTAGAAATATTTCAGCGACTCATGCACGTCCAGATTGACGCTTGTAAATTCCAGAGAGAAGAAATTCTGTTCATAATTCAACACAACAGACTTTGCAAAAGCAATATCCTCCTTCAGAATATCGGACGACCCGACCTCCTGCTTCTTATCCCACAGATAAAAACCTTTAAGATAGACATAAGGGTTTGACTTGATGGGTTTTATATCCTTTGGATTAACTCTAAAAAATCCGTTAGACGTTCCGAAGAAGAGGTTGTTGTTTCCGTCGGTCAGCACAGCACGTTTACTCAAAGTGCTGCCTTTCAAGTCAAAGCTCAGGTCGTACTGCTTCAGCACATCTTCGTCAGGATTAAAAAGATAGACCGCGTCGATAGCTCCAATCCACAAATTCCCGTTCATATCCTCTGCGATAGAGCGCAGGTCGTTAGGGATTCCCATCTTTTCACTGTAACTCACGAAACACCGCTTCTGCTCGTCAAACAGGTCAAGACCTCCAGTTTCGGACACGACCCAGATTCGGCCTTTCTTATCCTCATAACACATCACAATTTCGTTCTGGGATATGCTGCCCTCCTTGTTTGAATAGGTATATAACTTATACTCCCCATGATTAGTGTAACAAGCCAGTCCGGCACTCGACGAAATCCACAAGCGCTGCTTGCTGTCACGAAGCACATGAGTCACGAAGTGCGGCGTTGTCGCGTTAAACGGAAATTCGTCACTATTGTTCCAGCTCTTGAACTTGCCTGTTCTTCTGTCCAGCCGAGCAAGGCCGCATCCGTCGGTAGCGACCCACACAATAGAGTCTTCCACATGTATGCCATTTATGAAATTAGACGGGATAGTGAACACATCTTCCGGGTCATTTCTGAAGCGCTGCAGTTTATTTGTCTTCAGGTTATATTTCACAAGCCCGTCGCCCCAAGTCGAATACCAGACAACCGAATCGCTCTCCACCTCTATGTCCAGCACAACATTGCCAACATTAAAATCATGTCCCAGAAACCCTTTTTCATTTGAAAAGAATGTGAGTCCGCCCCCATCAGTTCCAATTATAACCTTTCCGCTATTCTGCAGAAGAGCCAAGCTAGACACCACATTGTTAGACAGCGACTTGTATCCATCGTCTGCACTGCCTTTCTGATAGTAATAGAAAGCATCCATCACACTGTTGGAGTTCAACATCCAGAATCGGTGAGTGCTTAGCCAGAAATTATCATGCGAATCTTGCAAAATAGAACTGACTGTCACATTATTCGGGTCCACATTCTCCGGCAACTGATAAGTCAGAGGCTCGTAACGCCTTTTCTTCAGATTAAACAAAGCCAAGTTTCCGTTGACGCTTCCTATCCATACATTATGTTTAGAATCTTCGAAGAAAGACAATATGCTGTTGCTGCATATACCGTAAGCTGCACCGTTTGCAGGATAATGGCCAAGCACCTCGCGCTCTTTCGTCAGATGATAAAACCCTTTGTCCACAGAGCCAAGGAAGACAGTGCCGTCCGACGCTTTCAGTATTGTCTTAACGCGAGAGCTGACCTTTTCCGCGCCCTTCGTCTTCAGAGGCATGAACGAGCCGTCCTTCTTGTTAAAGATATTCACGCCAATATCAACAGAGCACACCCATATTTCATCGTCAAGGTCAACCAGATCCATCCCCCAGTTTCCCTTGAAGTAGGCGGTATCTTTACGTTCCGGAGAGAACCGGATAAGCGCTTCAGACCCCACCACCCAAAGGTAGCCGTCCTTATCTTCCGTCATAGCGTAAGCGCCGCGGCTGTTCTGAGTTTTGAAACGCACCCTTTCGAAATTATTATGAACACGGTCATACAGGCAAAGGCCCTCGCCTGTGCAGACCCAAAGTCTTCCTTGCGAATCCTCGAACGACTTGAAGCAGACGTTGCTCGACAAACTATTGTCGTTATTTCTAATTCTCCAATACTTGGTGTATGAATTACCGTCGAATTTAAGGACACCGCTCCATGTAGAAATCCACAGGAAACCGTAGGAGTCCTCTATCACATTATTAACATCCGTGTAAGGAATCCTGCTGTTAGCCACGATAGCACCAAACCGCTTCGACTCCGCCTGAAGCCGCAACGACATGCTCAACAACACTACTACCGCAAGAATATATTTTATACATTTATACATCACGAACCTATGAGATTTATCCGTCCAAATAGCGAACAAGTGCAAAGATACATATTTTTCGCAAAGAAAAGGCACCAGATACGGCAAGAAAAATAGCCTTTGCCGTGATTTTATTGGCGACGCCTAAATAGGCAGGCAATCCATACTCTTGTGTTTCACCCTCATACAGACCAAGTTAACAAAAAAACAAGCCCGCATAGAAAAATATTTTTCAAATTTATATCAAAACTATTTGCAGAATCAAAAAAAACATCTACCTTTGCATCGCAATTGAGAAAAACAAATGCGATGGCGGGATAGCTCAGTTGGTTAGAGCGTCGGATTCATAACCCGGAGGTCACGAGTTCAATTCTCGTTCCCGCTACAAAGGCTTCATCTTGAAGCCTTTTTTTATTTTTTCCGCTCTTTTAGAAAGATTTTCCCTTATTATTTGCTATATTCGCAGATTATATTTTGAATAAAGAAATTAAACTATTTATTATGGCAGAAAATAATATAGACTGGGCTAACCTATCTTTTGGTTATATGCCTACAGATTACAATGTGCGCTGCTACTACAGAAACGGCGCGTGGGGCGAAATGGAAATATGCTCTGAAGCAACTATCAACATGCACATGGCGGCTACTTGCCTGCACTACGGACAGGAGGCTTTCGAAGGTCTAAAAGCGTTCCGATGCAAAGACGGCAAAATTAGAATCTTCCGCATGGAGGCTAACGCAGAACGTCTTCAGTCAACTTGCCGCGGAATTATGATGCCGGAATTGCCGACAGAAAAATTCTGCGAGATGATCAAGACCGTGGTGAAAAAGAACGAACGTTTTATTCCTCCTTACGAAAGCGGTGCTTCATTGTACATCCGTCCGCTGCTAATAGGTACAGGAGCACAAGTGGGCGTACGTCCGGCTAACGAATATCTTTTCGTTGTTTTCGTAACGCCTGTTGGCCCTTACTTCAAAGGCGGGTTCTCTGCTAACCCTTACGTAGTAATCCGCGAATTCGACCGCTCTGCTCCTCTCGGAACAGGTGTTTACAAAGTCGGCGGAAACTACGCTGCAAGCTTGAGAGCCAACAAGAAAGCTCACGATTTGGGCTACTCCTGCGAGTTTTATCTTGACGCAAAGGAGAAGAAATACATCGACGAGGCTGGAGCGGCCAACTTCTTCGGAATCAAAAACAACACTTACATCACTCCAGAATCTTCTTCTATTTTGCCTTCTATCACAAACCGCAGTCTGATGCAGCTGGCAGAAGATTTGGGCATGAAGGTTGAACGTCGCCAGATTCCTATCGAAGAGCTAGAAACAATGGAAGAGGCTGGCGCTTGCGGAACTGCTGCTGTAATCAGCCCAATCGCTCGCATCGACGATTTGGAGATGAACAAGTCTTACGTTATCTCTAAAGACGGAAAGCCAGGCCCTATCAGCAAAAAACTGTACGACAAGCTGCGCGCTATACAGTACGGCGACGAGCCTGACACTCATGGCTGGGTGACTGTTATTGACTAACAAAATTCATACTCTCTTTCGCGAAGGCAGCAAGTTAGCTGCCTTTGCGTTTTAATGGAGTGATTTTGTCGGATTTTATTAGAAATTGTTTAAATTTTTCTAAGATATTTTGTTAAGCATCAGAAAACAGAAGGCTAATTGAATCATGGCCACTGCAGTTTCTGCACGAAACTCATAGTCGATAGCCAACTTTCTAAAGTTTTCCAGCCAAGCGAAGGATTTCTACAATCCATCGTTTGGGCATCACTTGGAATTTCGAGGGGCACTCGTCAGGACGAAGCACCACCTCCAACTCGCACCCCAGTGTGGCTTTTAGCGTGTCGGACAAACGCTTGCCTCTGTAACCGCCATCGGCGATGATTGCGTTTACTATGCTTCTGAGAGGGTATTTGCGCTTTCGCACTTGCACATCTAAAAATTTTTCTATAACTTGCCACTGATTATCGGTGAGATCTGTTGAATAATGATTCATTTCTTTATTGTTTGACGCTCTTAAAGTTACGAAAAATTATTTACTTATCAAACTGATAATCAGTATTTTAAGTGTAATTTTTAAGAGATTTTTTTAGGTCTCTCAAATTAGTTTTTAATTAAATTTAAACAGCTTCTGAAAAATGAAAAATATTTTTGTGACTTTTGTAAACTTGTTCTTTATCATTGCTCAGGTGTCACCATGCTCTGAAATGTCTGAAATACAGATAATAAAGAACTGTTCAATCTCTGATCGTATGTTTTATGATGTATGGTATTATGATGATTATTGTTATATTGTTGTAGGTGATCCAATGCATTCTGGTGTAAGTGAGGTTATATATCCAGATTGCTCTCTTTTCGTTTTCCATTGTGAAAATAATAATTGGAAGTTAGTCTTAGAGGATTCTTTTTACAGAAATGCAAAATTGTGTGATGGCACAAAGAATGTTATTTGTGTTGATATATTTAAACATAATGATGACATCGATGAAGGATTAGTAGGATTGTATTATCTGAATAAAGGAAAAATTCAGCCAATAGATGAATACGACTTTAGTTTTTTTAATAGTATTGATCAATTTAAAATGGCTGGTACTGGTGATGTCATAGGTCAATTCTGTCAAATAAAAGACGTTAGTGTAGATGGGAATAAAGTTAAATATACATTAATAAGAGATGAGCTTTATTTTTCTGAAATAAAGGATGAAGTTACATTTTCTGTTCCACTCTTTATGGAGGTAGGTTGCAGGTTTTATCATAGTGATACAATACAAGTTGTTAAAGAAATAAAATAGCATGAATTCTAATTTTTTTTGTAAAAAAGTTCATGAAGATTATAACTTTTGGACTACAACAATGGCGATTTCTAGGCTCACTACCAGTGGAGAGTCATGCAGGACTCTGTAATGTTTGTGTGGAAAGTTTTGCGGGATGATGAGGATGGAATGAGCGAAAACAAAAAAATTGTTGATGCAATTAAAGAAAATGTATCTAAGTCATTAGATCAACTTAATTTCTTACAATTTATGGGAAAGTTTAATACATCAACAATAATGTCAACTCAGAGACAAATGAATCTTTCAATTTTTGTGGCATAGATGTACAATGTAAGTCGATGCATAATTTTGACTATATAAAGTATGTGCGTAATCCGTCTAGTAATCCGCCTACTATTCAGGTAATACGAAATGAACCAGAGAAAGAAGAAAGTGTTGGAAGACATAAATATATCTTTACATTTTATGAGATAGTAGCTAAAACTCCACCTACAA
>JAGBRL010000104.1 GCA_017632345.1 Paludibacteraceae bacterium
AGCTATGAGCCAGTGTTTCTCAAAAGCGTTGCAAAGATACGGCTATTTTTGAAATCTGCAAGCGATTCACCGTTTTTTTATCAAAAAAAATCACTTCACGCCCTATTTTTCTTTATTTCGCGCTATTTTTGAACTAATTTTAACTCTTAACAGTATTATCCGCACAAAAAAAAGACGCCCCGGTTCACACAGAGACGCCTCTTAAAAAAAATTTAATCACATAAAACGAACTGAAATTATCATGGAAATTGTTTATTTTTTTGCGCACCGGCTCTTTTGCCGGCCTTATATTTCTAAGTTATGACTCGTTTCCGTCCTTGTTTCATCTATAAAACAAGTAATATTGCAAAATGTTCGCAAATCCGAGTTTTTTTTTCAAAATAATAACGTAAATTCGCAAAAAATCTTTTACAAGGGATGAATATTTTTTTTAGTCTTTTTGCGAATTTTTTCTCCATCGGGGCGTTTACGCTCGGTGGCGGATATGCGATGCTCTCCATCGTCGAGGAGATTGTGGTCAATAAAAAGGGCTGGCTCAGCAAGTCAGACTTCTGGGACATGATTACAGTTGTGCAGAGCCTTCCCGGCGTGTTTGCCATAAACACGGCGCTGTATGTCGGCTACCGCATCAAAGGGCTGAGAGGCGGCCTTGCGGCTGCATTCGGCGCCACGCTCCCCTCGTTCATCATCATTGTCGTCGTTGCGATGTTTTTCTCCAACCTGAGAGAGTACGAGATTGTCGAGAACTTTTTCCGCGGCATCCGCCCTTGCGTCGTCGCGCTCATTCTTGTGCCTTCGCTCAAGATGGTGAAAGAGAGCAAACTGACAATCAAAACCATCTGGATTCCGATTTTAGCCACCGTGCTGATCTGCTCGCTCGGCGTTTCACCTATATATATAGTAGCGGCAGCCGGGATTGGCGGAATTTTATGCGGACTATATTTTCATCGTAAAACGTTCAAAAACTAAGTTATGGACATCACTCTATACATCAATCTTTTTTACGCATTCTTCAAAATCGGGCTGTTCGGCTTTGGCGGCGGCTACGGAATGATCTCGCTTATACAGTACGAAGTGTGCGACCACTTTACGTGGATGACCACGAAAGAGTTTGCAGACATACTTGCAATATCGCAGATGACGCCAGGCCCCATCTCCATAAACACGGCAACTTATGTTGGATACACAACCGGAGGTGTCTCTGGCGCTGTGGTCTCCACATTCGCGCTGTGTTTGCCTTCCCTCCTGATGATGTGGTTCGTGCTGCGCTTCCTGTTCAAAAATAAAGAGAACAACTACGTGAAATGGCTCTTTTCGGGACTGAAGCCTGCCGTTGTAGGACTAATCTTCTCCGCCGCCGTGCTGATGATGAACGGTGAGAACTTTATAGACTGGCTAAGCGTGATCATCTGCGCTGCAAGTTTTGCGCTTCTGTACTTCTGGAAGGCGAATCCTATTTTGCTAATTTTGGCTTCTGGCGCGGTTGGAATTGTTTACTATGGATATTTTTAGACCGCTTCGACAAATCAAATCTGAAAAAAAATAATTGTGTTTTTTGAAAATTCTTTTTGTTTGGCACGCTTTTTGATTTATCTTTGACGTTCGGAAGCGGAACAACGAACCCGTTCGCCTCCGTCAACACAGTTGGGTTCTGAATTTATTAATTTTTTAAAACTATAAAAAAATGAAATGGTACATTAAATGCATCCGCCAGTATGCGGATTTTAAAGGAAGAGCAAGAAGAGAAGAGTATTGGATGTTCACACTTTTCAACTTCTTGATTTCGATGGTTTTGCTTATCCCCTTTTTCCTTGTAGTCATCCCTACAGCTTTAGATGGTGGTTATTCTGACAATAGTGAAGGATATACTTTTATTCTTGCTTTGGTACCTGTGATTTTATATGGGCTTTTTATACTCTTGCCCAATTTAGCTGTTTGTGTTCGCAGATTTCATGACACAGGCAAAAGCGGATGGTTGTATTTTGTGCTTTGTGTTGCAGGTCAGATTCCTTATATTGGTTTTATAGCGAGTATCTACAGCTTAGTTGTATGCTGCACAGACAGCCAGTACGGAGAAAACAAGTGGGGACCAAATCCTAAGGGCTTAGGAAACAAAAAAGGCAACACTCCTGCAGAAAAAGAGGAGTTCTCTGAATGGGACACAGATTCTGAGGAAGAAGCTAAACTGTAAAAAAACAAAAGCTGTCCGTTTGGGCAGTTTTTTTGCTTTTGCATGAGCATGATAAGTAAAGGTGGTTTCTATAAATTAGGTCGAGATGATTTTGAAAAGCATCCGGAACGGAATTTACAATAAAAATCGTAATTTATAGAAGTTGCCTTCAATATTTTGTTTACATTTGCAAAGCAAAGGGAAGCAAATGAGCCGGAGATCTTTGCAATCAGGAAATATACGTTTTATCTATTAATTTTAGCGCAATGAATTGGTATCTGAAATGTTTCCGCCAGTATGCGGATTTCGAAGGAAGAGCAAGAAGAAAAGAGTTCTGGATGTACTCGCTTTTCAACTTTGCAATTTACGCTGTCCTTATGTTGATTGCAGCAGCATTCTACATAAACGGATATCCGAGTATGCTGATGGCAGTTGGAGGGCTTGCCTCGTTATACTCTTTAGCGACACTGGTTCCCTCTCTTGCGGTCACATTCCGCCGAATACATGACACCGGCAGACACGGACACATGTTTTTCGTATGGATTATACCTATCGTCGGAGCAATATGGTTCCTTATCATGCTGTGCCAAGACAGCCAGCCCGAATCTAACAACTGGGGCAAAAACCCGAAGGAAGAGGACTTAAAGATCAACGAAGAACTTGCCACGCCTAACGCAAGCACAGCCGGAATGAACTTTAAGGAGACCGTACTGAAGCCGCTGAAACAATATGCAGACTTCAAAGGCAGGGCGGACAAAAAAGAGTTTTGGACATTCACGTTCATCTGCACTATCATCACCAATGCTTTGGCGCTGATCATGACCACAGCCTCATATTTCACCTATGACACCACATGGGCTTCCATCGGATATTGCGTATGTGCAGGCTTCATTCTCGCAACGTTAGCTCCGTCTCTTGCAGTCTCTGCGCGCAGGCTTCACGACATAGGCCAAAGCGGCTGGATGGTTCTGGTTTCGCTGATTCCGGTCGCAGGAATCATCTGGCTTGTGCGTTTGCTATGCAAAGAGGGTCAGGCCGAATGCAACAAATGGGGAAGCAAGCCAAAGAAATTACCAAAACAGATAATCTCTGATGACAATGAAGCAGATGCTGTAACTGACGACAATTCGTCTGTTGCGGAAATTCCTACAGAAGCCGTGCAAATATAAAGGCCGCTTCTATAAATTAAGTCTAAAAACTTTGAAAAAAGATGAGAGACGCAGCGTGCTACGTCTCTCGTCTTTTCTATTGGAGATTAGATATTTCATCCATGGTCAAGCCTGTGATCTCGGAGATTTCTTCAATGGACAAGTCAAACTTCAGCATTTTTCGGGCGGTGTTGAGTTGGGTCTCTTTTATGCCTTTCGCGATACCTTCGGCTAATCCTTTAGCCAGCATCTCTTTCTTCGCTTCCTCCAGCATCTCCTTGAAGTCGATGCGGTCTTCGAGCGCTTTCAGGCCTCCTTCGTAGCGGGCCAGCTCCTCGTCGGTGAACTTGCAGACTTGCCCGCGCTCGATCAG
>JAGBRL010000105.1 GCA_017632345.1 Paludibacteraceae bacterium
GAAAAGTGGCTGAACGAACCATTCACACCACCTCCGGACGCGTCCATGATTACATAGGGGGGGTATTCTGGCAACGTTTTTCACAAAGTATTAATACTCTGTGCGATACTTCATGCTTTAAAAATATTTAGGACAATATTGCATTTTACATTTTTTTGCCTGTAGATATACGCAAAGCGTCATTATTTCACCTATAACTTTACAGACCTGCCAGATTTTCTATGCTGACAAACAAAAACACGCAACATTTCTTTAAAGATTCTTAAAAAGAAGCATCCACTGTTAATTAATGTTAAAATTGGCAAAGCACACACAATTTTGCACACTTTTTGCACTTTTATAATTGAAGCGAATTACTTCATAATGTTAAATTAAAATTTGATGAATATGAAACAAGTAGGAAATATTTTAACAATAGCAGCAGTTTCTTTGCTAAGCGCCGGACTGGGAGTTTTTGCTTACGCAAAATTTTTCGACACGCCCAAAGAGGTAAAAATATCAGATCAAAGCACAAAAGTGCACTATACTTCAATACCTAACAGCGGTGGCTATCCGGAGAATTTCGTGGTCGCCGCAGAAGCATCCGTGAACGCAGTTGTGCACGTCACCACAGTTTACGAATCTAAAATAACGATGCAAACAGACCCTCTGTTCGACTTCTTTTTCGGAGAGAGGCGAGGAAGCATACAGCCGCAGCCCAAAACAGCGTCCGGCTCTGGTGTGATCATATCTTCGGACGGGTATATAGTGACCAATAATCACGTGATAGACAAGTCAGACAAAATAAAAGTGACGCTAAACGACAAACGCAGTTTCGACGCTAAACTGATTGGCACAGACCCGTCAACAGACTTGGCGCTGCTAAAGATCGATGAGGAGAACCTTCCGACCATAAACATCGGAAACTCAGACGAACTGCACGTCGGCGAATGGGTTCTTGCAGTCGGAAATCCGTTCAATCTGACATCAACAGTAACAGCAGGCATTGTCAGCGCAAAAGCGCGAAACATAAATATTTTGAGCGCCGACATGAAGATAGAGTCCTTCATACAGACAGACGCCGCCATCAACCCCGGAAATAGCGGAGGCGCGCTTGTAAACACAAAAGGAGAGCTTGTCGGAATAAACACGGCAATAGCCTCTCAGACAGGCTCATACTCAGGATACGCGTTTGCAATACCTGTAAGCATAATGAGCAAAGTTGTATCGGACCTGAAGCAGTACGGAACAGTGCAGCGCGCTCTGTTAGGAGTCATGATAAATGACATCACGGCCGAATTTGCAAAAGAGAAAGAACTTTCGACGCTGGAGGGCGCTTACGTTGCAGGAATTAACGAAAACAGCGCAGCCAAAGAGGCCGGCATAGAGGTAGGTGACATTATTACGGAAGTCAACGGAACCGCAGTCAAGTCTGTTTCTGAACTGCAGGAGCAAATAAGCAGATTCAGTCCGGGCAACAATGTGGAAATAACACTGATAAGGGACAAAAAGACAAAAACAGTGAATGTAGTGCTTAAAAATCAAATGGGCAATACAGATATAGTCAAAGAGACAAATATCAGCATGTTAGGAGCAACTTTGGAGCCTATCGACAAAGAGACAAAGTCTAGATACGGCATCAATTCAGGTCTTGTTGTGACTTCTGTCGATAAAAAAGGCAAATTTGCAGAGAACAACATACCGGAAGGCTTCATAATTGTAAAAGCCAACAACCAAAACGTGGGCAGTGTGGCAGAGCTGGAAACTATAATAAAGGAGACTAAAAAGAGTGTCGGAAAATTCAGCGACAACGCCCTGTTCCTTTCTGGCATTTACAAAAACAAAGTTGTTTACTTTGCGATAGACCTAAATTAATCTTTTAGTAATACAATTTTCTTTCATGCAGGACGATTTCGGTCGTCCTGTTTTTATTTTTTACATTTTCTCCATTTATGCAAAAACTTTATTGTATAAAATTTGTTCAGTTCTTAAAATTAACTTATCTTTGCGGACCTAATTGTATATAAAAGGAGATGAGACAACTTAAGATTACAAAATCGATAACTAACAGAGAGAGTGCGTCGCTCGACAAATACTTGCAAGAGATTGGTCGCGAGGATCTTATCACGGTCGAAGAAGAAGTTGAGCTAGCTCAGCGAATCAGACAAGGCGACAGAATTGCATTGGAAAAGCTGACACGCGCGAACCTCCGTTTTGTTGTTTCGGTTGCGAAACAGTATCAAAATCAAGGTCTAAGCTTGCCGGATCTTATCAACGAAGGTAACTTGGGTCTGATTAAGGCTGCTGAAAAATTTGATGAAACCAGAGGTTTTAAGTTTATTTCTTATGCGGTTTGGTGGATTAGACAGTCTATCCTTCAGGCTTTGGCTGAGCAGTCTCGTATCGTGCGTTTACCGCTGAATCAGGTAGGATCGCTGAATAAAATCAACAAAGCGTTCTCTAAGTTTGAACAGGAGAACGAACGCAAACCGTCACCGGAAGAACTTGCCGACGAGTTAGACATCCCGGTAGATAAGATTGCCGACACAATGAAGGTTTCGGGAAGACACATCTCCGTTGACGCTCCATTTGTAGAGGGTGAAGACAACAGCCTGCTTGATGTGCTTGTAAACGACGACTCTCCTATCGCTGACCGTTCGCTTATGAACGAGTCTTTGTCCAGAGAGATAGACAGAGCGCTTTCTACTCTTACAGAAAGGGAAAGTGACATTATAAAGATGTTCTTCGGAATCGGTTACCAAGAGATGACCTTGGAGGAAATCGGAGAGCGCTTCGGGCTTACACGCGAGCGTGTGAGACAGATTAAGGAAAAGGCAATCAGAAGATTGCGCCAAAATTCAAAGAGCAAACACCTCAAGAGTTATTTGGGATAATAAAAAAAGCAGCACTTTTTCGTGTTGCTTTTTTTATTATACTCTTCAAGGCAAATCAGTCTCTAAATCTCTTAGTCAAATCCTCAAAATAATCTATCCTTCTGTCTCTGAAGAAAGGCCACATACGACGTACTGTCTCTGTGCGCTCCATCGAAATGTCTATAACCTTAACCTCTTCATTAACAGAAGCTTCGTAAATCAATTCTCCCTGCGGTCCGGCCACAAAACTATTGCCCCAGAACTGTATTCCGTTAGTCACACCAGACGGATCCTCTTCGTAGCCGCATCTGTTCACTGCAATAACGTGCAAACCGTTTGCCACAGCATGCCCGCGCTGAGCCAAAACCCAAGCGTCCTTTTGCCTCCTCTTTTCATCGTCGCTGTCTGTACTCTCCCACCCGATTGCTGTCGGATAAATAAGCAGCTCAGCACCGGCAAGCGCCATAAGGCGAGCGCCTTCCGGATACCATTGGTCCCAGCAAACCTGCACACCGAGCCTTCCGACAGAAGTGTCTATCGGCTGAAATCCCAAATCGCCCGGAGTGAAATAGAACTTCTCATAATAAGCGGGGTCGTCAGGAATATGCATTTTGCGATATTTGCCAGCTATAGAGCCATCTTTTTCCAGCACAACTGCAGTGTTGTGATAAAGCCCGGCCGCACGCCTTTCAAATAAAGACAAAACGATGACAACCCCCAGCTCCTTTGCCAAAGCTCCAAACTCATCAGTTGACGGTCCTGGAATAACTTCAGCCTGATCAAAATTAGCTGGGTCTTCCACCTGGCAAAAATACAGACCGTTATGCAACTCCTGCAACACAACAAGCTCAGCTCCCTGCTCCGCGCATTTGCGCACATTAGCCTTGAGTTTGTCAATATTCTCACGGATATTACTACCGTTTGACTGCTGCACTATTCCTACTCTCATAGATTCATTTTAAATGTTAAAAAACTTCTTTACTTCAAAGCTAAGCAGCAAACCCACAATTGTCTGCTTACTTTGTGACAAAGATAGAAAATAAAAATATTAGTCTTGAAAAATACGGCACTTTTTGCAACAACCATATCCATAATTCATCAAAATAACGCAATCAAACGTAAAAACATTTGCATCTGTTACTCCTTAATTGTATTTTTGTACAAACTTAAAAAATAACATTATGAAGCGTTTTATTTTATCTATATTGATGTTCTCTGCAGCTTGCTCTTACACGCTGGCAGACGACCCGGACTTTGAAATCCCGCAAGCAAAGAAGTATCAAAACAATGAAGATTGCATAGCTGACAACGGCATAGCTCTGAAATCTGCAAAATATCTGCTATCCACTGAGTTGCCAACAGATGCCTTTTACGCAAAAAAGGCCGGAGACTTTGTCCTTTTATGGACTCTTTCCACTCCTGAATTTGCGGTTTTGTTTGCCGACGAACTTAATTTTGGATTGTTCGCGACTTGCGGCAATGACAATGAAAAGAAAAAACTTTTAGGTGAAGCTTACCTTAGCGCTTTCTCTATTTACAGGATGGAAACAAAAAAAGTGTATGACTTCACTTTTGACGCTCATCACTTTGCCATGGAATCGACATTGGCTTTCTACAAAAAAAACATCGAATATTTTGGCAAATGCAAGGCGTTGGACAAACTTCTGAAATTGCAAGAAAAAGGCAAACTGAAAGACGAGCTTGAGAAAAAGTTTGACAAAACAATGAAGACGGTGGCTTCCAAAGGCGCAAAAAAGATTAATCCGGACAGAACTAAGAAGCACTCTTACTGATTTGAGCCAATAAAAAATCACGGCAAATTCTGCGGTTTACTTTATCTAAATTTGCCGTGACAAAGTAAACTTCATTGCAAAAAAAATGAAACACAGAGTAAAAAAAATTGCGGCGGTGCACGACCTTTCTGGTTGCGGACGAGTTTCGCTAAACGTTGTGATTCCAATTCTTACGGAGATGGGGTTGCAGGTATGTCCTTTGCCTACCGCAATATTGTCTTCGCATACACAATACCCTGATTTCAGTTTTCTTGACCTGACGGAGCAAATGTCTCTGTTTGTTGAGCAATGGAGAAAGCTTGGCCTAAAGTTCGACGCGATATATACAGGATATTTAGGTTCGCCCAAACAGGCTGAAATCGTAGAGGAGCTGATAAACACGTTTCATGTAAACGATGACCAAATCACCATAACAGACCCTGTACTTGGCGACAACGGCAAACTTTACAAAGCGCTTGACACAGAAATGATTGCCACGATGAGACGTTTAATCAGAAAAGCAAATGTAATAACGCCAAATCTCACGGAACTCTGCTTGCTGCTCGGCATTCCGTATGAACAGTACATGCCAATAGAGACGCTGAAGAATAATTTGAAGACAATTTCGGAGATGGGGCCCGACATTGTGATTGTGACAAGCATACATGAGAAAGGCGACAACAAAAAAACATACGTCGTTGCATACGACAAAAGCGCGGGGCAGTTTTGGAAAGTCTCTGCAAATTACCTGCCGGCTCACTACCCCGGCACTGGCGACGCGTTCACCAGTGTGATAACAGGTGCGCTGCTTCAGGGTGACAGCCTGCCAATGGCCTTGGACAGAGCAGTGCAATTTATACAGATGGGCATGAGAGCTACGTTCGGGTACGAATATGACAACCGCGAAGGAATACTTGTAGAACGTGTATTGAAAACCCTCGACGCTCCTGTGCAAATAAATAGTTACGAACTTCTTTAAAACATTATATTAACGTGATATTCAACAATATACAACTAACGGTCTTGCCTAATCAGGCTGCAAAATCTGATTTGCTAAAAAAGGAAATTGCAAAAAAACTGGATATCAGCGAAAAATCTGTGTCCGACTTTAGAGTAGTCCGCAAATCCATTGATGCAAGGTCAAAAACACAAGTGAAGATAAACCTTTCTGTTGATGTGTTCACAGACGGCTCTAAACCTGAGCCTATAACTTATCCTTTTGAGTACAAAGACGTTAAGGACAAAGAGTCTGTGATCGTTATCGGTTCAGGACCCGCAGGACTATTTGCCGCCCTTAGACTTATCGAGTTAGGACTAAGACCAATCGTTTTAGAGAGAGGGAAGGATGTGAGCAGCAGAAAGGTCGATATTGCTCAGATGAATCGAAACAACGGCATTGACCCCGAATCAAACTACTGCTTCGGAGAAGGCGGCGCCGGAACTTTTTCTGACGGCAAACTGTTCACCCGTTCAAAAAAGAAAGGCGACAATTACCGCATATTGCTTAATTTTCACAAACATGGAGCACAAGACCAGATATTATACGAGGCACACCCTCACATTGGCACAGACAAGCTCCCTACCGTCATAAAAAATATGAGAAACACCATCGAACAGTATGGTGGCGAGGTTATCTTTCAAAAAAAGATGACGGAACTTCTCATTGAAAACCAAAAGATTAAAGGAGTAAAAACAGAAGACGGAACGGAATATCACGCTAAAGCTGTAGTTCTTGCAACTGGTCACTCAGCCAGAGACGTGTACGAAATGTTAAACTCGCAAAACATCGCGTT
The DNA here is from genome assembly GCA_017632345.1 of Paludibacteraceae bacterium. Taxonomy (GTDB): domain Bacteria; phylum Bacteroidota; class Bacteroidia; order Bacteroidales; family Paludibacteraceae; genus RGIG9379. Next base: position 6,418 of record JAGBRL010000105.1, read on the forward strand.
GGAAGCCAAAGGATTTGCTATGGGCGTGAGAGTTGAGCACCCTCAAAGCTTGATTGACAAAATTCAATACCACGCAACAGGGCGAGACGAGAACTTGCCGCCGGCAACCTACACACTGACAACGCAGGTGGAAGGACGAGGTGTTTACTCTTTCTGTATGTGTCCCGGCGGATTTATCGTTCCTGCTTCAACTTTTGAAAAGGAGACTGTGGTCAATGGAATGTCCCCGTCTAAACGAAACTCAGAATTTGCAAACTCAGGTATCGCTGTCGAAATTCGTGTAGAAGACCTGAAAGACTACGAGGAATACGGGCCATTGGCCGGATTGCGCTTTCAGCAAGCATTCGAAAACATGTCTTACGCAAACTCGTTGGGCAACCAGACTGCGCCGGCTCAAAGACTTGAAGACTTTGTGAAGGGCAAGCTCTCTTACGACCTGCCGGCCTCTTCGTATCTGCCGGGGCTTGTTGCGTCACCTATGCACTTTTGGATGCCTGAGTTCATCTCAAAAAGGCTCAGACAAGGATTTAAAGACTTCAACAACAAGATGCGCGGATTTGTCACTAACGACGCAATTATTGTGGGTGTTGAATCAAGAACATCATCGCCAGTAAGAATTCCGCGAAACGCCGAAACATTTCAGCACATAGAGATTGAAGGCCTATACCCTTGCGGCGAAGGGGCCGGGTATGCTGGCGGAATCACATCTTCGGCTATGGACGGAGAAAAATGCGCTGAAAAAATCGCGGAATATTTGATGAATAATTAAGTTTATTTGCACGTTTTTAGCATGAAAGAGATACAATTGACAGATTTCCTTCCTACAACAAAGAAAGAGCTTGAAATACGCAAATGGGACAGTGTTGACGTGATACTGTTCTCTGGCGACGCATATGTTGACCATCCGTCTTTTGCCGGAGCTGCTGTTGGGCGAATACTTGAGGGGTGCGGACTTAAGGTTGCGATTGTGCCTCAGCCCGACTGGAGAGGCGATTTCCGCGACTTTAAAAAGTTAGGTAGGCCTAATCTGTTTTTTGCCATCTCTGCTGGTTGCATGGACTCCATGGTAAACCATTACACTGCCAATAAACGCCTTCGCTCAGACGACGCTTACTCGCCAAACGGACAAGCTGGCTTTCGTCCTGACAGAGCTACGATTGTCTATTCTAAAATACTGAAACAGCTCTTTCCCGATGTTCCTGTGTTGATTGGAGGAATTGAAGCGTCGCTAAGGAGACTGACTCACTACGACTATTGGGACGATGAGCTGAAACCTACTATCCTGAAGGATTCTGGCGCCGACTTGCTGATATACGGCATGGGTGAGCTTCCTCTTAAAGAGATTGCCTCCAGATTAAAAAACGGAGAGTCCGTCGGAAACTTGAAGGATGTGCCGCAAACATCGTTCTTAATACCTTCAAACAATATTTCTGAGTATAAAAACGACCATTCCATCGAAATTTTCAGCCACGAGGAGTGCCTTAAAGACAAAATGAAACAGGCTAAAAACTTCAGAGTGATTGAGGAAGAATCGAACAAAATCGAAGCAAACAGAATTATTCAGAAAATTAACAAGCATGAAGCGGTTGTGGTCAATCCGCCCTATCCGGTCATGGACAGCAAAACGTTTGACGAATCGTTCGAATACCCGTACACAAAGCTGCCTCACCCCAAATACAAAGGGAAGACCATTCCAGCTTACGATATGATAAAATTCTCAATAAACATTCACAGAGGATGTTTTGGAGGATGCTCTTTCTGCGCTATTTCCGCCCATCAGGGCAAGCACATTGTCTCACGTTCCGAAGAGTCTGTCTTAAACGAAGCCAAAGCCCTGAAAGACCATCCGGAATTTAAAGGCTACATAAGCGACCTTGGCGGTCCGTCTGCAAACATGTACAAGATGTCCGGACGAGACCAAAATTTGTGCTCAAAGTGCAAAAGATACTCTTGCATCCACCCTGCCATTTGCAAAAACATGAACACGGACCATTCCGCGCTGCTAAAGCTTTACCGTGCGGTAGATTCGCTGAGTCATGTGAAAAAATCGTTCATAGGCAGCGGAGTGAGATACGACCTGATTTTGCATAAAGAGAACGACCCTCGCATAGACAAAAGTCATCAGCAGTACGCAGAAGAACTTATAGCAAACCATGTCTCAGGCAGACTGAAAGTTGCGCCAGAACACACTTCAGACAACGTTCTAAAACTGATGCGCAAACCGTCGTTCTCTATGTTTGAGCAATTCAAACGTATTTTTGACGCCACAAATAAAAAGCACGGGCTAAATCAGCAGATAATACCATATTTCATATCAAGCCATCCGGGTTGCCGACAAGAGGACATGGCCGAATTGGCATGCCGCACAAAACAACTGGATTTCAGGCTCGAGCAGGTGCAGGATTTCACACCAACCCCCATGACGCTCGCAACAGAGATTTACTATACCGGCATACATCCATACACACTGGAGAAAGTTTGGACACCCCGGAGCGCAAACGAAAAGCTTGAACAGCGCAAGTTCTTCTTTTGGTATAAAAAAGAGTATAGAAACAAAATCATCAACGACCTGAAAAAGATGGGTCGAAATGATTTGATAAGGAAACTTATGTAAAGGCAACTCCTACTTGATTACGTTTTCTACTAGAATTAGCTCCGCTTATGAATTTACTTTATACGGAATTATAAAAGTGCCTCTCAAATTGCAAGAGTTCTGACAGCGGATTGACTTGCTCGCAATATGTACTGCCCTACATCTGGCTCCTTGCCTTGCTTTGCGTCACGATATAGACACCTGAAAATATCATTACCGTTGCGATTATGGTTATAAGCTTAAATTCGTCTATGCCTATGGCGACAGCAACGGTGCAAGCAATTATTGGCTGAACGTAATTGTACATGCTCAACGTTGTTGGACGAAGCCTCTTTTGTCCTACCGGAATAAGCAGATAGGTGACAAATGTAGCCAAGACCGTCACATACAAAATTCTTAAGCCGCCTGATACTGAAAGCATGTTCCACTCTATTTCACAAACGTCAGACCAACAAATAGGCGCTGTTAATATCGCTGAATAGAGAAACATCCACTTCATTATAGTCACAGGATGATGTTTGTTGATAATACCCTTAAACACAGTCAAATACAATGCGTAAGCCACAGACGAAGCAAGACAAAACATGTTACCCAACATACTATTCGCACCTCTTGAGGCTTCAGTGTCGCTCCCGGAAACAATCAACACCAACGCACCAGCCGCACCTAAAAGCACTCCTCCAACCTTCTTGCCTGTTATAGGCTCTCTTATGTAAATCGCAGCCATCAGCATTGTGATTATTGGTGTCAGCGATACTATCATCGCAGCATTTATCGGGGTTGTCAATGACAAACCTTTCACGAAAAGAAACTGATTTAGTATAATCCCCAGCACTGCCGCAAAAAGAAGCACGACAAGTTCCCGTCTCTCGACCTTCTCCTCTTTCACAAAAAAAGAAGCGCCCCAGAACAGAACCATCGCCACCACAACCCTCAGATAATTCAGGCTGTAAGATGTAAGAAACTCAGGAATAAGCGTTTTAGAAACTGGCGTGTTCAAACCGAATATCACATTTACAATAAACATTGTCAAATGTCCAGCCACACTTTTTTCACCCTTCATACACTCCGTAATTCAATTTACTTTATACCGCTCAGAACCCTTATCTTTTTTGGTATGTCGATATTCTGCATGATGCCAGAAAAGTTCTCCGCTCCCGGTCCAAACGCAAAAACAGGCACCATAACGCCAGTATGCTTCATAGTGTTAAACCGCACGTTTACATCCTCTTTCGAGTAATCGCCGTCGATGACAGTAACCCCGCCAGTCTCATGGTCTGCCGTAATAACCACAAGCGTATTTCCGTCCTTCTGAGCAAAATCAAGAACAGCGCCAATCGCTTTGTCAAAGTCCAGCATTTCCGAAATCGTATAAGACTCGCTGTTTGCATGTCCGCCCCAGTCTATCTGAGACCCTTCGACCATCAGGAAAAAACCGTCCTCATCGTTCTTCAATATGTCCACAGACTTCATAACAGCCTCTGTCAAATCATATTCGCGACCATGCTTTACCTTTTCCGGATGGTTGTTACAAAGCAATCCTGCTAGTTTGCCCGAATTAACTTTGCGCACATCCTCCATAGACTTGGCAACAACATACCCTTTCTTTTCGAGAGCGTTCAGCAGATTCTGGTCATCATCACGTTTTGTAAAATATTTCAAACCGCCGCCAATAAACACATCAGGCGGACATTTCAAGAAATCTGCTGCAATCTCTTCGTCTTTCGAACGGTTATCCTGATGAGCCACAAAAGACGCCGGCGTGGCGTGCGTCACAGAGCATGTAACTACAAGCCCGGTAGCCTTTCCTTTCGCAGCCGACTCTGCTAGAACTGAATTTACCGGCAAAGAGTCCGGCGACATTCCAACCATTCCATTTTTAGTCTTTACCCCGCAAGCCAGAGCCGTGCCGCCCGCTGCAGAATCTGTTGTATAATCATTTGCAGAATAAGTTTTGGAAAAACCAGTATGCGTGCATTTCTCTATGTTTAGAGAACCGCCATTGACGGTCATCGCCGCGTATATCGTACCCAAACCCATTCCGTCTCCAATCATAAATATCACATTTTTAGGACTTTTGGCTATACCTAACGCAAAAGTGCAGCACAAAGGCACCAACGCCATAGTCCTCAAGAAAAATCTGCTCATATCGAAAAAAATTTTATTTGTTAGTCCAAATATTCAAACCCAAAATGAACGGCAAAAGTTCGTCAGCCATCTTTTTCTGCTGACGTTCTGACGGATGCCAGTCTGCCCCATAGCCGAGCGAGCCGTCTTGCGGAGCAAACGAGAACTGATAAACCTTGTCATCTCCAGACTTTTTAGCGTTCTCTACAATCTCTCTCTGCAATTCAGATAAAATAAACGCCTCCTTCTCGCCAAGCATACATCCGGAAAGCAATACTATAACAGCATTCGGATATTTGCCCCTTACAGCAGAAAAGAATGCAGAATACTCCTCTCTCAACACATTCAGATCGTAACCAGCAGTACTCAAATCATTAGTTCCAAGATTGATGCAGACCAGATCCGGAACAAAAGAGAAATCCCACAAACTATCCCTTTCAGAAATAGCCGCACGGTTATAAACCATGGGCATAGTCTCCCCGTGATTATTAACAGGCTCATTATAATTGCGATGTATCCCTATGCCAGAACGAGCGACAACCGAGATTTCCGCATCAAGAGCACGGGCAAGCAAACCTGCGTATGATTTCAAAAAATTGGACGTGGAGTCACTGAAAGGCTCGTCGGCAGCTGCCGCCTCCACTCCATACCCGCAAGTGATAGAATTGCCGATGAATTCGACCTTTTTCCTTTTGTTAGCAGGCTTCTTGGAAAGCAAATTTCCGTCAATTTCAAAACCGAAGAACTCAGGCTGACTAAAAATGCCCTCTGAAACCAACGTTATTGAAACATCATGAGTTCCGTTTGCCAGACCGTCCGCAATGACGAACAGAGAATCGCCTGTTTCAGTGCTAAGTTTAAACTCCGGCAAATCATCGACTTCCACTATATAGTATCCGCTGCCAGGCTTAAATTTCGCACAGATTTTTGTCCCTGTAAAGCTCGCCTTTATACGGAATCCAGGATAGTCATACCTGACAGAACCACTGTCCGTCATAAAATAGCGGCCTTCATAGCCAATTTCAGGGCTATCAACCGTCACTCTGTCCATATTTATACTGCAAGACGAAAAAATCAAAAGTAAAAAAACGTATATAAACCTCATTTTGTCTAAAACCATCTTCATAAATTTAAATATGACGAGAGCAAAATTAGCATAAAAAGCGGTAAATGCACCTATTTACGCAGTAAAAAATCAAAAAAACATAACTTTTCTCAAAAAAAAGCCTTGAAAAATTTTGTCTTAATAAAAAAAGCACTACCTTTGCAACGTCTTAAGAAAAGAGGACAGGCTTGAAATAAGGTTTGATAAATTGTCTCATGGTGTAATGGTAGCACATCAGTTTCTGGCACTGCTTGTCAGGGTTCGAGTCCTTGTGAGACAACTTTTTCTTCTTTCTTGAGTGACATATTTGATTGTCTCATGGTGTAATGGTAGCACATCAGTTTCTGGCACTGCTTGTCAGGGTTCGAGTCCTTGTGAGACAACAGCGAA
>JAGBRL010000106.1 GCA_017632345.1 Paludibacteraceae bacterium
ACCAAGCTTCAATCCGAGGAGGCGAGTGTGACAGTCAATCCGTCGTACAAGATAAAAGACACCGTTACCGTCAAGCAGGGCGAGGCCTACACGTTCGGCGGCAAGACATACAGCGAGGCGGGCGACTATCAGCACACCTTCAAGAGTCAGAACGGCTGCGACAGTGTCGTGGATTTGCACTTGGTGGTTAAGGCCGAGCTTCCGACCGTCACCCTGACAGCCGAGTCGCCGGTCTGCGAGGGCGAACCGATAGAGATAATCGCGCAGGGCGTGCCAAGTGACGCTGCCGTTATTCTGACAACACCGTCAGGCTCAACGGTAACCAAACTGCCTTACACCGTCAAGTCCGCGCAAAAGACTGACGGCGGCAAGTACATCCTTTCAGTCACGCTTTCCGACGGCACTAAGCTTCAATCCGAGGAGGCGAGTGTGACAGTCAATCCGTCGTACAAGATAAAAGACACCGTAACCATCAAGCATGGCGAGACTTACACGTTCGGCGGCAAGTCGTACAGCGAGGCGGGCGACTATCTGCACACCTTCAAGAGTCAGAACGGCTGCGACAGTGTCGTGAACCTGCATTTGGTGGTTAAGAGGAGAGAGCCGTTGACGATAACCGTGTCCAATAACGCTCCGTTGTGTCAAGGCGGCACACTGAAGTTTGAAGTGGACGGCGCTTTGGACGGGTTTACTTACAAATGGAGCGGACCAAACTATTTCGTCTCGTACGACCGCGAACCGCAGATAGACGACGTGACACTAAAGGAGGACGGATTCTACAGCCTGATAGTAATGACAGAAGAGGACACGTTTGAGGCCGAGCCGTCTTATGTAGATATTCTTCCGACATACTCGACGGTGGATTCCGTTAGCATGAAAGAGGGCGAGCAGTTCGTGTTCGGGTCGCAAAACATAACCGAGTCGGGCGAGTACAACGAAACCTTCACAGCACAGAACGGTTGTGACAGCGTGGTTACCGTCATTGTTTCTGTGAAAGACTTTTTCAATGTGACAGTGCGTAGCAACGGGCCGCTGTGCGAGGGCGACAAACTGCAGCTTTATTCGTCGGGCGCACCTGCAAATGCAGATTACAGCTGGACAGGCCCGAACGGATTTGTCTCCGATGCGCGCAATCCGGAACTGAACAATGTGACGGCAGAGAACGAGGGACTTTATTTCCTTGTCGTGTCGCACAACGGAGAAGCCTACGGTCAGGTGGAGACATTCGTGTCTGTAAATAAAAATTACGAGACAAAGGACACTGTAGTGATGAAGCGTGGCGATTCGTTCAGCTTTGCAGACAAGCAGGTTACGGATGCGGGCGACTATCAGCATCATTTTGTGTCTGCTGTGGGATGTGACAGTGTCGTGAATCTCAACGTGATAGTAGAAGATGAGCCGCAGAAAGACTTCAAGCTTAACATATCAGGCACCGAGAGAGTTTGCGAAGGCGGAAAGATATATCTGAATACAACGCTCGCTCCAATAGACGCCACTTTTGAGTGGATTGGGCCTGACGGATTCAGACGAAACGGGAAGAACGTTATGCTGGAAAATGTCAAGACTTCTGCTTCTGGTGTGTACAAACTCACAGCCGAGACTGAAGACGGACGTAGCAAGACAGAGGAACTGAACGTGACTGTGAACCGGGCGTATAGCGTTAGTGAGTCTATGCTTCTGGAAGAGGACAGGCTGGAGTGGAACGGCATGATGCTGAGCAACCCTGGCGTGTATAAGGTGGTGCTGGAAACCAAACTTGGCTGCGACAGTGTAGTCACTCTAAACTTGAAGAAACTGTATCGCCCGGAAAAAGAGGAGACGCCAGAGTCCGACGGCGTGAACATCAGGCCTATGCCGGCGCTGTCGCCAGATGGAGACGGACAGAACGATTTGTGGCAGATAGAAGGTATCGAGCTTTACCCTAACGCCACAGTTGAAATTTACGACCGAAACGGCAAACTGCTCCTGACGTACAAAAACTACGACAATGCAAACGGATGGGACGGAACGTACAACGGCCATCCGATGCCTTCGACAGACTACTGGTATGTAATATCGATTGATGAAATAGACAAAGAGTATTACGGACACTTCACTCTGTTGAGACAGTAAAAGAGAAGGTTATGAATCTGAGCATAAACGCAAATAGTGACATTTTCAGAACCTTGTCGGCATTTTTTTTGATTTTGAAGGGCGAAAAGACAAATTTTATAAGGCAAAAATTTTTATATCCGTCAAAAAGATATATTTTTGCACGTTAGATAGAAAAATATAAAAATACATTATAAAAGATGGAAAAAAATAAAGGAACTCAGATTGAAGAGTTTGAAAAAGTAGATGAAGCGTTGAATAAGGCAGAAAATTTTTTTGAGAAGAATACCAGCAAGCTTCTGATCGTAGTGGCTGGAATATGCCTTGTCGTTTTTGGTGTTATTTATTATATTAAGTGTGTCAAAGGTCCTGCTAACGAAGAGGCTGCGAATAGAATCTACGTGGCAGAGCAATATTTCGTGAATGGCTCTTATGAACAGGCTTTGAACGACGAAGAAAACGGATTTTTAGCTATCATCGAAGATCACGGCTCTACAGATGCGGCGGTTGCTGCAAAGGCTTATGCTGGAGTTTGTTACAAGCAACTTGGCAAATATGAAGATGCAATCAAGTATTTGAAGGGTGTTGACGAAGATGACCTGATCTCTCCTGCACTTCAGGGTGCGGTAGGGGACTGCTACAGCGAGCTTGGCAAGGACAGCGATGCTATCGCTTTCTACAAAAAGGCTATCGCTTCTGACAATGAATTGGTTTCTCCTATATACATGAAGAAATTGGCAATTGTATATTTGGCAAGCGGCAAAAAGGACGAAGCGGTTAAGCTGCTCGAAGACCTTAAGTACAAATACGGTAACACTAGTGCCGGTAGAGAAGTGGAAAAGCTTATCGAGGTGGCTAAAAATAAATAATCGTAGAGATGGCAACAGTTGACTTGTCTAACTATAACCCGGACTTGGTTGGCGACGCAAGCGGCAAGAAATTTGCTATTGTGGTGTCAGATTGGAACTCGGAGGTTACCTTCGCTCTGCTAAAAGGTGCGTACGAGACTTTGACAAAGCATGGAGCTAAGGGGGAAGACATAACGGTGAAGCATGTGCCGGGCAGTTTTGAACTGGTTTACGCTTCAGCTCATATTATGGACGAGTGTGATGTGGATGCGATTATAGCGTTAGGTTGTGTAGTGAGAGGCGGCACACCGCATTTCGACTATGTGTGTCAAGGCACAACGTACGGTATTGCAAACCTGAACACTCAGGCTGATGTTCCGGTCATATTCGGGTTGCTGACAACAGACGATATGCAGCAGGCTCTTGACCGTGCCGGAGGCGTGCATGGCAACAAAGGCGTGGAGTGTGCGGTAACTGCAATTCGTATGACTGAATTGTAATGCAATTAAAAGATGGTATATATGAAGAGAGACGTGGCGTGCTACGTCTCTCTTTTTTTTGTTCCTGCCGCAATTTTTTTCGCCCTCGCTCTTGTGCAACAATTGCGTTTGTTGTATTTTTGCACTGTGTAATTTATTGTTTACGTTTTCTTATTAACCATGACAAAGTACGTTAATTTAAAGACTGACTGGGCCTTCAAGAAGCTTATGGGCCAGGAGCCTCAGATGCGTTCGTTCCTGAACAGCCTTCTGAGCGAGGAGTACGGCGAGATCAAGAGCCTTACGTTCGAGAACGTCGAAGTTCCGTCGGACCGCAACGGCGGACGGGGCGTCATATTCGACCTGCTCTGCACCACCGAGAACAACGACAAAATCCTTGTCGAGATGCAAAATTATTCACAATTGTTTTTCAAAACACGCGCAAATTACTACCTTTACGCGCTGATGAGCAAGGTGATAAACCGTGGCGACGAGTGGAGCCGAATGCGCGAGGACATTCC
>JAGBRL010000107.1 GCA_017632345.1 Paludibacteraceae bacterium
TATTACACTTGGTAACAACAATTTTAACGGATCTTCTATCTTCTTTTTACGCTGTTCCATACCACAAAGATAGTATATTTTCAAATCTTTCCCACCGGAAATTTACGGTGATCCACTTTTTTCTTTTATTTTTGTATCTAAAATCTCCGCGATTTTTTAATTTCGCATTTCACAAACTTAATTATTTGAATTATGACAAACTTTTTGAAATTATGCATAGTGGCGCTTCTTTGCGGACTTACCGCTTTTTCTGCCACAGCCCAGAACAAAACTGACAAAAAAGGGAAGAAACAAGGCGAATGGGTGAAGAAATATCCAAACGGAAACACAATGTACGAAGGCTCTTTCATAGATGACGAGCCAGTCGGGACATTCAAAAGATACTACGAAAACGGAATGCTCAAGAGCGAGCAGGTGTATGAGGCCGGCGACATGTCCTCTGTGAAGCTTTACAGCCAAGACGGCAAGACCGTGATCGCGGAAGGAAATTTCAGAGGAAAGGCAAAGCACGGAATGTGGAAACTGTACAAAGACGGAAAACTGCTGACCGAAGAGGTTTACAAAGATGATAAAAAGCACGGCATGACCAAGACTTACAGCGACGGAAACGTTATCGAGGAGATTCCTTACAACGAAGGGAAAATCGACGGCGTGCACCGCTACTTTTTGCCTAACGGGAAACTTTATTCAGAGACTAATTACAAGAACGGAATAAAGGACGGAGCTTACAAGGTTTACGAAGGAAACAGCTCTCCCGTGATTTTCGGCACATACAAAAAGGGCAAGAAAGATGGCGACTGGACCTCTTTGGACGAAAAAGGCAACGTGTCTGAAGTGCTTAAATATAAAGACGGCGTGCTTACAAACAAGAAAGAGATAAACAAAGAGCGGAACAAAAGATTCGAAGAGAGAGAAAGAAGCAAAGGCACAATACTCGAACCTAACGAAGTTTTAGGTGTCGAAGTTCAGTCTAAATAATTCACCGCAACACTCTGATTCTGAATGAAAAAGGTGCTGGTTGCCATGAGCGGAGGCGTTGACAGTTCTTCAGTCTGCATGCTTCTGAAAAACGACGGGTTTGAGCTCGTTGGGGTCACTATGCGTATGTGGGACACCACCAACTCTTTTGAAAAATATGGAGCAGACGAGCCTGACTTTATCGTAGAAGCCAAAAATCTGGCAAAGAAACTTGAGTTTCAGCACATCGTCTTGGACGTTAGGGACGAGTTCAGAGAAACTGTTGTGAAGAACTTCTGCGACGAATATCTTGCCGGCAGAACTCCAAACCCTTGTGTGGTATGCAACCGTCACATAAAATGGCACTATTTGCAGAAACTCGCCGATGAGCTGAACTGCGACTTCATTGCGACCGGACACTATGCTGACATTGAGCAGACAGACGGAAAGTTTTATTTTGTCTGCGGCAACGACACGAACAAAGACCAGTCTTATTTCTTGTGGAACGTTTCTCAGGAAACTCTTAAAAAGACTCTGCTTCCGTTAGGTAAGTTGAGCAAAAGCGAGACACGCCAAATTGCAGAATCCAACGGGTTTGAATCACTTGCAAAAAGCAAGGAGTCTATGGAGGTCTGCTTTGTGGAAAAAGATTACCGTGACTTCCTGAAACTGCACTGTCCTGAGCGTTTAGAGGAGATAGGGCAAGGTCATTTTGTGAATATAGAAGGGAAAAAAATAGGGCAGCACAAAGGCTACCCGTTTTATACCATAGGGCAGCGCAAGGGACTTGAAATAGCGCTCGGCACACCCGCTTATGTCTTAAAAATCAATCCGTTAAAAAACACCGTTATGATTGGAGACAGGCAACACCTTGAAACTCAAGACGTTCTTGTCGAAAATTACAACGTAGTTGACAAATCTGACTTTGAGCAGAAGGAGGTGCAGGCCCGCATCCGATACCGTTCAAAGGCAGAAGCTGCTTCTGTCGAGTTCATAGACGACCAATTCCTTGTGATACATTTCAAAGAAAAGGTGTCGGCTGTCACCCCGGGCCAGTCTGCCGTATTTTACGACGGAGCCAGGCTCTTAGGCGGCGGCATAATATCAGACCAGAAACTTCTTAAAAAGATTCAGAAGCGCAAAGAGAAAGAGCGGATTACCTCTGCGGAATCAGAATAGACCTCACCGCACGAGTTTTGTCATGCCCCTTTTTTGAGCTCTGTCCAATCACAGAAGAACCCATGTTTATAGCCCATGCAAAGTATTTGTCATACTCCGTGCTGGACCAATACCACATTTTTGCAAGCGCAGTTCCCCCGTTAGCACGCAAAGCGGCGTTTATGACATCCTTGTTGCGAGAAATCATATTAAGTTGCCCAACAGAAGGCAGATACCAGTCTGTTTTGCCAGCACCTTCATACTCCGCCGCAAGCGTAGCCGCATACTTTTTCGAATCACGCTCGCTTCTGAAATAAGAAATTATAGCGCTCGTGTTTTTGTCTCCGCTCAAATCACCATTCGCCTTGTGCCACTCGTTTGTTGTAAAAGGGAAAACGCCGTAAACATCAATGCCGTTAGCTCCCCACTCCGAGTTTTTACCCGGCCGAGCGTCCTCCATCGCAAGGATATACCCCACAGACTTGTCCGCCGAAAAACCGAACAGCACACCACCCTCTTCCTCTATAAATTCGCCAATATTGTACTCATAAACCTTGGGCGCAACCGGCACAATCCGTTCCAGCGGCAAACTCCAGAAATCTTCCCCCTTGCGCTTTAGCACAAACTCAATAGCAGCATCTTTATTTGGCAAAGAATAATAAAACAGACAATCCGACTTTCTAAAACAAAATACACCCGGATTGTTTGTCTCCAAACTCTTAACGTCCTCGGAACTTTTAACCTCCTCTATTAATTTAGAATAAGCACACAGCTCCGACAACGTATAATAGAAATCCAAAGTATTTGACTCTGAACGCCTTACAACTATTTTTTCATTTTCTTTATTAAACACCCAAACATCCGACGAATCAACGTCAGACATTTCAAACTTCTTCTTTCTAAGCGCTTTTTGCACTTTTTCTATCTTCACATCCGACCAATCCTCCAAATCCTCCATAGAAAGACTTTGAGAAAATGTATTTACCGCAAAAAAGGTCAAAGTGAAATATGTTAACAATCTAATAATCATACGCAATATTTTTTTCATGTCAAATCGTTCGTAATATATAAATTTATTTTAAAAAAAAGACCAATAGACCCAAAAAAAACAATAAAAAAAAGCAGACCCGTCACATTTTTGCGCAACGTCTCTGCTTTTTTATCCAAATTCCATAAATCAAGACAAGATGATTTTCAAAACAGTCTTAGAGCAAGGCCTTTACTAAAATCACCATCAGACTCTGATTCACAACAAGTTACATATTAACAAGAAAATGCAGACGGTTCAACACGTTCACCTCGCTAACACCGCCGTCAAAGTCGAGGAAGAGCAGATTCATATCCGGATACAGCTCTTTAACCTTTTTCTCTATTCCCTTAGCCACAATATGATTTGCAATACAACCGAAAGGCTGCAGACTAATCGCCGCATTTATGCCCCTCTCTGCAAACGAGGCGAACTCCGCAGGAATAAGCCAGCCTTCCCCAAACTGCGCCGCAAGGCTCAAAATACGCTTCGCAGACTCAGCCTCGCTGTGAATATTTCTGTCCGGCTCAAAATATCTGAAGTTCTTAGCCGCCGCATTCATCTTCTTCTCAATTCCGCCAAGCCACTTTTCACCAAGCCAGCTGCCAAATTTACCAGCAAAAGAAGAGAACTCAAGGTCTGCCTTCACATTATACTTTGCATTTGCAAAATACTGCGTGAAGAACTCCGTCAGCGACGGAATCACAGGCTCAACCCCATTATCCACAAGCCAATTAACCACATTCTGATGACCGAACGAGTTGTACTTTATAAAAATTTCGCCCACAACGCCCACACGTTTGACCTCCTTAGTCAGAGCAGCCTTGTCAAAAGCCAGAGCAGCCTCCTTCAGCAGAGCGACAACACCTTTGAAGTCCTTAGCCTCAACAAGCGGCACACATCGCTGCAGATACTCCTCCTTAAGCCTTTTTGCCAAACCTTTCTCTCTCTCCCGCACAGCAGTTGCGTAATACATTTTACTAATCGCGTCACCGTAAAGCACTGCATAAACCACCGCCTTCGCGCCTTTTTTAATATCAGGCACAAATCCAGACTGCTCGTTAATAGTGTTCATTATAGATATTGAGACCACCGGAATATTTCCATAACCAGCCGCAATCAAAGCCTTCTTTATCAAGGCGATATAGTTCGTAGCACGGCACTGACCGCCCGTCTGCGTGATGGCAAACGCAATCTCGTCCAAATTATACTTTCCGGACTCAATAGCTCGCAGGCAGTCTCCCACCACCAGCGTGGCAGGATAACAGATCTCATTGTTCGCATACTTCAGCCCAAGTTCAGCAGAACGCCTGTCGCTCGGCGGCATACTCTCAAGCTCGTACCCCATGAGCCTGAACGTAGGCGGAATAAACGGAGAATGGTAATCAGAGAAATGTGTCACAAGAATCTTTTTACACTTATCCCTTACCGTATATTCAGGAGTTGTTTCAAAAGGAACGCACTCCTGATTTATAATATTCCTGAACTTAAGCGACTCCACAAGAGAGCGGATTCTCAGTTTCAGAGAACCGGCGTTGTTCACATCATCAACCTTAAGCAAAGTAAGATTTTTGCTCTTGCGTTTCAGTATATCGTTTATCTCGTCAATAATAAAAGCATCCGGGCCGCAACCAAACGAAGTAATCTGCACAAAATGCACATTGTCAGCAGTATCCGCCACCCATTGCGCAGCCTTCATGATACGGTTCATGTACGACCATTGCGGAATTATGTGCGTGTCCTTCAGAGCCTCGTCATTGAAACGCATCAGGTCTTCTGTCACCACATCAACACCGAACGAGGTTATAATTTCCGAAATCTTGTGCTGAATGAGCGGGTCGTTATGATAAGGCCTTCCTGCGAGGAGGATTAACATACGGTTCTCCTTGCGCGCGCTGTCCAGCGTATGCTCTGCCCTCTCCTTCAGTTTTTTTGTAAAATCCGCCTGAGCCTTCACCGCTCCGGCAAACGCCTCCTCGAACATCTTCTTAGAAAAGTTGTCTTTCAGAATATCTTTCAGATACTTCCGGCAAGCGTTCTTCAGCAGCTTCTCCTCCCTGAAGTTTATCACAGGAGAATCTATCGGCACATCAAACCTCTTCTGCGGATTAATGGCGCTTTTCAGCACATCAGAATAGCCCGACACGACCGGACAATTGAAGCTGTTGTTTGTATTTTTCTCATAACTTTCATAAACAACATAAGGGAACAAGATTCTGTCCACCTTCTTGTCTATCAAGTCAAATATATGTCCGTGAGTAAGTTTCGCAGGGAAACATATATTGTCCGCCATAACCGTGTTCAGTCCCTTTTCATAGATTCTGAACGTAGAGCGGGAAGAGGACTTCACCTCTATGTTGCAAAGAGTCAGCAACGTGTACCAGAACTGGAAATTCTCGTACATATTCAGAGCTCTTGGGATTCCGACCGTCAGCACGGGCTTATCATTGTGCTGCTTCAAGTTCTTCTTGAACGCCAGTTCGTTTCTGAAGAGGCTCATGTTAAACGCCTGACGCACCTTCTCACCCTTGTTTGTGTAAACCTTTTCGCACTTATTGCCTGAGTAATAGACCTTTCCGTTGAAGAATGTGTTCTTCAGTATCTGACAATTATTTTCGCATCCCACACATCTGAACGGCTCTGAGGCATACTCTTTAAGATCCATAATCTCAGCCAGCGGTCTGCCGGAAGAGTCGCCGCTTTTCTCCACCATCCGTTTAGCATACAGCGCCGCGCCATACGCCCCCATCAGTTCCGGATAGTTAGAGACAATCACGTCTCTGCCCGTAAGAATCTCAAACGCGCGCACCACAGCCGAGTTACGCATCGTTCCGCCCTGCAGCACAATATTATCGCCAAGTTCCTTCACATCCTTCAGTTTCAGAACCTTGTACAGACAATTTTTTATAACCGAATAAGCAAGTCCGGCAGAAATATCGTCAACCGGAGCACCCTCCCTCAAAGCCTGCTTCACCTTCGAGTTCATGAACACAGTACAGCGCGTGCCCAAGTCGCTCGGATTACAGCTTCTGCACGCCTTCGCCACAAAATCGGATATTTCGCAGTTAAGCGAAGTTGCGAAGTTATCAATAAAAGAGCCGCAGCCCGACGAGCAAGCCTCGTTAATTTCAAGACGGTTTATCGCCCCATTCTCCACAAAGATAGCCTTCATGTCCTGCCCTCCGATGTCGAGGATAAACGAAACAGAAGGGTTCAGCTTATGAGCCGCCGTATAATGCGCGATGGTCTCCACCATTCCGTAATCCAGCCCGAAAGCCGTTTTTATCAAGTCCTCGCCATACCCGGTAGAACAGCCGCCAGCCACAGTCAGAACAACGCCGCAAGCAGCAGCCTCCGCATACAGTTTTTCAAGCCCCTCCTTTACGGTCTCCAACGGGCGTCCGCCGTTCTTCTTATAGAACGTGAAAAAGATACGCTCCTTGCAGTCCGCCGCAACAATCTTTGTCGTGGTAGAGCCAGAATCTATACCGATAAAGCACCTCGTGTTCTTTTCGAGGCTTTCAAAATCTATCTTCTCTATAAAATTCTTCGTCTTGTCTGCATCCCAAGCCAGTTTAGCTTCCGGAGAGTCAAAAAGAGGCTTCAGCCCGCTCTTCTTACGTTGCGACGCGCCACTTTGCGACTCAAAAAGTTCGATAAACTGAGACACGCTTCTCTCCGCGTAGCCCTCCTGTCCGAAAAGGCTCGCGCCCCAAGCCGGCACAACCTGAGCATATTCAGACAAGATAATCTGGTCATCATCAAGTCCGAGCTTTTCTTTAAACACACACTTCAGAGCCGGAATAAAAGCGAACGGTCCGCCGCAAAGGAAAATCTTAGGCAGCACCTCGCACCCACGCGACAATGCAGAAATCACCTGATTTGCCACCGCATGAAAAATAGAGGCTGCTATATCCTTACGGTCAACATTAAGGCTCACAAGATTCTGAATGTCGGTTTTAGAAAAGACACCACATCTGGACGCAATAGGATAAACGGAGCTTGCACCAAGAGCCATGTCGCTCAGTTCGCTTACAGAGACGCCAAGAATAGCCGCCATCTGGTCTATAAACGCACCCGTGCCGCCGGCACAGTTTCCGTTCATACGTATATCAGCCTGCATATCCTTTCCGAAGAAGATCATCTTGCTGTCTTCCCCGCCGATATCTATAAGCGTCTTTGTTTCGGGATACTTAACCTTCACCACATGAGAAGCAGCCACCACCTCCTGAATAAACGGCACTCCAAACCGCTCCGAAACACCCATGCCAGCCGAGCCGGTCACCTGAATATGCACCTGCACATCGCCTAACGCCGCTTTCAGTTTACGCAGCGCCTCGGTCAGAGCCTTGGACACATTTGCGTGATGTCTGCTGTAATCAAAGAAAACGACATCGCCCGACGAGTCTGTCGCCACAATCTTCAACGTCGTCGAACCAGCGTCAAGTCCTATGCTATATTTTTTTTCGTTAATCATCAATCTTTATCTTTTCTAAACAACGTGCAAAGTTACTATTTTTTTCGTCCAATAAAAAAATTACCGTCTGACCTTTTCCCGCATTTGTTTAACTATTTTGGTCAAAACTTCCTTTTACGTTGCAAATGTTTCTGAGGTCTCAATTTTACGAGACAATATTCGGGCAACTTTAAAAAGCACGTATTGCCAATTCCATATTCTAAATTTTGCTTCTGACACTCTTGAAGCCGTCTTGCCCGTCCTGCTCATATCTTAAAACCCATCTCGAACCCGTTTGCAGGAAACGCCTTCAGTGCAAAGATACAGCACGCCGCACAGCCCTGAAACGTCTATTGCACGCTTAGTTTGAGCAAAATCAATTATGACGCGCTTTTGCCGCAAATATTGCCTTAAAGTAACTCTGCAACTATGTTTTGAGAAACACACGGAATTAGATTTGAAGCAAAAACACAATGAAAACGTACTGTAAAAACGAAGCCATAAAAAAAATTGCAATTTTTCATCGAAAATATTTTGTAATTCAAAAATAATGTCTACCTTTGCAACGCAAAACGGAAAAAGATGGTGCCATAGCTCAGTTGGTAGA
>JAGBRL010000108.1 GCA_017632345.1 Paludibacteraceae bacterium
GGATTGAGGTATGTCACATCCTTTATCTCCTTCTCGCCAACAAGCCCCAGAAGCTGATTCAGAAAACTGATAAGCAAGTCCTTGTTCGCCTCCGTCCCGAATATCTTCTTGAAGGCGAAGTCTGTATAAAGATTAACGTAGCGCGACAGCGCTGTACCTGGCATGCACATGTTTTTTCACTTTTAGTTAACGTCACAAAAATACAAAAAAAAGCGGCTTTTCAATACTTAGAACACATTTTGCACAAAACAAAAAAAAGATGTCTCTTGCTAAAAATGCAAAAGGGGACCGAAGTCCCCTTGTCTTGAGTGATCGAGAAGGGATTCGAACCCTTGACCCACAGCTTAGAAGGCTGTTGCTCTATCCAGCTGAGCTACCCGACCATCCTTGTTTGCGACTGCAAAGGTATCACTATTTTTTTAATCCTGCAAATTTAAACATCACTTTTTTTCATTCTTTTTTGCTTTTTATTTTTTCCCTATAGTTCAGCATCTAAACTTAATCAAGTGTTCTCAAAAAAAAGAGGTGAACACATCAAGCATTCACCCCTCATCAAAAACAATGAAAAAAATTTAAAATCAACGGCAACCAATACAATTGCCAGATTTCAATTTAGAATCAAACCAATCTTCCTAAATTAGATAAGGTTCAATTCTTTCAAAGTAGCGACATTGCCCTTTACAGACTTAGCGCTAGCCGCGAACTTTTCTTTTTCGTCTGCGTTCAAGTCAAGCTCAACGATCTTTTCGATACCGTTCTTGCCCAAGATAACCGGAACACCGATGCAAAGGTCAGACTCACCATATTCGCCTTCCAAAAGGACAGAACAAGGAATCATCTTCTTCTGGTCGTGAAGGATAGCCTCAACAACGTAAGCTCCTGCAGCACCTGGCGCATACCATGCAGAAGTGCCAAGCAAGCCAGTCAAAGTAGCTCCGCCAACCATAGTTGACTTAACAACATTGTCAAGTTCTTCAGCGCTCAAAAGCTGAGAAACAGGGATGCCTTTGTAAGTAGCGAAACGAGCCAACGGAATCATAGTAGTATCACCGTGACCACCGATAACCATACCTTCAACTTCGTTTGCGTTGCAGTTCAAAGCCTGAGACAAGAAATATTTGAAACGAGAGCTGTCCAAAGCACCACCCATACCGATAACGCGGTTCTTAGGCAAGCCAAGAGACTTAAGCGCAAGGTAAGTCATTGTATCCATTGGATTTGAGATACAAACCAAGATCGCGTTTGGAGAATACTTCAAGATATTCTGAGCAACACCCTTAACGATACCAGCGTTAACGCCAAGAAGTTCTTCGCGAGTCATGCCTGGCTTACGAGGAATACCAGAAGTGATAACAACAACGTCAGAATTTGCAGTCTTTTCGTAGTCGTTTGTGCAACCAGACAGTCTTGAGTCGAAACCAAGAAGCTGTGCAGTCTGCATCATATCCATTGCTTTACCTTCTGAGATGCCTTCTTTGATGTCAAGCATTACAACTTCGTCTGCCACTTCATTGAAAGCAAGTACATTTGCGCACGTAGCTCCTACGTTTCCTGCGCCTACAACCGTTACTTTTGACATAATTTTTATATTTATAATATTGAATAATAATTTTTCTCGAACGCGTTTTCCGGCTCTTTGTCCGCAATTCCGAAAAACAACACAAATTTACAACTTATTAACTCTTCTCAAAAAAATATTTGAAAAAAAATAAGATAATATGCTTAACCTCTAAAAAAAATAGCAAATAGATTGTTTGTTTCTCTCTTTTTGGCTACTTTTGAAAAATCATATTTAAACTAAAAAAAACAATAAATTTTATACAGATGAAAAGAATATTTGCAAGTTTAGCGATACTGGCCATTGCGGTCTGCTCTTTTGCGGCGAAAGGAGGGTCAGCGTCTAAGAAACCGGCCGGGAAAAACGGCTACGAAATCTCTTTGGAGGTGAAAGATATGAAAGACACGCCGGTTTATCTGGCTTTCTACTACAACGGCAAAACTTATTCTAAAGACACGTTGCAACTGAACAGCAAAGGCGTCGGCTCTTTCAAAAAAGACACGCTTCTGCATCAGGGCGTTTATATCGTCTATTTCAATCCTAATAAATACTTCGACTTGCTTGTGGGCGAAAACCAGAAGATTCAGGTCGTGGTTGACACTGCGAAGCTCGAACCTAAGGTTCTGGGCGCGAAAGAGAGCGTCGCTTTTCAGGAGCTGGTCAACTTTATGGGCGACATGCACAAAAAGCAGCGAGAACTGAGCCAAAGCTATAAGGACAAGAAGATTGACTCGACAAAGTATGCGGACAAGTCAAAGACTCTTAACGACGAGGTTGAGGCTTACCAGAAAAACGCGCTTGCCCAGAATCAGGGCAATTTCTTCGGCGCTTTTCTGAAAGGAACTATCCCGGTTGACGTTCCGGATTTCAAGGAGATTCAGAATGACACGACCAGAATCATGACCAGATACAGATATGGCCGCGACCACTATTTTGACAATGTTGACCTTGCAGACCCGAGAATGCTCCGCACTCCTTATTTCTCTAGCAAGGTGGACGGATTCATGAAACAGTATGCCGAACGTGTTGACCCCGACACATCCTTCATGCTAGCAAAGCGCCTTATCGAGGCCAGCAGGGGCAACAGAGAAACGTTCCAGACCATGACCAGCAAGATGATTAACTTCGGGCTTACAAGCAACATCATGGGCATGGAAAAATACTGGATAAAAATCGCTGACGAGTACTACTTCTCCGGACAGGCTACTTGGTCGGACTCTTCTTGGGTGGAAGATTTGAGGAAAGAGGCTAAAAAGCACAGACACAACATGATCGGAATGACGGCTCACGACCTTATGCTTCGCGACTCTTTGGACAATATCATTAAGATAAGCGACATAAAGAGCGATCTTGTACTGGTTTACTTCTACGAACCTTCTTGCGGCCATTGCAAAAAGACGACTCCTATACTTCACGACTCTGTTTACGCAAAGTACAAGGACAAAGGCTTCGAGGTTATAGCTTGCTACACTCAGATTGAAAAGCCTGAATGGATGAAGTTTGTGAAAGATCATAAACTGGACGGATGGAAGAATGTATGGGACCCTTACAGGGAGTCTTATTTCTGGGAATATTTTGACGCATCTTCCACTCCGGGCGTATATCTTTTGGACAAGGACAGAAAAATCATCGCTAAGAAGATTGACATGAAGGTGCTTGGCGACATCCTGAATTACGAGCTTGTGGAAAAGAAAGGTATCAAAGAGGAGGAGCTAAAAGGCGAGAAACCTTTGAGAGAAAAGAAAAAGAAAAAATAACAACTTAGGGAGGCGTGACTTGGTTGCGCCTCTCTCATTTTTAATCTGTTATTCAATATGGCTTTAATTAAATCTGTAAGGGGATTTGTCCCTAAAATAGGACGAAACGTATTTCTCGCCGACAACGCCACTGTTATTGGCGACGTTGAGATTGGCGACGATTCCAGCATCTGGTTCAACGCCGTGCTGCGCGGTGATGTGAACTCCATCAAAATAGGGAAACGTGTTAATATTCAAGACGGTTCTGTGCTGCACACGCTTTATCAAAAATCAACTATAGAGATAGGAGACAATGTCTCTGTAGGGCACAACGTGACGATACACGGAGCCAAGATATGTGACAACGTGCTTGTTGGCATGGGGGCAACAGTGCTTGACGGAGCCGTTATTGGCGAAAATTCCATAATTGCAGCCAACGCTCTTGTAACAAGCGGCACGATTGTGGAGCCTGGCAGCCTATACGCCGGCGTTCCTGCTAAAAAGATAAAGGACGTCTCGCCAGAACAGACTCGCGACATGATAGACCGAATATCAAACAACTACATGATGTACGCAAGCTGGTACAAGGAAGACGAAGAGCTGCCTGAAGTTTGCGGAGATTTGTAAAAGACAAACAATATTGATAAACAAATGCCCTTGACCTCTTGTTCTTGGGCATTTTTTATTGGATTCTGCTAATTCCAATTATTTAATGAATTGTATTGATGATATTCGGGCGTCCGGATTGCAAATCCGGACGGGGAGGGAGGCGGTGGTCAGATACCAATACGACCATACAGATAACTAATTCACCTACCACTTTCGACTAAGATTTTTTTGCATAACTCTTCTATGGTTGAATATTTCTTTTGAACATAAATAGAATGAAAGAAATCTACAAAAGAATCGAACTCCATACCCATTGGAGCATAGTTGTGCTTGTGATATAGACACTCTAACCATTCTTTTTCATATTCCTTATTTGAGCCTGTTTCTTCCAAATATTCCAAATATAATGCATCACTTACTGCACATATTAATTGTTCATCCTGTAATTCATCCAAAGGCATATAATAATGACAATACCCTTGAGCAATAGCAAAGAAAATATGATAATCAGATTCCTTTAATTTTATACTACATTCATTAGAAAAAATTTTTGGGTGCCTGACATAATTTCCATATATATACAATGTATCTTCACTATGAGAAATTCCTAAACCATCAATTTCATCAAATGGAGAAAATATAGCACACAAATAGTTGACTGTACTTCTGCTCTTCGTTCTAAACCAATTATATATATTTGATGACGCTTTAGCCCCATGCTCCATATAAGAGTCTAAGTAATTTGAAATTTGATCAGGAAATTTTTCTTGACAAATTTTTGACATCATCATTTCTAATGGATGTAGAAGGACAATTTTCAAAGAGTCAACATTCCCTTCAAATTCATACGGTTTTTTATTTAGCGTAATTTTCCCGTCTTTGTAAGAACAACAATATGAATCCCTTCCATATTCGTACATAAAATCGGGGGTATTCCTAATAATACTAACCATATCTAATGTCCGATATTTATTTACGTCGATATTTCGAGTAACACAACGTAATAAATCGAAATAATCATGGCTGCAATCTGAATTTGAAGTATTTGACTCATAAAACGACTCAGGGACATCTTCGTAATGAAGTGGTTTGGGGTAATACCCGCTAAAACTAATTGCTTCGGCTACTTTCAAACACGCTCTCACATTTGCAAATTTAACTTCACAATTGGCATAAGCATGTCTATAATCGGCATCAAAAATCTGATTCGTTGTTGCATACGTGCATGTTGCAAACGTTAACAAAATGACAAAAAGCACTAATTTTCTCATAACTACCTTATTTCCGCAACACTATATCAATAAAACCTTTTTAAAATCCTGAGCAACAAAAAGTTACACAGAATTTTGTCGTGTCAGAAAATTCACTCTTCTTAGTGTTGCCATAAAAAAAACAAATTTTCTATTGACACGAAACATAATATGGCAAATATACGAATAAAATCCGTCAAAAATCGTTCCTTTCGGAGGCATGTTTTCAATCATGGAGCGTTTTAAATCTTCCGCTCGCTCATGTGCACCAATCTCTGCGGAGGCTCTTGCGCGGAGGACATCTCGAACCATCTCCTAAAGCACCTCTGCTCCCACCCTATACTCAGAACCTGCAGTTCGGACTCCATACTCAGAGCTTTCAACGAGCTTGCGACAGACAACATCCGGTACGAAAATAAATTCTGAAAGATATTACAAACATTAGGAGCTATAAATTACGATTTTATTATTTTTGTCATAGATTCCGCGCTTCGGACGCTTTTGAATTCATTCTTTTAGGCAGCAAAATTCTGAATGTCGTGCCTTTGTTTATTTCCGACCGCTTAACAAATATCTTTCCCTCATGGTATGATTCCACTATACGCTTGACCAAAGACAAGCCTACGCCCCAGCCACGTTTTTTTGTGGTATATCCCGGATTGAACACTGTTCCGAATTTTGAGCGCGGAATGCCCTTGCCCGTGTCCGACACATCTATACATATCTTATCGCCACAATCAGAAACCACCACATTGATTGCGCCTTTGCCCTCCATCGCATCAATAGCGTTCTTGCAAAGGTTCTCTATGACCCATTCAAAAAGCGGCACGTTCAACATCAGCTTTACAGGTCTCTGCACCTTATACTCGTCACTTATCGTAACTCTGCTCGATGTTCTTCTGTCCATATACGCCAAAGCCCCGTCCAGCACATCGTCCAGACTGATCAGTTCCAGCTCCGGCTTTGAACCTATTTTAGAGAAACGTTCCGCAATAGTACTGAGTCTGTTCACATCATTCTCCATCTCAGGCATCAGCTGCGGCTCCACGCCCTTGCTCTTCAGCAGTTCCACCCAAGCCATCAAAGACGAGATAGGAGTGCCCAGCTGATGAGCCGTCTCCTTAGACAGTCCGACCCACACACGGTCCTGCTCAGCCTTCTTTGCACTTGCAAAAACAAAAAAGAGAATCAAGAAAAACAGCACGATTACCCCCCATTGAATATAAGGATAGTACAGCAGTTTTTTCAGCAAAACAGAGTCGTCGTAATACAGGAACTGCGACGTGCTTTCGTCAAGCACAATCTCTATCGGCTCGTGCGCGTCTCTGAAATCACCAATAAGTTCCATCAGGCAAGAGACTGTGTCTTTACCCTCCAGGTCAATATTTCTGTACTGCGTCACTTCGCCATTCTGATCCGCCACAATCACGGGGATAGTGGTGTTATCAGCAATAACCTTCAGCACAAAAGAGTAGTCCGTAGTCTCGTCGTCCGACACGATTTTGCGAGTAGCCTCCGCCCACAGCTCCATTTTGCGAGACTCCTCCTCCGCCATGTCATTTATAAGCTGGTTCGTGAAGTAAACAGACAGGCAGACAATAACAACCGCCACCGAAGTGAACGCATACTTTATCTTCTGGAAATTGTCAAATGTTATTTTCATACTTATCTATACTTGCCAGCGTCACAATCCTCCATCACGCTCAGATAGCTGTTGTAGCGCGACTGGCTAATGTACGACTCCTCAACAGCCTTGATTACCGCACAGCCTGGCTCATGCACATGTGTGCAATTTCCGAACCTGCAATCTTTGGAGACTCTGAAGATTTCTGGAAAGAAATGCCCCACCTCCTCTTTTTCAAAATCAATTGTGCCAAAACCCTTTATACCCGGAGTGTCGATCAAATAAGTACCTTCGTCCAACTCAAACATTTCCGAAAAGGTTGTAGTGTGCATACCTTTATTGTGAATTTCGGAGATTTCGCCAGTTTTAGCCTTGAAGTCAGGGCACACCGCATTAATCAAGGATGATTTGCCAACGCCCGAATTGCCCGAAAGCAAAGAGACGCTGCCAGACAAAAGGCTGCGGATATCCTCCACCCCCTCTCCCGTAAGAGCCGACACAGCAAAGCACTGATAACCAATCTGTTCGTACAAAAACATAAGATTACGCATATATTCCAGCTCCTCCTCCGAATAGAGGTCCTTTTTATTTATAATGATTTTTGCAGGCACACGGTACGCCTCGCAAGTGGCAAGGAAACGGTCGATAAACGTGGTTGAAGTTTCCGGATAATTAACAGTAACAATAAGCAAAGCCTGGTCCACGTTTGCGGCAATTATATGTCGCTGTTTAGAGAGATTTGCAGGACGCCTCACCACATAATTCTTACGTTCCGCAATTTCAGAAATCAGTCCTTCTCCCTCCGGAGTGACGCTAAAGGTCACGTAATCGCCAACCGCAACAGGATTCGTGCTTTTGATGCCCTGAATACGGAACTTGCCCTTGATTCGGCAATTGACAATCTCTCCGTCAGACGTCTTAACCTGATAAAAACTTCCTGTATTTCTTATAACCAAACCTTGCATAAAAATCTACGTATAAAAAAGATTCGCAAAAAAAGCCAAGGCAACCTTTGCGAATCTCTATTTGAAAAAACTGTCCGTTACACAGTCATTATCTCTTTTTCCTTAGCGGCAAGCATTTCGTCAATCTTCTTGATGTACTTGTCGTGGATTTTCTGCACTTCGTTTTCAGCGTCCTTCTCCACATCCTCAGCAAGGCCGTTCTTAACCTCCTTCTTCAGGCCGTCGATAGCGTCGCGGCGAGCGTTGCGGACACTAATTTTAGCGTCTTCGCCCTCGCTTCTTGTCTGCTTAACAAGAGCCTTACGTCTCTCCTCAGTAAGAGCCGGGATAGTCAGACGGATAATCTCACCGTTATTTTCTGGAGTGATACCCACTTCCGAGTTCAAAATAGCCTTTTCAATCACAGCAATCATACCCTTTTCCCAAGGCTGAATAGAGATTGTGCGAGCATCAGGCGTAGTCACTGTAGCCACACCAGAAAGCGGTGTCATGCTTCCATAATAATCAACTCTGATAGGGTCAAGAATACGCACATTAGCCTTTCCTGCGCGGATATGAGCCAAAGAATCGTCCAAATGCAAAAGAGCACCTTCCATCTTCTCTTCCGCAGCTTTATAATAAGACTGAATTTCTGCCATAACTTATTTCAATTGTATATTTCATTAAAAAAATTTCAACGCACAAAAATATAAAGATTTTCGTTAATCTCAAACTTCCGAAGAGTTTGTTGAACATTATTCATAAAAAAACTCTTCAAAAATCTCACTACCTAATTTATAGAAGTAGCCTTAAGCAAAGCCAGCCATCTTCTATCTTGAGAGCTGAGACGCTCCAGACTGTCCGTCGAAAGACTCGTCGATTGGCGAACCGTACGTAGCGTTAACTATAGGCTCCGAGATAACCTTTTCAAATTCGCTTTGAGACACCAGCACCGGCGACGTTGAGAACTCCGTCACATTATAGTTCTTTATCAGATTATCGTCGTGCTTAGGGTCTTCGTGAGGGATAACAAAAGGCTTGTAAGCCTTTCCGTCCCGGTCAAAATAAGCGAAGTACGGCCTTGCATAATTTCCGTCCTGCCTGCGGCTCGTGAACAGAATCCAGCGTCCATTAAGAGACCAGTCATGGTAGCTTTCGCTCTCAGGACTGTTGATTTCAGTCAGGCTTCGGCACTCTTTAGTTTCCAAATTCATCAGCCAGAGGTCCGACGACTTGTTTGTCTGAATAGACGTGCCATAAAGACATTTGCAGAACACCATATAATTGCCGGAAACACGCGCGAAAGTTGCGCTTGAATCCTGTTTCGTAGCATGATAGACCATTTCTACCTCGCCCCACGACTTATCCTCCGGATTGAAAGAGATACGTTTAATATCATATTTCATCTGATAAACCCCTTTGGCGATAGAGCTGTCCGAAGAGTTGAAATAGAGATACTTTCCGTCTGGCGACCACGCAGGGTTAGTCTCCTGCACACCTTTAGTTTTCTGAATCGACGTTATCTCGTTCTTCTCAATATCATAAAGCACGAGGTCCGACTTTGCGTCGTACGGCTCTATCTTACACTTGTCTTTCGTCATAAAAGCCTGCCAGATTTCATTGCTTGAGAATGCGATGAACGGCAAAGAAGGGTGCCAAGCGGGATAAACCGTAGAGGCGTACATATCTCCAGCCTTAGTGTTCAGTTTAGTAGTCTTTCCGTTATAAGTCAGGAGCAGACCACCGTTAGGTCCTCGGAAATAGAACATCTTGTTCTCCGGCTTGTTCTTCTGACTTGTGTGGCAATTGACACATTTCTGAGACCTTATGTTAGGGTCTTTCCTGTATCTGTGATTCGTGAAGATAGGCTTCTCCTCCGCCTCTTCCAAGTCATACTGATACACGCCAATCTCGCCAGTGCCCATATACGACGGCTCTATCAAACGATAAGTCAAATATTTATCTATAGAATCACTGACTACCTTGTTCACGAACGAGTCGAACAATTTCCACTTGCCGTCCTTGCTCACATAGATATTGTATTTAAGCTCATTCCCGACATTTTCCTGAAGCATCTTTCTCCACTCATCTTTAGGGATACGCACCTCCATGCCATCACCGCCGACAACCAGCGGCTCGCCCTTCTGCGGCAAAACCTCAACCACACACACCTCACCATCCTCCTGAACCACAAAATTCAAAGGTGCGATATTGCACGGGATAACAGTAGCCGTATAATCAGGCTTTACATTAGGGCATCTGGCTTCCCGCTCAAAATCCTTCGGGACGCTCACAGAGCAACCTGCAAGCACAAAAGCCGCAAGCCATGACAACACTATATTTTTCAAACACTTCATCTTCTTATTTATTTTTTTTCGTTAGAAATCGGATAAGGCGCTCCAAATGCGAAATAATAGCAATACATGTCGCCATACTGTTTTTTCAGCCCAGCCGCAGCCTCTTCCTTGCTCCTGTAACGCTTTATCGCAGAGAAAAACTCGTTGACACGCAACGCGATAGGACGATAGACCGTAAAATTTTTCAGCAACGTAGGATTACCATTCATCGCCACAATACAAAGAGCCTCCTGCATATACGGCGGAATATTCGAACCGTACAACTTAGCGCCGATCTGCATTTCAGAGACAAACACATTTAACTTTTTTTCATACAGCCTTGCCAGCAACCTTCTCTCTATATTTGTAGCGTCCAAATTAGAGAACTTATCGTACATTTGCGGAAGCGGGAACTGTGAGATTTGTACCCTGTCCATCGGCAGATGGTCAACCACCTTCTTGAACGCAGGATATTTAGAGAAAAACAGCTGCTTGTCCTTCACGCAAGGCTCCATCTCTTCCGCCCAATCGTTGTAGCAAGTCTGTTTGAGCAAGTTCAAGTAACGTAAGGCAAGCTCGCTCTCATCTTGCACCATAGCGCAAAGCGCCATCTGTTTTAGAAGTTTGTAATTGCGCCCTGTTGTAACCCAGAACTCCATGCTCCACAAAAGAGATGCATTAGGATATGAAGCGAAGAAATAGACATCCGGATAATAGACGGTGTTATTGAGCATATCGTAAGGCGACTCAATCTCCTTAGGATTATAATTGTAATTAAACAGTTCGCTTACAAGACTGCTCTTGTTTGCCAAGGCTATTGCTCTGTAGGCCAAAATTCCACGCGTCGGGCGCTCCACCTCGTTTGCGGCCTTCAGCATATCGTCCCAACGGAAATCCTCAAGCTGACGCTGCATCTTAACCTCCGTGCGGAAGCATTCATCTCTGAACGAAAAATAGAACGTGCAGAGCACCAGCGCTGCAAACGCGCACAAATTAACGTGCAACTGCTTAGGCTGCGAGCCGTCATACTTCGACAAATTCACAACACCAAAGATAGCCAGCAAGACCAACGCGCCTGCCATCGGGTAAAATACCGGAGCGAAATACAAGTCCGGCAACGGCGAAAACATCGCCATGAGATACCTTTCATTATAAACGTACGTGCCCGTAATGTACGGGAGCAGGAAGAACAGAATCACGCCCAGCCCGGTTGCCACGAACCGTCCCACTTTAGAGCTTCTGAACACATCAGCCGCAACAAGCAACATTGCAACAAGAGCGTAGAATCCGAATCCGAAGAAAAGAGCCGCGCACAGCACAATCGCCGCATACTCGGAAAATTTCACTTCCGCGAAACGCCTGTACAGCCAATAAACAGCCAACGCCATCAAAGTTCCGACTGCGGAAGAGACAAGGAAAGACGAGTCAAAATTATCGTACAAAGCATAACCTATCGACATCAGCGAAAGCATGATCAAGCACGACGGAACAAACGCCAAGAAACGCAATCTCTCCGGCACATTGAAACACTTAGTCACAAGCACCTCCACAAGAGACAGAACCAAACTCAGAAACAAAGCTCCAAGCAACGGGTATCTGAACAACTGCATCAGATACTGAGACACATAAACAAGAAGCCCGCCAGCCTGATTAATCGTCTCTCCCGCAAAAACATCGTTTCTTAGGAAAAACGAGTAAGTATGAAGCTTATACAGCACATCGCCGTTATAAACCCCAAGAAAAACAAATGCAAACACGAAAAACAGTCCCCGTAAAACCCACGTCAACTTATCCGCTTGCAAAAAACCAGTCTTTTTATCTTTACTGTTCGTCATTTTCAAAATTTTTATTCAGTTCAGTAAGAAGTCCGAGGCACGCATCTTCGAGCAAGTCCAGCACCAATTCAAAACCAGACGCCCCGCCGTAGTAAGGGTCCGGCACATAAGTGTCGTCATACCCCACGCAGTAATCCGTCATTTTACGAATTTTCTGTTTATGCTCCAAAGTCAACGCCCTGTCCATCAGCACATCAATATTAGAGTCGTCCATGCCAATCACATAGTCGAAATATTCAAAATCGAGCAACTTTATCGGTCTTGAAATAGAAGTCACATCAAACCCGCGTCTGCTCGCATGTCTTCTCATACGTTCGTCGGCCGGTTCGCCCTGATGCGCGCTTGAAATTCCAGCCGAGTCTATTTCAAAAAGTTCTGCGACCCCAAGTTCCGCAACCTTCGCCTTCATCACTGCCTCTGCTGCAGCAGAGCGGCATATATTGCCAAGGCATACAAATAAGATTTTAATCTTCTGCATTTGCTTAAGTTGTTAAAAAAATCGATAAAAACAGACAAGTCCGCCTCAACAATCAAACGGGACCCGTCTTTCGCACATAGATTATTCGCCCTGAGGCTGTTTAACATCAGCAGCGCCGCCCCCGTTACCTTTTCTGCGAGGTTTGTTCCAGCGTTTCCTTCTGTTGTTCTGCGGCTTGTTGCCAGACTCGGCGCCGTTTGTCCGTTCAGTTCCGAGCGTCTCCGCCTTTCGCCCAACATTCTTGTCTCTAGCATCCGAACGGTCTCCACCACGCCTTTGTCCCGCTCTGTTACCCGGCTTACGTCTGTGTCCATCAGGTCTGTTTCCAGCCTTCTTTGGCGAATATTCAGGCGCATCGCCAAGCTCTGCCGGCAGCGGCAGCTTATGAATATCTTTGCCTATGAAATTCTCTATTCTTTTGAACTTCGGCTGGTCCTTTTCAGACACGAAAGTGACGCCTACCCCCTCTCTGTTGGCACGCGCGGTGCGTCCGATTCTATGAATATAATCCTCCGCATCATGCGGCACATCATAATTCACCACCACCTCAATATCGTCAATATCAATTCCGCGCGAAATAATATCCGTAGCAATCAATATGTTCAGTTTCCCGCTTTTAAAGTCGAGCATCACCTCGTCTCGCTCGTTCTGTTCGAGGTCTGAATGCATAGACCCGACCTTCATGCCAGCCCTTCTCAGCGCGCTGGTCACCTCCTTCACCTTAGACTTTGAAGACGAGAACACCACCACCTTATTATCTTTATGCTCTTTGAACAGCGACATTATAAGTCCCAGTTTCTGAGTTTCATAACACACATACGCCACTTGCCACACCCCTTCGGCCGGTTTCGATACCGCGATGTTGACAAAAGCCGGTTCTTTCAGGATATTTTCCGCCAGTTTCTTTATTTTAGAAGGCATTGTAGCCGAGAACATTATCGTCTGTCTTTCTGCCGGCAACTTCTTGACAATCTGAACAATATCATCATAAAAGCCCATATCCAGCATACGGTCAGCCTCATCGAGAATAAAATACTTAACCGTAGAGAAATCCACATTATCAAGGCTGATGTGAGATATAAGCCTGCCCGGCGTAGCGATAACGAAATCGGCGCCAAGCTGCATCGCCCTTTTCTGCTGCTCCCAAGCCGACGCGTCATTACCGCCGTAAACGGCGACCGAAGAGGCAGAGACGAAATACGAGAAGCCGTCTAGCTGCTGGTCTATCTGCTGTGCCAGCTCTCTTGTAGGAGCCATGATAATTGCGGTCACTCCAACCTTCTCCGACGGATTTTTCACTATTCTGTCGAGCACCGGCAGTATATAAGCGGCAGTCTTGCCCGTGCCAGTCTGCGCACACGCAATAATGTCTTTCCCCTCCATTATAATCGGAATCGCCTGCTCCTGGACCGGCGTCATCTCCTTAAAATTCATCGCCGACAGACCGTCCATCAGCGAATCGTCAAAGCCCAACTCTTCAAACTTCATAATGTACATTCTATGTTAAAGCCTGTCCGCCCAAAATCACAAGCGGTTCAAGACTGACAGAGTGCAAATGTAATTATTTTTTACAAAAGAAACGCAGTTTCAGCAACTTCAATCACTTTTTTCCGCTTTTTTTAAACAAAAAACATCGTTGATTTGTTCTTTTTCCGCCATAACATCTGCGCAGACTTGAGCCTCATGCTACGGTTCAGACAGAAAAGCGTGCAGAGTTCAACGTTTTTAGAAAAATGTTTAGATTTTTTTTTCGCAAAAATCAAAACAGCTTCTTATATTTGCAGAAAAATTAACATTTATAAGTGCCCGTGAGAAAAATTAAGCGCAGATGTAGAATATTTAGCTATTTGGCGGCAGTGCTGTTCGCCATGACATTTGTCGCATGCTCGCCCACAAAATATGTGCCGGAAGGCCAGTATCTCCTTGACAAAGTGGAGATTAACACCGGCGGTGTGTCACTAAAGGACAAGAACCTCAATTCGTATCTGCGCCAGCAGCCGAACTTCAAAGTGTTCAGCTTTGCGCGTTTTCACTTAGGACTGTACAACTTATCGGGCAAGGACTCCACCAAGTGGATAAACCGCACCCTCCGCAGCATGGGCGAGGCGCCGACCCTTTACGACCCGTTCCTCACGTTCCGATCCGAACAAGAGCTGCAAAAACTTTTCAAGACAAAAGGTTACATGAACGCGACTGTCAAGTCCGAGGTGTCTTACAAGAAGAAGAAAGCCAAGGTCACATACACCGTGACGCCCGGCAATCCATACCTTATAAGAAACATCAACTACAATTTCTCGAAAGACCCCGTCATAGACTCGCTCTTCCGTTTCACAAGATATTCCGAGTCGAAGATTACCAGCGGAATGCCTTTGGACTTCGAGCAGATGGACAGCGAGAGAGACCGCATAACGCAGATTCTGAAGCGCCGCGGCTATTACTACTTCAACAAAGACTACTTCTCCTTTGTGGCAGACACAACAATAGGCAACCACGAAGTTGACGTGACAATGAACCTGAAGCCGTTCATGCAAACCGCGCCCAACGGCAGCGTCACCGAAAGTCCACACAAGCAGTACAAGATACGCAACGTGAACCTGCTCACGCTGAAGAACTCAAACTCCGTGGCCAACGAGCTGAAGCATTACGACCACATAGAACATTCGCCAAACACCTTCATCTACTTTGACGGCAAGCCGCTGATACGTCCGAAGGTGCTTGACGAGGAGCTGAGGATACGTCCGAACCAGCTTTACAACGATTTTCTTCTGAACTACACATACTCGAAATACAACGCGCTGGGCGCCATAAGGTCAACGAGCATACAGTTCACAGACCTGCACAACGACCAGAACCAGCTGGACTGCTCTATCGTCCTCACGCCAAACAAGCCGCAGTCCTTCTCTCTGGACGTGGAAGGCACAAACTCGTCGGGCGACCTCGGCTTCGCCGTGAATGTGGGCTATCAGCACAAAAACATCTTCAGAGGCTCGGAACTGCTGAGCATGAAGTTCCGTGTGTCCGAAGAGGCCATTTCGGGCATCGAAAACGTGACGGACATCCTCAAAGACAACATTCTTGAAGTCGGCGGCGAGGTGTCTCTGAACTTTCCCCGTTTCATGTTCCCTTTCCTTTCTAAAAAATTTAAACAAAGGATAAATGCGAACACCGAGTTCAAAATATCGTACAACAACCAGTCGAGACCGGAGTACAACCGCATAATAATGACCGCAGGCACAAAATACATCTGGAACATGCGACGCTACTACAGATACGCATTTGACCTGTTCGACATCAACTACGTCTATATGCCATGGATTTCGGAGACATTCTCAGAACAGTACAAAGACCCGAAATATTCCGTGCTCAGATACAGCTACTCAGACCACTTTGTGTTCAGTTCCGGCTTCTCCGTGATGTACGACAACCAGTCCAATCCGCGCAAGCTGCACAAAACCTACTACCGCGCGGCAGTGGAGAGCGCCGGAAACTTGCTGCACGCCGCAAACTCTCTGCTAAACTCCGAGAAAAAGGACGGCTTCTACGTATTTGCCAAAATCCCTTACTCGCAATATATAAAAGGCGAGCTGGACTACTCGTACAACCGATATATCGACGCAAAGAACAGGATTGTCTATCACGCTAAGATAGGCGTCGCGTACCCCTACGGCAACGCCGTTGTGGTGCCTTTTGAGAAAAGATTCTTCGGAGGAGGAGCAAACAGCGTGCGCGGCTGGTCGGTAAGAACACTCGGCCCCGGAACATACTCTTCCGAGAACCAGAACGACTTCGTGAACCAGTCTGGCGACATAAAACTTGACCTGAATTTGGAGTACCGCTCAAAGCTGTTCTGGAAACTTGAGCTAGCCACCTTTATCGATGCAGGAAACATCTGGACCATTACAGAGCAGGAGTCACAGCCAAACGGCTGCTTCCACTTCGACACCTTTTTCAAACAGATAGCCTTAGGATACGGAGCCGGACTTCGCTTTGACTTCTCTTACTTTCTGCTACGCTTTGACTTAGGGGTGAAGGCCTTCAACCCGGCCTTGCAGAAAAGCGCCAGATGGAGATTCAAAGGCCTCAACTGGGGAGACGACTTCGCCTTCCACTTTGCCATAGGCTATCCGTTCTGATGGATTTGCGCATTTTTGCGGCATGATGCACTCTCAAATTTCAGAACAAGGCCTGTTTCATAAAGCGCGTAATCCTCGCCTCATTAAAATGCCTAATACGTCTTAGGCTGCTCACAACACGATATTTGCCGTCCTCTTTCTTCAGTTTAAATTCCATATGAACTCCATTGTGGTAGTCTATGTACAAAAACGCAAACACATATATGCAGTCTCCTTCGAACCTAGGCTGAACAAATCTTATTAGCGGACGGACAGAATATTTCACAGGCTCAAAATCCGCTCCGGCCTTATATTCAAACTCCTCATATTTACCATATCTGCCTTCCAACGCCTCGCAATCTATATCTGCCACGGCTTTTCTTTTTTCATACACTTTAGGATAGAGCCGGACCTTATCCCCTTCTGAAGAATCCGGTTCAAAACCCCTTTCCAACATTGCCGCTTTCGCCATACAATACATGTCCGCAGACACGATACCGCTATCCTCCATAAACTCTGATATGCACAAATATATGTCGCAATATTCATCCGGAGCAACATCCCTCGAATATAAGCTATGCGCAAACAACACGCTAAGAAAAATCAATGCCAATCTTCTCATAAGAACAAACAGTTTATGTAAC
>JAGBRL010000006.1 GCA_017632345.1 Paludibacteraceae bacterium
TAATGCAAATTATATAACAAAATTAGCCGAAGAAAATTTTGTAGATGTTTTTTTAGAAATATACAGCCTTGATAAGTTTTTTCTCTGTCAAGTCAATTAAAATTTGAAAGTTTGTGCTCAAGCGCACGTTTTCGTGAAACGTATAATTTAATCTAAAATATTTTTCATAGTTTTCTCTGTCGCAATTTTGCATCAGTTTGTTTTTGCGAATCATTTCGCCATGCATAAAAACAATTTTATGTCCTGCAAAATTTTCAAACGCAAAAATCTGTTTGTGCGCTATATTAAACGCAATTTTATCTTTCTCTGAAAGTTCTTTTTATAAGGTCTTCACATAATTTAACTTCTTCAAAGCAAATTTTATGGCATGTGCTCAAAACCTGGTTTACAATATTGTCTGAATAAATTTTTAATGTATCTTCACAACTTCAGGATGAACTGTATGCTCCAAAGTCAAATCATAAGCCACGCTTTTGCAGAAAAAGCAAAAAAAAGAGACAAAGCAAAGAAATATCTTAGCCCAATTCATCCTCCAGATACAAATTTTTTAACGTTGTCAAATTTACCAAAAGTTCATCTGTCAGATATTTTTCCACAGAACAGAACTTTTCTTCAATTGTATTAAAGAAAGTGTCCAAAAATTCGTCGTGAACATTTGCGAACAACGATGCAATTTTACCATAAACCATAAGATCGTCGTACTTACCTGCCAAAGCTTTGTTTGTAATCAGATAATCTTCGTAAATTGTCTTTCTGTCAACGCCCAATGCGCTTAGAAGCAATGCGGCAGAGACTCCAGTTCTGTCTTTTCCGGCTGTGCAGTGAAAAAGTTTTGCAGAATCGTCTGATAGCATGATTTTGAAAAAATTTCTGAAAAGTTCATTATAGTCAGACGCCAATCGTCTGTACATTTCTTTCATCAACTTCATTCCCTCTTCAAACCTATCGTTTTCAGACAGTTCGCTATCTTCCATAAGTTTTTTAAACTTTGGCACTAAATTTCCAGCATCTATGTATAAATTATGAACTTCCACATTTTGAGGAACATCGTCTTTCAGCGATTCAACCTCAGGCAGAGACCTTAAATCTATCACATGCCGCAACTGCAAACCTTCTAAAAAAAGTTTATCTTCATTAGAAAGTTTTGCAAAATCACTAGATCTCAATAATTTACGCCATTTTACATGTCTGCCGTCAGATGTCTTGTATCCACCTAAGTCGCGAAAATTGAAAGCCGATTTTATCGGCAAAATCCTTGACATTTCCATAATTTAACCTTTTTTCTGACTAGCTCTGTTTGCACGTCTTCGCCTGTACTCAGCCTTCATTTTTGCAGAACCAGAACCATGAAGCCCTTTTATGTATGTTGCTTTTTTAGCTTTAGTCTTAACCTTATTTTCTTCAGCAGGTTTCTTTTCCGTTTTTTTCTTGAACACTGCCCCTTCTACTAATATCTTATCGAAATCGTTCATAACTAATTAATTTTCAGTTGTCTTTAACCCTAATTTATCAGCTTCTTCCATTAGAAATTTATAAGCGGCGTCATACTCGTTCGGAATTAATCCATCTAGTATTGCATCTTTAATGGCCATTTTTAGCACACCGACCGTATTGCAAGGCGGAAGGTTGAACATCCGCATAATTTCATCGCCAGATATTGGCGGCTGAAAATTACGAATTCGGTCCTTCTCCTCTATTTCTTTCAGTTTCTGACGCACAATTTTGAAATTATTCAAAAATCTCTGAACCTTCTCTTTGTTTTTAGACGTGATATCAGCTTCGCAAAGAGACATCAGAGAGTCGATGTCGTCGCCAGCGTCAAAAAGCAATCTGCGCACAGCAGAGTCTGTAACTTCGTCTTCAACCAAAGCGATAGGTCTCATATGAAGCGACACCATTTTCTGAACAAATTTCATGTGGTCATTCATCGGGAATTTCATTCTTTTGAATATACTTGGAATCATTTTTGCTCCAATATAATTATGGTTGTAGAATGTCCATCCAGCTTTTTTATCGTAATGTTTTGTCACAGGTTTCGCAATGTCATGAAAAACAGCAGCCCAACGCAACCACACGTCGTCCGACTTTTCTGCCACCGAGTCCAACACCTGCAAAGTATGCAGAAAATTATCTTTATGGCCTCTACCCTCTTTCTCTTCTATACCTTTAAGTTTTTGGATTTCAGGAAATAAAATTTCCAAAAGCCCTGTTTTTTCAAGTAAATCAAAACCAATCGAAGGCTTTTTAGACGCAACAATCTTACTCATTTCATCAAATATGCGCTCTTTGGAAACAATTCCGATACGTTCTTTATTGCGTTTGATAGCTTCAAAAGTGCACTCTTCAAGATAAAATCCCAGCTGAGTAGCAAATCGAATTCCGCGCATCATTCTCAGCGGGTCATCGCTAAATGTGATATCAGGGTCAAGAGGCGTTCTTAAAATTTTATATTTCAGGTCGTTAACACCACCAAACGGATCGACAAGTTCGCCAAAGCGGTCTTTATTAAGACTTAAAGCCAACGCGTTTACAGTGAAGTCGCGTCTATTTTGGTCATCTTCAAGAGTTCCGTTTTCCACAATTGGTTTTCTAGAGTTCGCTCGGTAAGACTCCTTTCTTGCACCAACAAACTCCACCTCTAAGTCGCCAAACTTGACCTGAGCCGTGCCAAAGTTTTTGAACACAGACAGATGCGCTTTTCGTCCCATTTTATTAGCTACAAGTTGAGCAAGTTCAATTCCGCTACCAACAACCACAACGTCAATGTCCTTTGATGGACGCTGCAAGAACAAGTCTCTCACAAAGCCGCCAATCACGTAACATTCATTGCCTAACTCGTCAGCAGATTCTGACAATATTTCGAATATTTTATCTTGTAAGTATTGCTTCATATTTTTGAAAAAATGCTTCTTCCCGTAAAATTAGACATTCAACTTATTAGTGTCAAAATTCAAAAAACTCAGAAATATCGGTTCTTGGCAGAACATTTATTAGAGTATGTTTCGGAACTGTACCTTTTACAGCGTCAAGAGCCAATTCCGGCTTGTTGTTCTGCTGACTTAAATGACACAAAAATAGGTATTTAAGTTTATCCGTTGAACTTTTCATCAAAATGTCCGCAGTTTGTTGATTTCCAAGATGTCCGCAGTCTCCAGCCACACGTTGTTTCAGTTTTTCCGGGTATGGACCTGTTTGCAACATTATTTCGTCATAATTTGCCTCCAATATCAGTATGTCAGACTGAGCAATATACTCATGCAAATATTCGTTAGGGCAACCTAAGTCTGTTGCTACAGTAAATGTCAGTCCCTGATAATCTATTTTATAGCCAGAATTGTCTGAAGCGTCATGAGATAGCGGGAACGAGGTGATAGTAAAATCTCCTATTTGCACAGATTGCAAATTTTCAATTGTTCTTTGAGCTGAAATCTCTAATTTTTCCCTCAGTTTAATATTATTATTTATCCCATCTAAAATTTTTTGTGTGGAATAAACCGGAATATGTTCCTTATTGCCCAAAGCAGAGACTGCTTTTATATGATCAAAATGGTCGTGAGTCACAAATACAGCAAGAATCTGCTCCATAGAGACACCGGCGCTTTTCAGACGCTTTTTTATAGAACGAGCGCCTATTCCGGCATCGATCAAAATCCCCCTCTTTGCGTTACCTATATAGTAACAATTACCGCTACTGCCGCTGCCTAAACTGAAAAAGCGCAATTTATCCATCACTTCTGTTAATTTTACTTAATTTTGATTTTTTTTCGTCAAATTTATAAATCACTGCAATTTACAATATGACGTATTTAACACAAAAGTTCAAGATGTGAAATAATCACACCTTGAACCCTATATCAGTCTCACACTTTGTTACTTAACACTTTTTGCCACATATCCGTTTCTTAGACCAGACTGAGAAACAAGCTTCTGCAACAAACCTTTGTCTAGATGTTTCTGCAAAACATTTTGAACTTCCACTCCAGAGTAATTATTCAAGTCTTTTTCATTATTCAAAGAGCGTATTTCGGTAAAGTTAGACGGCATATTCTGAATTTCTCCGTCAACAATTTTCAAAGCTGCACCGTTGGCACCAGTCAAGAAGCAAAAATTATTTTTTTCGTCAGACTCGTCCAAATTTCCAAAGGCATCAGCTATAAGCACCATATAAAACTCTCCGTTAAGTTTGTTTCCGTTTTTATCCAGAGGCAAACTATATTCAAACACGAGTTTGTTTCCGTTCAAAGCCTCTGCTGAAGAGCTGCCAGCAGCAATATCTATATTAGTTACAGCATTAGCTTCTCCGTTGAAAGACAGTCCGTTAGTATAGTCTGTCATAGCTCCCTTCTTGCAATCTGTACCATAATAATCATGGAACAACAGATACTTTTCACTCAATCTGTTTTTACGGAACAATAGGTAAACTGCGCTCCACTCTTTATTAGACGATATTGTAGAAGAGCCGTTGTTCAAGATATTGTATTCCACAACTCTTTTTCCGTCAGCCTTTTTATAGTCTTTAAGCACTTCCATCTTAACATCGTTAGCCGAAGACGAACGAGTTGTTTCTGCAGAAGCAGTTGCGTCATTGCTTGCTACCCAAGCTCCGAAACAGAAATTATTCACAAAAAAGTTATAACCAATCCAAATTGAACCATTGTCACCCCAATCAGAGCCCCATGAGTTACGCACACGGAACGCTTGTCTGTTGTCATCGTACCCTACAAGAACCATAGCGTGGTATGCATGCATTCCCGAGTAGTTGTATGTGTCTGAATTTAAGACGCTGCTACTGTTGCAATTCATGAAATTGTCGCCAAGACGCGCTCCGATAGCGATAGGCCCCACATTGTCCAGATAACCCTTGAAATTTGCCACCGTCATACCATAACTGCCAGAACCGCTTAACTCTTTTGTGTATGCGATTATACGGTAACTGCCGAGCTTATTGCCACTGTCACCAATGCCACTGATTCCGTCGCAAGTCATTTTCATGTTTGTGAATGGCTTTTCTGCCATACTTGCAACTCCGCTTCGTTCCATTGCCTTGAACGCAGGGTCAAAGTTAGAACCGTTACACTTAGTGCTCTTTTCATCAGAACCCATCAAATGCCACAAGTCCACAGGGCTTGACTGGTTAGCTGCTGTATTCACATTCAAAGAGTTGTTGTCTATTTTGTTGAGAGCTGTTTTCAAGGCATATCCAGTTGCCCAAGTCACGCAAGTGCCATACTCGCCCTGGTTGCCAATTGGAGGAAAATATGATTCCCACGATTTAGAACTTGCCAACACCTCATCATCATCAAACACAGAACCTCCGTCGTCCGGTATATCTGTGGTTTCATTTTCAAAGTCCCAGCCGAGCATGCCTAACAACTCCATTATATATTCTGCAATTTCATTTACCTTGTTTATCGTGTCCTCATCACACGACGACACAGAAAACGGCAAACACGCAATTAAAGCGATAGCTATCTTTTTTCTAAAATATTTCATCATAATTTACTAGTTATTAGATTTATTTTCAATATTTTGATTGTTATTATTATCACTCTCTTGGACTCCTTCCGCATTAGTTTTTACCGGCACATCTCCACCCTCTTTTCTGTCTTCTTTTTCACTTCCGGATAAACTTTCAGCGGCTTTTTTCAAGGCTTCAGCCTCCGCTTGAAACTGTTCTTTAGTCTTGACTCTTTTTTGTTCTGACGGTTTAATGAA
Source organism: Paludibacteraceae bacterium (assembly GCA_017632345.1). Classification (GTDB taxonomy): domain Bacteria; phylum Bacteroidota; class Bacteroidia; order Bacteroidales; family Paludibacteraceae; genus RGIG9379. Next base: position 5,716 of record JAGBRL010000006.1, read on the forward strand.
CATCGTGTCAACAAAAGCGACAGAATCTTTGTATTGCGAGTCGTTGAATCTTGCTTTGCCTAATACGGTCAAGCCTGTATAGTCTGCAACTTCGTCATAAATTCCTTGCATGAAGTCTGCATTCCCGTAAATTTTAGAAAAAGAGAACGTTGCATATTTTTGACATTTCAGATAGTTGAAAAAAGCATTATCCGAAATTGTCATGTTAGCCAAATCCAGTCTGTCTGAGCATTCTACGTTGTTGAACTGAAACGAGAAAGCCCTAAGATACTGAAACGAGGCTGCTCCGTTAAATTTGGAGTCCATAAAATTAACATCGCCTCTGAAGTCAGACTGTGCCATACTGAAAGCTTTTTCCGCTTCCATCTCCCAAAACGAGTTCAGCTTCCCATGAACAGTCATGTTTTCTAGTTTTGCGTTTCCCCTAAATATAGACTTGGCAAAGCTGACCTGCCCCATTATTGTCGAATTTGAAAAATTCAAGTCCTTTCTAAAGTCACAAGACACAAACGACACATTTTTCTCAAACCACACATTCTTGCTGAGTTTCAGATATGAGCCGCAAGTCGTGACATTTCCCATAAAAACACAATCTATAAAAAATATATTTTGCGTAACAGGTGTCTGTATGGTTGTGAGCGACGACATAAAACCGTCATGCACAGTCGTGAAATCCAAATCTCCGACCACTATCATCTCGTGCAACTGAATGTCTTTGCCTTTGCCTAACAGTTTTATGATGTCTGATGCTTTAATCTCCTTTTGGTTGTCAGACTGAGCAGAACCGCACGACAAGAAGAGAAGGCACACCGTTATTAATATGTATATTCTATTCATAAGCCCATTCGTTTTTTATTTTAATTTGCAAAATAAGTAAAAAAAATATGTATTTCACGAAGTTTGTCACTTTTTTTTGAATATTATTTTAAAAGTAAAGTTTATGTAAAGCAATCGTCATGCGTTTAAGGCAACTTCATAAAAATAGCCGATATGATTTTAAAATGGCAAGTTGTACACATGAAGGAGCAACGCAAAATCATAATAGCGCAAATATGAGCAAGATAGACAAAATGTCTTAAAGTAATTATTACGAAACGGAATTTGTTACAATAATAATTAAAAATTGTATTTGTTGAAGTTGCCTTAAATATTTCGTTCTCAAATCATTATGTAAAAAATCCGGCTTAGATCTTTAAATTTGCAAAAAATATTTTACTCTTTTTTTGCTTATAAATTCATATTTGTTTTATCTTTGCGGAGATGAATCATTTTTATGATATGGTTGAATTTACTTTAATATGATTATACAGAGCAGTGTGAGCTTTTTGCCCGCATTGCTCTTTTTTTAATGTATGAAAGATATTATGACTAACAAAAGTTTAGTTTCGATTACAGATTACTCGAAAGAAAAGATTTTGTCTATTTTGGACAAGGCGGCTGCTTTCGAAGCTAATCCTAATCAGAAAATTTTGGACGGAAAAGTGATTGCGACTCTCTTTTTCGAGCCTTCAACTCGTACTCGCCTTAGTTTTGAAACTGCGGTAAACAGGCTTGGTGGTCGCGTAATTGGTTTCAGCGACGCCGCAACGTCGAGCAGTTCAAAGGGCGAAACATTGAAGGACACTATCATAATGGTAAGCAATTACGCAGATCTTATCGTTATGAGGCACCCAATAGAAGGGGCTGCCAGATATGCTTCGGAAGTGTCTAGAGTGCCGATAATAAATGCGCGCGACGGAGCTAACCAGCATCCTACCCAGACGATGCTGGACCTCTACTCTATCAAAAAAACGCAAGGTACTCTCGAAAACCTCTCAATCACAATGGTTGGCGACCTAAAATACGGAAGAACCGTGCACTCGCTCCTGATGGCGATGTCTCACTTCAATCCTACGTTCAACTTTATTGCTCCCAACGAGTTGAAGATGCCGGACGAGTATAAAATGTTCTGCAAGTCTAAAGGAATAAAATTCACAGAGCTTAATGAACTTAACGAAGAGGCCATATCAGACACTGATATTCTCTACATGACACGCGTGCAAAAAGAACGTTTTACGGATTTGTTTGAGTACGAAAAGGTGAAGAACGTTTACACTTTGAAAAACAAGCTTTTGGAAAATACGAAAGAAAACCTCAGAATCTTGCATCCGCTGCCGCGAGTTACTGAGATAGACGCTGATGTTGACGACAATCCTAAGGCGTACTACTTTACTCAGGCTAAAAATGGTGTTTTTGCAAGGCAGGCCGTCATTTGTGACTTGTTAGGCTTGGTTTAATTTACTTAATTTTATGTAGCATGGAAAAGGAATTAAAAGTAGCGGCTCTGAAAAACGGAACGGTCATAGATCATATTCCGTCTGAAATATTGTTCAAGGTTATTTCTATTCTTAAACTTGAAAATGTGCCTAATCAGGTTACTTTCGGTTACAATCTTGAAAGCCAAAAACTTGGAAGAAAGGCTATCATAAAGGTGGCTGACCGTTATTTTGAGCAAGAGGAGGTAAATAAAATCGCCCTTCTTGCGCCTAACGCCAAGATTAATATAATAAAGGATTATGTGCTGGTAGAGAAAAAAACTTTAGTGCTGCCGGACGAAATAATAGACACTGTAAAGTGCATGAACCCTAAGTGCATCACCAATAATGAGCCGATGCAGACCAAGTTCAAAACTGAGAATAAAGAGTCCGGACTCTTTAAATGTCACTATTGCGAACGTATAATAAATAGCGAAGAACTAGTTCTTAAATAAATTTACTCGCCATAATCGCAGTGATTTTGCGGTTTATGGCTATTTTTTTGTTCAGAATGAAACAGACTTTCAAGCCGGGAACAATGATATATCCTGTGCCTGCCGCTATGGTTAGCTGCGGACGCTTAGAGGACGAGTATAACATCATTACTGTAAGCTGGGTCGGTACTATATGTACCAATCCGCCAATGTGTTACATTTCTGTAAGACCAGAAAGGCATAGTTATCATATATTGGAGAAAAACAGAGAATTTGTTATAAACTTGACTAACGAAGAGCTTGCGAAAGCAACCGATTGGTGCGGTGTCAGGTCTGGCAAAGATTTCTGCAAATTTAAAGAAATGAACCTGACGCCTGTCAAAACTGACGTGATAGATTCTGTATATATAGAAGAAGCTCCATTGTCTATAGAGTGCAAAGTGA
>JAGBRL010000109.1 GCA_017632345.1 Paludibacteraceae bacterium
AATGTTAGAATTATTCTGTCCGTATAAAATAGCGGGGTCAGAATTTTCTATTACAAATATTTTTTCTGTCATTAAAAACAATTAGCACTTTTTGGAGCGTTTTTTGCCAACCAGCACAGTCGGACCACTGCCCCACATTTTTACATCGTTCACGGAGAAATCCCTAAAACGGGAACCCTCATACACTCTGCAAAACTACAAAATAAAAACGACTCTAAGAAGATGTTTAAATTTTATTTTGAAAAGCCATAAAAAAAAAGCGGCTTGCACATCACTGCGCAAACCGCCACCTGAGTTATGAAAAATATCAAAATTCGATTCAAGACTTACATAAGCCACGACCACCAGAAGAAAGTCTGACTTACATAAAGACCTTTAATTATTCAAACGCCCCCTGACGAAGCATATTAACCTCTTTTTCAGACAAGAAGCGCCACTGACCTCTCTTCAAGTTCTTCTTTGTAAGACCCGCAAAGAACACACGGTCAAGACGAACCACACGGTAGCCAAGGCTTTCGAATATACGACGAACGATACGGTTACGTCCTGAATGCACCTCGATACCAACTTTCTTCTTATCTTCCTCGTCAATAAAGCTCAAGTCATCAGCCTTAATTTCACCATCTTCAAGCACTACGCCAGCCATGATTTTATCGAAATCCTCCTGTTCCAAAGGCTTGTCAAGGGCTACCTGATAAATCTTCTTTTTATTGTATTTAGGATGCGTAAGCTTAGCGGCCAAGTCACCGTCGTTAGTCAATAGCAGCACACCAGTAGTGTTTCTGTCAAGACGACCAACAGGATATATACGTTCGCTGCACGCATTCTTCACAAGGTCCATAACCGTAAGTTTTGCATACGGGTCATCACTTGTAGTCACGCAATCCTTCGGTTTGTTAAGCAAGAGGTAAACCCTCTTGTCCTGAGAAACCAGCTGGTCGTGAATCATCACCTTGTCACCGCGCAAAATCTTAGTTCCAAGTTCAGTAACCGGCACACCATTAACGATAATAGCGCCAGCCTGAATCAGTTCGTCCGCCTCTCTTCGAGAGCAAACTCCGGCATTAGCCAAATATTTGTTAAGACGGATTGGTTCGTTCGGATCATAAACGACCGAACGGTACTCAATAGGTCTCTTGCCTTCGTCGAAGCGCTGTCTGTTGTTAAACTTGTTTCCGCCTCTGTTATTATTGTTTTTACGCTGTCCGTTGTTATTGTTCTGGCGATTTCCGGCAAACTGGTTATTGTTCGGTCTTCTGTTGCCGCCATTGTTATAGCCGCCACGATTTCCGCCACCATTATTGTAACCGCCACGGTTACCGCCGTTATTATATCCGCCACGATTTCCGCCATTGTTATAGCCGCCGTTATTGTAACCGCCGCCATTGTTCTGAGAATTTCCGTAATAATTGTCAGAATTGTTGTAACCGCCGCGTCTGTTATTGTCATAGCCTCCGCGTCCGCCTTCATCATAATTACCCCGGTTATTGTATCCCCCACGATTATTGTAGTTTCTGTGTTCCGAATAACCGCCATTGTTATACCCTTCACGGTTGTTGTATCCGTTGTTAGGGCGATACGGTCTGCTTGGCTGGTCATTATCAACATTATAGCGAGTTTCACCCACACGTTTACGAGGTTTCCTAACTGAAGAAGAGTTTCCATCTCTCAGTCTGTTGTCACTCGAAAAGTTTGGATTAAAACTTCTCTTTTCGTTCTGATTTTCACCATCACGGCCGGCATTGAACTTCCTCCCGGAATCTTGTTGCCAGTTTTCTTCAAAAGGTTTCATTTTATTATATTTTTTAAATTTTTAAAACAACACTGCAAATATCGTCTATTTTTTCAAACAGACCTAATCTTAACAGAATTTTTAACTTTTTTTAACAAGAAGCAGGTCTTTCCCGCAAAAGCGATGCAGGCAGACAAGCCGCAAAGCATAGTCCGCCCACATTCCCATATTATTCTGCAGCCTCGTCAAGGAGAGCAAGTTTAGCTTCCGCTTCGCTCTGTTCCTCCTTCAGCTTGACAATCTTACGCTCCAAGTCCTTAACCATACCTTCCGAGCTCTTTGAGTTGCTGAAGAAACCTATATTGTTTTCATAAGCAGAAATCTCCTTCTTCAGTTTTTCCACCAACCTCTGAAGGCGCTTTCTTTCAGAACCCTTGTCCGCCATATTTTCTATGTTAGACTTGAAGGCTGACATTCTCGCGTTAGCCTTATCCAAATTAAGTTTGTCGAACTTTTCGTCTATAGCGGCCTTGTACTCCTTATAGACTTTGTCCTTATCCTTAAACGGCACATGTCCCACTTCATTCCATTCGGCAATCAAAGCCTTCAGTTCTTTATAAGAAGCGTTATTATCAGTTCCGATTTCAAGACTCTTGATTTTTTCGATAAGCTCCTTCTTCACCTTCAGATTCTTATCCTGCTCGTCCTTCACGTTCTTAAACTGAAGTTCCTTCTGTTCAAAGAAATAATCACAAGCGGCAATAAAGCGTTTCCACACTGCGTCCGAATGTTTTTTAGGCACAGCACCGATTGCCTTCCAGTCTTTCTGCATCTGCACCAGTTTATCCGTAACCTCTCTCCAGTTCTGGCTGTCCTTCAGAGCTTCGGCCTTCTCGCACAGAGCAAGCTTTTTGGTCAAATTAGCCACCAGCGCGTCTTTGGACGACCTATAGAAATCATTTTTAGCATTAAAGAACCTGTCGCAGGCACTGCGGAAACGCTCGTAAATCGCAACATTGTCCTTTTTCGGAGCAAAACCGATTTTCTTCCATTCGCCCTGCAGCTCGATAATTTCGTCAGAACGGTCCTGCCAGTCCTTATAAGTCTGAAGCGCCTCCAAGTCAACCGACTCGATTTTTTCGCAGATTGCAGTTTTCTTTTCAAGATTAGACTGTTCGTTAGCCTTCAGCTGATCAAAATAGTCATGATGCCTTTTGTTCACTATGGTAGAAGCAGCCTTAAATCTGTCCCAAATCTCTTCACGCTGTTCCTTTGCCACCGGCCCGACTTCACGCCACTCTTCGTGAAGCAACTGCAATTTCTTGAACGCACCTATAACGTCCGCTTCAGAACCCAAGGCCTCAGCCTGAGCGCAAAGCTGCATTTTAGTCTCCAGATTCTTCTTGAAGTCATAATCACGCAACTCGTTGTTTATCTTCAGATTATCATAAAAAGTTTCAACGTAAAGCTGATAAGTTTTCCACAAAGTCTGGACGTCCGAAGCCGGAACTGGGCCAACCTGTTTCCAATCCTGCTGCAACTTCTGGAATGCAGGCACCTTCTTGCCGAAGTCATCTTCCGAATTGTCTATCAAAGCCTTCAGCTCTTCCAATATCTTGTTTTTCGCCGCCAGATTATCCTGTCTCTCTTTCTCTTCAGCAAGAATCTCCGCATTTCTAAGTTCTCTGAACTTTGCAAGCGCCTCTTTCAGGGCCACCTCGTTGTCGTTCGGCAACGGCACATAGTCGGCGATTTCGCCGCCCTCGTCCAAGAAAGCGTTTCTGTGTTCTTCCTGCTTTGCCTTGTACAGTCTGTAGAAATTATGTTTTATACTATCTAGTTTTTCTTTGATTTCGGCAGACGTAACTGTCAGTCCTGCGACCAAGTTCTGAGCCTCCGCGAGCAACTCCTCTTCAGTTTTGTTCGAGAAACAATCAAGCTCCGCACCCGAAGCGGCACCTTCGTTCACCTCAGCGTTAACAACAGTTTCGTCTTTCACATTTTCAGCCAAGTTGTCGCCAACCTGCTGCATAGAATCCTTTTCTTCAAGTTTGTCCATTGCAATAAGTATTAAAATAACCAACAATTGCCTGCACGGCACACCCGGCAGAACACATTTACAAATATAATAAAAAACTTTTCTAATGCCACACCATTTTTCACATTTAATTTTTTATTTTTGCAAAAAAATGAGTTGATATGGATATTTTTCTGATAATTCTAAGCGTTTTGCTGCTTGTTGCAGGCTTGGCAGGCAGTGTTTTGCCGTTTCCGCCCGGTCCGCCGTTCTCGTTTCTCGGGTTCTGGCTTGCAAGTTTCACAACTTACGGCTCCGGATTTTCCGCCACACATATCTTGATAGCGCTTGCGGCGATGGTCATAATTGAGATTCTTGACTACACCATACCAGCGTGGGCTACGAAAAAGTTCGGAGGAAGCAAAAAAGGTGTATGGGGAAGCATTATCGGCATGATTGTCGGGATATTTTTCACCCCAATAGGCATGATTATGGGAATGTTTATTGGAGCATTTGTTGGAGAAAAGCTAGACGGCAAAGAGCTGGCTCCTGCCTTAAAATCTGCGTTCGGCTCGTTCGTGGGCTTTGTATGCTCCACTGCCATAAAGTTAATTTACGGGATTGCGACACTTTGGCTCGTGCTAAAACCGATTGTATCAGGAGGATTTGACTTTGTCAAGAACATATTTTAAAGCGTCAAGGCTGCTTTGGGGACAAACACTGTTTATCTGAGAAGAAACGGCCTTGTACTTTCGCAACGGACAACATAAAAATTAAAAGCAAAGAGGGGCACAGCGCTCCTCTTTATTTGTTGTTCAGCTCTATTCCGAATTTGCCAAAGTCAAACTCTTTAAGAACCTTCATCGTTGTGTCGTATCCTATCTGACATATCATTTCGGCCTTTGAACTTTCAAACATTTTGAACTTTTTAACATCGGCCATTTCGATTACCACGTCGCAAAACTTCTTCTCCCTTATCGTATTGCCATTCACCGCTAGATGAAATATTCTTTCTGCCACATCAAAGACTCCGCTGCAATCATAATCATGAGGAGCGATAGGATTCACATGCACGCCAATGACGCACTCGCAGTCGTCACGCAACACAGAAGCCGGGAGGTTGCTGAAAAGGCCACCGTCAACACACAAGCGTCCGCCTATCCGCACAGGATTAAAAAATATAGGCACACTGGCCGAGGCAATGATACATTCCAGCAATTCGCCAGAGCTGAAATACACGCCCTCTCCATTATTCAAATCCGTAGCGTTGATTATCACAGGCAAGCCAAGCTCTTCGAAAGTTCTTGCGGTCAGCACTTCGCTAAGCTGCTTTTTAAAGCGGTCTGCATTGACAAGCCCGCCCTTCTTAGGCATATTCGGCATCACCATCTGAAACAGATTAGCCTTTTTGAAAAACTCTAACATCTCCTTTACAGAACGTCCGTCGGCATACAAAGAACCTACAATAGCCCCTGCGCTCACACCCGCAATTACATCCACCTTCAGACCCGAATCCTCAAGTGCGCGCAACGCTCCTATATGAGCAATTCCCTTAGCTCCGCCACCGCTCAAAGCCAGACCTACCTTGTACTTCTTTTTCCCTGCTTTATCATTCATATATAATACCGCTTAAAATATTGGCTACGCTGCAAATCACTCAGGCAACCACCATAAACAATAAAATAAAAAGACTTCGAAAGACATTTTATCTATGCTGATAATATTTGCAGAGAAACGATGCGAGGTAACCGAGCAAATATGAACGACATAAACAAAAACACGTCCAGAATCATCTCGACCTAATTTGTAGAAGCTGCCTTCTGAATATGAAAATCACAAAACGTAATCCACAGAAACAGCCTTAGTTCTGCTAAAGGAACAACACCTCTACATCAAGAAAAACAGCAAAGGCCATATAAATGTTCGTCCGTCATCGTCACCAGCCAAAGGAAGAGCCGCGTCACCCTCAACCTTTATTCTGCCTAACAAACGGATAACGGCGCTCAACCCAATACGCATAAACGCAAAAGAATGCGACAAAACCCAAAACAACCGGAAGCATATACTCCTTATTGTGGAACACAAACCACACGCCAGCCGCCACAATCAAATTCATGCCCTGCTGCACAAACACAGTCTGCTGATGAGAAAATCCAGAAAGCACAAGTCTCTGGAACAGCTGATTTTTATGAGGCTTCAGAACATTTTCCTTATAAACGATTCGGCGCAACAAGGTGAACGTAGTGTCAAATATAGCCACTATACATATCAGCACCCACAAAATCAACGGGATTGGCATATGACTGCCGTCCGACGGCCAGTCCTGAAAATAGACTGCAAAAACGCCAAATACAAAACCTATAAAAGTGCTGCCTGCGTCGCCCATAAATATCTTCGCCTTCTGCCAATTCCACACCAGAAAACCTCCCACACACGCCACAAACAGTATCAGCGGCGAGTTAGGAATCAGCATAACGCTCATAAGAGAAATAGCGATGGCCTCACTGCCAAGATTTCCGTCTATCCCGTCATAAAAATTAAACAGGTTCACGAACCAAACCAGCAGTAAAAAGACCAGCAAATTAATCACAACAGGACAGTTCCACGTAAATGTTCCGAAGTCAATTTCGTTCACACCGCCTAAGATGAAAAGAGACAATCCGACAGAGACGAGCTGCACAATCAGCCTCGTCCATGGCGACATCTGCTTCACATCGTCACGAATACCCACAAGAGCGAGCAATATCCCCGGCAACAGAGCCGCAAAGAGCCTCACGGGCATCATCTCAGGACAAAATATGGCCAACAAGACAACGCACAAATACCAAGAAACCACAATCGCCACCCCACCTCCAAGAGGAGTGATACGCTTGTGCGAACTGCGTTCGTTAGGCTTGTCCAGCATACGCTTCGCGATTGCCCATTTACGGATGTAAAAAGTTACAGTCCAAGATATAAGGAATGCCAATATAAAAAACAATATCAACATAAAATCCATTTCGTTTTAAACATCTACACAAATACGCAGAGACTCCGCATCAAAAGTTCGCCGCAACAAAGCGCGAAACATTCAACCCGCAAAAAATCGGACGCTCTGTTTCTCTACATAAAGCAGCTTCCACAAATTACGTTTCGTAATTTTCATGTTTTCCTAAATTCGCCAAAGACACATTTCTCGCTATTTTGCCCATCTTGCTTTAAGTTCAGTTACGACATCCGCAACTTTCACGCAAATACAATAAGCAGAAACAAAATGTCACGCAAAATCACCTCAACCTAATTTATAGAGATTGCCTACAAATACAATTTAGTTCCAAGTCCTACAAAATCACTCCACAATGCCGCTTATTTCAACATCCTGCTTATGGAGCGGATTCTTGCACATCTCCGCATGGCGCAATCTGCTTCTGAACACATCACAAGCGAGGTACAGCGCATTTCTGAAAGAGTCTTCAGACGCTTTGCCTATACCAGCCTTGTCATACGCGGTACCATGAGCCGGCGAAGTTCGCACAACCGGCAGTCCAGCAGTGAAATTTACACCGCTGTCCATCGCAATGCTCTTGAACGGAGCCAAGCCCTGGTCGTGATACATAGCAAGCACAGCGTCAAACGTTTTAAAGCTGCCCGCTCCAAAGAACCCGTCTGCCGGATAAGGTCCGAAAGACATTATGCCCATGGAGTTAGCCTTCTTGATAGCCGGTATTATAATATCCTGCTCTTCAGAACCAAGCACACCGTTGTCACCAGCATGCGGATTCAGTCCCAGCACAGCGATGCGAGGCTTCACAAGCCCGAAGTCAGTCACTAGCGCATCGTTCAAACTTTTCAGTTTATCTATAATATTTTCTTCTGTTATATGCTTATAGACATCCTTCAGCGGCACATGCCCTGTAACGACAGCAACACGAAGCACCTCGTTCACCATAAGCATCAAGCCCTTTTTGCCATTGCCGAACTTAACTTCCAAGTATTCGGTATGACCAGGGAACTTAAACTTGTCCGACTGTATGTTCTTCTTGTTTATCGGCGCAGTCACCAGCACGTCAATCAAACCTTTCTCCAAGTCGTCCGTAGCCCTTTCCAGCGCCAAAAAAGCGGCAGTGCCAGCCTCTTCCGTTGACTTTGAAAGTTCCACTTTGACCTCATCATCAATGCAATTAATTATATTTGAGCGTCTCGGATTCGCCTCCGACGCATTGTTTATCACATTAAGATTAAAATTATCTATATTAAGAGCCTTACGGTGATAAGCCGCAACCTTTGACGAGCCATAAACAATCGGAATACAAAAGTCATTTATCTTCTGGTCCACCAGAGTTTTTATAATGACCTCGTATCCAATACCGTTAATATCACCTTGAGTAATTCCGACCTTTATTTTGTAATCTTCCATCGTATTAAATTTTACAAAGGCTCCAGCCAACCTTAGCCGAGAATCCTTTTATTCTTGCAAATGTAACCAAATAAATTATCTTTTGTAAATTTTTAGACAACTTATTTGAAACATTTTTTGTTTCCGCACACTTAAGCCTAATTTACCGCAAAGAATCCGGCTTCGCCACCGCAGAGTCCGCCTTCACTTCAAGCGAGCTCAACGCCGACTCCAAAGACCTCAAGATATTTCTTTTGTTTTTGTTCGGAGCGAACAAGAAGCACTCGGTCACAATAACGTCCTTATGGTCTGCAGACAAGCACGCCCGACTGACAAACGGACCTGCCATAACCATATTTTCCATATACCAGAAACCTCTTATCTCCACCGTATATCTTCCGTCAACATTCAGCACATACGACACAGGAGCTCGCCCGTATTTGTCACTCTTTTCAGTCGCCACATAAGAGTCAGGAGCTGCACCAGGCACATTAATCTTCATGACAGAGTCTCTGCGTCTAACCAGACTTTCCATCGAAAGGTCGCTTGTGTCTTTATACGGAAATTTATAAACCACAATGTTCTGAATATCGTCATACTTGACATTTGAGAACCATATAAAATTCTCGCCCACTTTAGATTTGTCCAAAGAGGCCGGCACAAGCAAATTCACGCCGAACATATCCTTAACCTTCTGGCTGCCTTCAGAATTCACAGACTTTTCGTGCACCTCAAGCATACGTTCCGCCTCAGCGTCAGAGAAGAACCTCCTGATTCTGTCTTTGTTATCGCTCACAATCTTAGTCACGCCAGCCTTGTCTGGAGATGTTATGCAGATCAAAGCCTGCGATCTAGCCCAGCGCGCCCTCTCATATTTAATCCTCGCCTGCGTGTACATCTGCGGGTCAACGTCCACAAGCACGATATTTCGCATCGGCTTCATAATATCGTCAAACTGAGACCGCGGACAATACGACAACTTGAAATACGGTTCAGGCTGCGGAAGCCCCTCCATATTTCCAGCCAGCACATCTTTGAGCACAGAACCGCTTTCACTGTTCCAAACAGGCTCGGTAGTGACTACCATAGCCTCGAACGAGTTACCCGTAACACCAGGCAGAAGGAATCCCTTACGATCCTTTTCACTGCAAGAGAAAAGCAAGGCACTCGCCATCAAAAAAAACAATACTTTCTTCATTTTCCTATGTTTTTCTGCTTCCATAACGAACAGACGCATATTTTATTTTATTAATTCATAAAAAATATCTATCAAGACAGCCTCATAATAAGGAACGCCAAATTCAACATTAAAGTTCATTATTCTTTTTCATTGTCGAAAGCAGCCCGCACGCCGCAAAAATATCCTCGCCTCTCGACTTCCTAATCGTAGCCAGCACCCCACGTTTGGACAATTCGCTCTGAAACTTTTCAATCTCATCATCAGACGACCCCTCCAACGGCACATCAGGGATTGAGTGAAAACGAATCAGATTCATTCTGCACTCCAGCCCATCCAACAGCCGCTTCAACTCAGCCGCATGTCTTGGCGTATCGTTCTTTCCCTTGAACATTGTATATTCAAAAGAGACTCGCCTCTGCCCTGTAAAATCATACTTCCTGATTTCAGACAAAACATCGACAATCGAATAAGCCTTTTCTATCGGCATCATCGCAAGACGTTCGTCAGGGAACGGATTATGCAGGCTCACAGCAAGATGACAAGAACTTTTCTGCAAAAACTCCCTCATTCCCGGCACAATTCCAACCGTAGATACCGTCACCCTCTTAGGGCTCCATGCATACCCGTAGTCAGACGTCATGATTTCCAAAGCCGCCAGCACGTTCTTCACATTATCCATAGGCTCCCCCATTCCCATGAAAACGACATTAGTCAGTTTGTCAAACTCAGGAATCGCCTGCATTTGGTTAAGAATTTCGCCAGACGTCAGGCTACACCCAAAGCCCTGCTTTCCGGTCATGCAGAAAAGACAGTTCATTTTACATCCCACCTGAGACGACACGCAAAGCGTAGCCCTGTCCTTTTCCGGAATATACACAGCCTCCACAAACTTGTCCTGCACCCGAAAAAGATACTTTTTAGTTCCGTCTGCAGAAACCATCACATTTTCCGGCAGAGACTTCCCCACGACACAACGTTCAGATATTTTATTACGATTGGCAAGCGAAATATTTGTCATCTGCTCCACACTGTCCACATTCTTCTTATAAAGCCAATCGGCAATCTGCCTTGCCGCAAACTTAGGAAGCCCCAACTCCTCCGACAGGAGTTTCAATTCCGGCATCGTCTTTCCCAATAAAACAATCTTATCCATCACGCAAATATTATGATATGATAAACACTTAAGCCGCAACTTTCAGAAACAGCCATAAACAATCCAAAAAAGGGGTGGACTAAAACGCCACCCCTCTAATCCAATATTTCACTTCCTAAACTTCGGAAACTAATTAATAGTGCATAGCTCTGTTATCCTTGACTTCACCTTTGCTTTTCAAAACGCGGAACAAAGACTGGCTAATATTAGCCCACACTTCGTTCTCAAGAGTCTTTTTATCAAAAGCAAATTCAGACTCAGTTGCAGAAGACAAAACCTTGAACGCAAAGACACCAGAATTACCAACAATCGGCTTAACAACCTGACCTTCCGCTGCAGTGCAAATTGCACCAACCAAAGCCTCTTCACCACCAAATCTAGGCAAGTTGTTCAGTCCGAATCTGACAGCCTTTAACGTATCCTTCATATTATCTTCAGAAACTGAAGCAATATCCTTCACCAGCAATTCAGCCTTCTTCTCGTTTCTAACCTTAGCTTCAAGCTCAGAACGAACAGACGCCACCTGAGCGTAGCCCTTGTCAACGATGTCAGAAAGAGCAGCAACCACGTAAACAGTATTATTATTAACACCGTACACGCCAGACACATCACCCACAACACGATCTTCATCCCAAGCCCATCTCACAAGATCTCTCAAGTCATCATACATACCATACATAGATGTTACCCTATGCGCATTTTCCACTAACCTGTTCACAGGAATCACCATCATCTGGTTTTCCTTTGCAGCCGCTTCGAAGTCTGACAATGTTGCATTTTCTGCGACAAACTGGCTTGCGTTGTTATAAATGTCGTTTGCTGTTGCAGAACTTGGCTGCAACATAGAAGAGGCAACCGCCAGTTTAACCTTCTTAACCGGAGCTGTCTTGTCAGTAACTTTCACCAAGTGGATGCCGTTATTGCTGTTCAGAGTGAAAACCTTTCCTTTGTCAGCAGAGAATGCCAAACTGTCAAAATTAGGGATTCCGACCAAACCTTCCTTAACCCAGCCCAAATCGCCGCTGTTGACAATAGACTGGTCTGCAGCCGAAACAGAACGCAAACTGTCGAAAGCCACACCGCCGTTAACCAAAGCCATGAGGCTGTCTGCTTTTGCCTGCGTTTCCTCCAAAGTCGCCGCTCTCACCAAAACAAGGCTTATACGTACCGAGTCCGGACGAGAAACCACATCTGACATCACCTTTGCAGTCTTGTAATAAGCACCGTCAACTACAACATCAGCAACAGCGCCCTTACCTGCAGTGAAGGCAAAATCCTTGAAAGAATAATCTACATCTTTGTCAGACATATAAGCTCCGTTGTACTGACTATTTGCATCAGAAATGCTAGAAATAAGAAGCGGAACATCGCTGTCACTAATTTCAGTCAGCTGCTTTCTCACATCCTCCATCGAAGCTTTAAGATTCTCAGCGTCAGCCTGAGACGGTTCAATTGGGTAAACTATCAACTTCAAAGAACGATAACCCTCCTCAACCTTGTAGTTTTCCTTATTTTTAGAATAACAAGCGTTAATATCGCTATCAGACACAGAAATTGTCGAATCTGCCACTTCAGAGAACGCCTTTTTGTAAACTACAACATCATAGTTCTTTGAATAAAGATCAGCCATAAACGCAGAATCCTTCTTAGTCGGAGACATAGCTCCAGCAAGCAAGCTGCTAACCTTTCCATACAAAAGGACATCTTCAATTTGACCAGACCAATACTTCCAATGCTTGTCTATGCGTTCGGCCTGAACAGCCTGTTCTGTCAAGTTGCCGTTACCGTCAGTAGCACCTCTGTGAGTATTTGCAAACTGCAACAGTTCCCTCACTGCATTCTGGTCAAACACTCCCTGCGCATTTTTAAACAGCGGAATGTCTTTCACAAAACCGTTTACTTTTTCGCCCAAAACCGCAGCCATCACCTCGCTTTTGGTAACAGTAATGCCCAGTTCTTCAGCCTTTTTCTTCAGCAATGTAGAGCGAACAAAACCACCCCACACTTCGTCACGCAAATCCCCATCTGACAAATTTCGAGGGCTCTGCATCCTACTAATTTCGCTGAACAAGTTCACCTCATCTTGAAAATCCATACTAGAAAACTCAACGCCTTCCACTGAGCCTACAGTTCTCATATCACTGCCTGCAGAAGCTCCCCAAGAGTTAATCGCGTCGCCAACAACGAAAGCTGCAAGAGCAATCCCCACAACAGCAATTAACAAGCCTGACCTACTTCTAATTTTCTCTAACGTAGCCATTATTTACTTAAATAATTAATTAAATTTTACACTTTTAGCGCACGAAGATACAAAAAATATATATACAAAAAAGCAAAACACAACAAATATAAAAAAAAATTATAATTTGCAGATATTAGGACAACACAACCGCACGACAAAAGCAGAAGAGCTTCAAAAAACAGGCCTTCGCTACCCTTCCTGGTCAAGCACCTTCAGCCTGACGAGGTCAATGCGAGTGGCCACCAGCCTTATTATAGTAAAGCTGAAATTCGGATGCAACTCGACAACCTCCCCTTTTTGAGGCAAGATTTCGTTATACGCCAAAATCAAGCCCGCAATAGTCTGATAATCGTCGGACACAGGCAAGGAGAGTCCGAAATCCTCATTAACCTGCTCTATCTCAAGCCTTCCGGACAATATATACTCATCTTTGTTCAAAGACTTTGCCACATATTCGTCCTCGTCATGCTCGTCTTCAATCTCCCCAAAAATCTCTTCCATCATGTCCTCCAAAGTCACGATGCCAGACGTTCCGCCAAATTCGTCCACCACAAGAGCCAGGCTCTTCTTACGTTGCAAAAATATTTTGAGCAATTTGTTAGCCGCCATAAATTCCGGCACCACGATAAGCGGGTTAAGCAACGACTGAATATCTTCCGGCTGGTCGAACATATCAGAAGAGTGCACGTAACCGATCATATTGTCCAGATTCTCCTTGTAAACGAGAATCCTCGAACAATTAGACTCCACAAAAAGCTGTCTCAAAGCCTCTATTCCGGCATTCACATCGATCGCCTCAAGTTCAGTTCTCGGAACAATGCAGTCCTTCAGCAGCACATTAGAAAATTCCAAAGCATTGCGGAACAGGCGAACCTCGTCCACCTCACTACCGTTCGAATCCTGCACACCAGAAAGCAGAACCTCCGCCTCCTCTTCTACGTTTGCCCTAGTTATGCTCAAGACAGGCTTGTCAACAAGACCAAACACACGTCCAAAGAAAAGAAACAGTCTCTTCACAGGATAGGACAGAACATAAACGAGAAAAATCGGAGCGGACAGACATCGCAGCAAAGTCGTAGGATTGACACGGGACGAAAGCCTAAAACCGCAGTCTATAACAAGAAGCAAAAACAGCAAAAAAGCCAAAGCGGCCAGAAAGACCAACTAAGCCGGCTGGCTTTTTGCCAAGAATACAAGAAAAGAGACCGAACAATAAACATATCCGAACAACAGAATCCCGTGCGCAAAAAACAGAGCGCTCAGCAAAGAACCTTGCTTCTTATAAAAGAAGGAGAGCAATTTATTTTGCACGCCATTGCTCTTGTCCAGTTCCACACTCAACCTGTTAGAACAGACAAAAGCGAACTCGCCGCTCACAAGAAAAGCAAGAAGCAAAGCCAGCACAAGGGCAACAAGCAAGACACAGAGATTCATGTTTCTTTATTCTATATTAGTTAAAACTGATAAGCGTCAGTATTCACGTGAGTATAAGCAACGGTAATCTTATTGTACTCATCAGGCACTTCATTAAACTCTTTTACAAGTTCTCCACCCTGGTAAAGTTTCACTATGCAAGAATACGGTTCTTCGTTGTCAAGCTCGCTGTGCAAAGTGAAGCTAAAGTTAAAGCTCATGCACTTATCACTCGAATAAATCTCTATCGTCTCCTTACCATCAATATCTTCCATGAAGAAACTTTCCGGGTTGTTCTTCTTCTCGTCTGTTTCTCCATCATACAAGTTTCCGCCCACAGCAGTCACATTACCTATCAAAGTAAGGTCACTTCCATTCATCTCGATAACCAATCGATAAGCCCCGCTTTGCTCAGTCTTATTTTCCTTATCTTCTTCATCTTCAGACGAACAAGACGTAAAACAAGAACTAAATAAAACCACAAGCAAAAGCCCTAACAAATAATTAATCTTTTTCATTTTACTATTATTAAATTTACAAAACATTTATCAGTCCTCATCCGATATAGGGAAAATCCCCACAGGCTTCAATATTGTATATTTTGTGAGCGACTGATTAGACTCAAAACCCAGTCCGTCGATAATTTTATCTTGCTGAGTTATTCTGATTTTACCATCAGAATATACCTTTTCAGTCTCCTGATTCCAGAAAAGCTGGTCACACTCAAATTTCTCGCCTTCCAGATTCAGAGCCACCACGCTATCTCTCAAGTCCCACAATTTCAGGTCTTTGTAATAAATAGCATACTTACTCTGCAATTTAGCATCAACATTCATCTGCGGGTTGAACTTTTCGAGCATAATACCTTTAGGGAACTCCCAGAAGACAGTGTCCGCCTTGTCGAACATAAGCCATTCCGGCGACTCCACCCTGTATCGAGTCACACCAGAGTCCGACACAACAGTTGAGACATCCAGCGTGGTCAATGTAGGCACTTTTCTCTTGTCCTGACTAAGCGGCACAAGATCTTTTTCAGACGAGCAGGAAAGCAGAAAGCACATAACAGTTGCGAAGCCCGCAACCGTTATGTGCAAAATTTTATGTTTCAAATCACTATTCAATTTAAAAACAATTATCTGATAGTAGTAGTCTCATTAATCCATCCGGGAACCTTGTAAGTAGTTCCAGACACACCGCGCATGAACATTTCAGACTTAGAAGGGAACTGAGCCTTGTAGTTGCTGATAAGCTTGTTTACACTTGCAGCGCATCCCGGGTCAACCTGCTTAGCCTTTTCCAGTTTGTCAACAGCAATCCAGAAAGCCGATTTTTGAATAATCGCATCATCAGAAATCTGAGCGCGACCAGCAACGAATGCGCTTGCCATCATCTGATAAGCGTAAGAATTCTTCGAATTATTAGCCAAAGCAGCGTTAGAGAAGTTTCTGCACTCTACGTAATTACCCAATTTGTAATATACAGAAGCGATAGAAACCTGAGTTCTAGACTTCAAAGCACGGTCGTCAGTAAGTTTCAAAGCTTCCTTGTAGTAGTTGATAGCCTTTGAATAGTCCTTGTTTTTCAAGGCCTGAGCAGCCATACCAAGGGCAGAACCTGCAGACGGGTTGATTTTGTGCATAAAGTCAGAAGCCTTGAAGTACACAGCCGACTCTTCGCAATCAGCCATAGCATACAAACTAAGCACACGTTCAAGGAACACCTTGTCATCCTTAGAAGCGTCCAATTTGCTTGCGTAGATGCCATCAAGAGTTTTGCAGTCAGCCACGCCAGAACGAGCGAAAACCACATCCACCTCACCCTTGAACTCAGCAAAGATAGTGTCCTTAGGCACACCAGAGTTCGAACGCTTAACCATAAGCGGAGCGATGTACAGATAGTCTTCGATAAGCTGCTCTTTGTGAGCCGGGTCCTTTTTGAACTTAGCCACAGACAAATCCATGAAGTTCCAGAACGACATAACGTCACAATTTTCGCCACCCAGTTTCAAAGCCTCTGCATACCAGTCGTACGCTTTAAGTTTTGCATCCGGATTTTTCTCGTCCGAATATTTCACATAATTATTTGCCTTACGACCCAACAAAAAATACTTAGGAGTCTTCTTCTGATTGCCATAATACTGAATCCAGCTATCGTACACGCCCATGAACTTATCAAGAAGGGCGTCTTTCTTAGCCTGGTCAGCCTCAGCCTTAAGCAGACCGACGAAAGTCTTTTCACCCTGAGTATAAAGAGACGAGTGAATAGATGGACACTTAGAATAAGCCTCGTCAAAGAAAGTCATTGCGTCAGCAAAGTTACCCTGCTTCACATAATTTGTCAAAAGGCTAACCTTTTCCATACACAGCTGTTTATCGTCGTCCTGAGCATAGCCCGAAAAACTCAAACCTGCAACAGCCGCAGTCATTAATAAAGATTTGATTTTCATCGCACTAAATATTTTAAAGTTATTATTATTCAAATTTGCGTTTTGTAAACCAACGTTCGTTGATTGTCATGTTAAGAATAAACTTAAAGTACTGTTCCTTTATCATATTCTCAGATTTCTTACCTATATTTCCATATTCAAATCCGAGATTGACAACAGTCGGGTTCAAGCCCCTCTTCAGAGGCAAACCAAATCCGACACTGGCCACATACTCTTTGAAGTCATTGCCGTTCACATCATAATAAGAGTTAGAAACATTAAAACCAGCCCTGTAGGCCACGCGTTTCAGATAACGCTTGCTGTTTCCGTCCGGCAAAAGCTCCACGCCCAAAGCGTACTTATCTTTGTCAGTGAACTCTTTTTCGCCGAAATACCTCACATCGGACCATATCTGACGTTTGTAGTCAAATCCTACATGAAGCCTCTCATTTAAATTATATACAAAACCCATGCCAAAGCACAGAGGCAAATCAAATTTATTGTCGAAACTCAACGAGACGGTATCCACCGACGCGGTCGTGACTGTCTGCACCGCATCAGCCCCAAGTTCAGACTTCAGGCTCATCACGGCACCCAAAGCAAGGCTTCTCTCCTTTGAAAAGTTGATTTCGTACTGAGCGCCAAAAGACGTGTTAAAATCCGTCACCTCTATCCTCTTAATCTGCTCTGTGGACTTAAATGCCGTATTCTTGAAGCTCACCGTACTCGTATGCTCAATTGTTCCGAAATTGTAAAACAGATTGGCGCCGACAGAAAAGTTTCTGAACGGCGACACACCCACACCGACGAAAACCTGATTCAGGCCTCCTGTTCCTTTATAAAAAGAGGTTGACTCTAACGAGCCTCCAACAATCGACGACGGCACCGCCTGCTTCATTTCAAAGTCATACCCAACAAAAGAGTACGGCACCAGACCGGCGCTCACGCCCAGCCAACGCGTTACAGGAAACTGCAAAGCAAGATATTCCAAATTACCGTTCCACTTTCGCTGGTCTGCGTTCGAGTCCGAATAAGCCGAAATACGAAGAGACGCACCAAACTCGAATCTGAAACTCATGGAATCAATTGCGGTGTAAGAAGCCGGGTTAGCCGGATTGATATGCTTTTTAGAGCGCAAGGCAGAAGACACTCCGCCCATCGCCCTGCTCTGTCCGAAACCCAAATCGACAAGTTCGCCATAACCATACCTTGTGTACGGAGAACTCGTATTATTCTGAGCCTGCAATCCGAAGCCCAGCATACCCCAAAAGGATAGCAATATTATAGCCTTTCTCGTTAACATCAATAGTTGAGTATTCTGTTCAAACCTATTAATAATAAATTTTGATTTGCAAAGATGCTACTTTTTAATTTTCTTTCAAAGAAAAAAGACGCTCCGCCAGTCAAAAATACCGAAATATTAGGAAAAATTAACATAATTTCACGAATAAAGCCATCAATTTCACCAATCATGCCATTAACCACACCCGAAAAAATTGCATCTTCAGTATTCGTCCCAATAAGTTTAGCCTCATCCTTAACATTCACGAGAGGCAGTTTTTTAGTGAAATGATTAAGAGCCTTCAGACGCATGTCCAGCCCCAGCGAAATGTTTCCGCCCACATACTGATTTTTTGAATTGACGACATCAAACGTCATTGCGGTGCCAATATCAATCACAAGCAAATTAGAGTCCGGCTTCAAATAATTGGCCCCCACGCACACCGCAAGTCTGTCGCGCCCAAGAGTCTTCGGAGTTTCGTAAAGATTTTCGATAGGCACTGCTGTATTTTCGTCTAGAAAGACAAACTTATCCACTCTGCCCTTTATGAACTCGCAAAGCTTGTCATCTGTGTTAACGACAGACGATACGATAGCCTTTCTGAAACTATACTTGCAAAACAACGCGTCAGCCTCCTGCGTTCTGAACTCGTCAAAACGCAAACTCTCAACGAGCCTGTCATTATCAAACACCCCTATTTTCACAGAGGAGTTTCCTTGATCCACAATTAAATTCATAACATGCAAAAGGGCCAGGAACAACCCCAGCCCTCACTTTTTTATCTTAGATTAAAGACCGGACACCTCACTCCGACGACAAGCAGCAAGTCACGCCACGCGCATCATCAGAACAAAAGTCAGCCTCATAACATTTAATAAGAAATAACACCGTATTTTCCTTCAAACTCCACAACTGCAAACTTGTCAGTTGCCGCCACAACCTTACCGTAAGACGGATAAACAATCAAGTCGCCCCTGTCATTTATCACACCATACTTGCCGTTGGCCTTGTTTTTCACAATGTTTCCAGAAACAATATCGTACCCCTTAGGCAGAAGAACAATACCATCCTTAGAGAAACAAGTGTTATCGCCGTTCACCTCACCTTTAGCAAGTTTGCCATCAAACGAAACGATTGAGTTAGCAAAGGCAGGCGTAAGTTCCTTACCCCTAGAGTCTATCATACCCTGCTTTCCGTTTGCACTTGAATAAGCGAAATAGACATCCTTGCCAATCTGCTTCATCGGCTTGATCTGCGAATAGTAAGGAGACACCAGCAACTCGCCGTTCAGACCAATAAGCCCGACCTTCGCCTTTGTGAAGATTCCAAGTTCAGCCACCTCGATAACAGTATATCCGTTCTTCAGTTTCTTCAATCTGATCTCGTCCACAGTCTTGAAGATCGTCTTGCCATCCTTCATAACAATTTTCTCGTTTGCAGTTCCCGTAAAGACAGTCACATAAACCACGTTAGACGTAACGCCGTTCTTGAACGCGTAGCAGTCATCGTCAAAGAAGTGACCAGGGTCCAGCAGTCTGTCATACTTAGCCGGCAAAACCAAAGAAGCTTTATAAAGCAGACCATATTTTCCGCCCTTTTTCACCACAGAGTAGTTATTGCAGAAACGCGACATCTCTTCATACTCCACAGGCACAATAACAGAGCCATTTCTGTCTATCGCTCCCCACAAAGCACCTTTCTTAACACGGATCATACCTTCGAACATTTCATCGTCAACATCGTCAAACTCGCCCAAAGAGACAACAGTTCCGTTAAAATCTACAAGTTTGAACGCTCCGTTTTCCTTCACCACAAGCAAATCGCCCGCACGTTTCACAGAAGCTCCGGCAGTCATAGAATAAACCACCTTGCCCTGACGGTTAATATACATCCAGACACCATCTTTCTTAACCTTAGCTATACCGTTCTGGAAGCACTCGCCCACCTCCTGATAAACGACAGGGAGGTTGTTAGTCTTAGTTTTGTCAATAAAGCCGAACACACCATTCTTCTCGTAAGAGATCATCTTGTCATCGCCGCCGCAGTCACGGAACGAAGAGAGCCAATCGTAATACAAGTAAGAACCAGTAGTGTCAATCCACCCCTCTCTCTGGAAATTCTTCACACTAGATATACCGTCCGGGTCGAAGAACGGAGCCATGTCAAACTCAGGAGCAATAAGCACCTTTCCTTCCGAAGAGATAAGCCCCCACTTCTTTCCGACACGCATCTTTATAAGTTTGCTGTCAATATCGTCAGCGTTGCGCCACTTCACCTCGTCATACTGTTCGTCCAGCACCTTGTTTCCTTCCACATCAACAATAACGAGACGTCCGGTGTAAGATAGAGCCACAGAGCCGTTGCTCAGGACCTTGCTGTTAAACTCAGTCAGGGCAGTCTCCACAAAAGGTTCGACAGCCACAGTCGAGCCAGCGTAAAGCAGTCCCCACTTGCCGTTCTCTTTATAAGCGACAAAAAGGTTGCCCATCGGCATGAAGTCATCCTTATTAGAGACCACAAAAGGCAAAGCCTCTTTTCCGCTCTTTATATCAACCAAGCCCCACTTGCCAAACTTTTTAGCCACAAGCAAACCTGAGAAGACCTTGCCGACATCCTCATACTCCGGAGCGATAACCTGCACTCCATTTTCAGTCACCACGCCCCAGCCGCCGGCGTCGTTAATCATAAAATAGTTTTTATTTAACACAGAGTCAACCTCAAGCCTTAAATTTCTATACTTAGGCGACAACTTCCATGTCAGAAGCTTCTGATTTTCAGCAATTTTCTCTTCAAACTCACGCACAGCCCTTGAGTTTTCCGGATAATTAGCGATAAAAATGGCATACTGATTCACAGAGCCGGAAGCCTTAGCCTCCTCATAAGCCATATCCTCAAGCCCTTTCTGCAGCTGCGGCACAAACTTAGACTCCGGGTACATGCTTATGTACTGAGAATAGGCGCCCGCATTCTTGTCCAGCGCCACAAACGCCAAGGAGTCTCTCAAAGCTATAGCCTCCGCTCTTTTAGGCGACTTAGGGTAATCAGCCAAGAACTTCTCAACATCCTGCACAGAGGCGTTCTTCAACGTTTTGGTGAAGATAAAATCCTCCTTCATCTTCTGAGCGTCAGAAAGATAAGAGCAGCCCTGACAAATCTTGATGATGTCTTCTATAGCCTCAAGCGAATTTGCCTCCTTTGCGTCCGAAAGGAGATTAGACTCGACACTCAACCTAAGCTCATCTATGTCTATACCCTCTTCCCTCATCACGTCCATCACCTTCTTGTCATAAAGGTAATCGCTGTACGCTATCTTATTGTAAATAGAATACGCTGTTTTGGGGTTGTAGCCATTGTACTTAGGGCTATTATACAAGATACAGTCAGCCAAATCGAGCAACAGATAGTCTTGCGAAGAAGAAATTTTCTTCGAAATCTTAGACCTTGTCTTTATAGCCGACTCAAACTTGCCTCGTTTCACCTGCTTTATAACATCCTCGACATCCGCCGAATACACATTAACAGCACCACCCAGCAAAAGCGCCGCCAATCCTATTTTAAATTTCGTTTTCATAATTCCAAACTACTAACAAATTACACATTAATAAAAACGCAAGTCCGGTTCCATAATCTGCATAAAGTCAAGACAAACAGAACCTTCGCCTTCGGGACGAGCAGCTATAAGCCCAAGCAATCCGCAAACACTTCCGCCGCTCAAAAAAGGCCCAAACATGCCGTAACATAGGCTTTGCGCAACTACAAAACGCAAACCTTGTTCAAAACAAAGCCCGAAATAAAGACTTTTATCCCAAAAAAGCAAATATATAGCACTTTTTTTAACATTTCAACCTAAATCAGAAAAGAAATAGAGCTCATCACAACAACCTCACAGCCTCTTTGTATTTTTCGACAGTAGAAGCCTTGACAATCTTCTTTCTGACATTTTTTTCCACATACGGCATAAAATATTCCCAAAAAGGCTTAATTTTAGCCAGCACCTGAACATCACCGCAAAGCCTCTCGCTGAACGTACGGAAAAGCACATCGTGAAGTTCCAGTTCCTTCTTTCTGCGCTCAAGTTCGGTCAGAGGCACGCCGCCCTTCAGCTCATTAGCCAATCCGGGATTTGCCAGCAAACCTCTGCCCAGCATCAGTCCGGAAAGGTCGGGAAACAACCTCTGCACACGAGCGGCATCATCAGCGCAAGCAATGTCGCCATTATAAACCAGCGGCTTTTCGCACTTGCTGTAAAACCTGCCAAACGCCTCCAAGTCCACGCTTCCCTTGTATTGCTGAACGCCCAATCTCGGATGAAGCACAATCTGCCTCAAAGGCAAATCGTTAAGAAGCGGAAGCACGTCCATCGCCTCATTCTCAGAGTTCAGCCCCAGCCGCATCTTCACGGAGAAAGACAAGTCCGGCATCTCGCGCACAACCCGCAGCATATCTCTCAGGTCATCAGGATAAGGCAGCAAACCGCACCCTTTGCGCTTTTTCACAATAATCGGGAACGGGCAGCCCAAATTAATGTCAACCCACTTGTAGCCCATATCTCTGACCAGAGCAGCAACAGACCTGAGCTCGTCAGCCGAAGCTGCGATAACCTGAGGTACCAGCACCGGCACTGAATTATTTTCAGGAGCCACATCACGAATATCCTTAGCCCTCGCCTCGCCCTTTTCTAGTCTGACGAAAGGCGAAAAATAAGCGTCAACTCCGCCAAAAACCTCAGCATGAGCATTTCTGTACGCCGCCTCCGTAAAGCCCTGCAAAGGGGCAAAATACACATTCATACGCAGCAAGTCCGCATCATTTCTCCTTAGAGAAAATCCATTCAAGAAAATCTTCGGAACCAAGCACAGAATCCAGAATATCATGTTTAAATCCCGGATATTCAAGCAGTTCCACTTTCGCAGCACCGTTAGCCTTCAGTTCGTAATAAAAATCACGAGACAAAGCCACCGGCACCACATCATCTTCCGTTCCGTGATACATTCTCAGCGGCACCTTCTTCAATTTCTTAGCGTCAGTAGCGTCAAATCCGCCACAAATGGAGACCACCGCCGCGAAAAGCTTAGGATTTCGAATCGCGATGTCCAAAGCGCCAAAAGCCCCGGACGAATTGCCTATCAAATAGACTCTGTCCGCATCAACATTCTTCTTATCAATATAATACTTAACAAGCTTAACAAGCAACTCTGCAGCATAAGTCTCATCCTCGTCAGTTCCGACAAAATTGTAGTTGCCGGCCGCGTCCTTCGTATATTCCGCCCACTTGTCTTCGGACGGGCACTGCGGGAATATAACTATCGCAGGATATTTGCTTTTGTTGTCTTCGTTTTTGAACACACCAGTTCCGGACGACAGCTGCTTTTTGTTATCCGAGCCATGACCATCCTCTCCATGAAGGAAAACAACCAGCGGATACTCCTTCTTGCTATTCTTGTCATACCCTTTCGGATACAAGATACGATATTTCAAAGTATCCCCCGAAGAACGGTACTCACGTCCGTAAAAATAGTCTGAAGACTGTCCGTAAAAAGGCATAGCAAAAAACAAAGACAATGCCAATAACGCCAAATATTTCAAATCTTTCATAATTCAAACTTTTTTAATTTACCAAAAGAAAACCCTGTACGCAGAGCGAAATAAACAACCCGACAACAAACGCGCTGCCATCAGCCGATTTTCAGACCGCAATTTATTAAAAAAAAATCAGCAAACATCTAACTTTATCAGAAAAAAATAAAAAAAAGATTATTTACTCTTCGTCAAAAGCAAGCGACATCTCTACAGAGGGAAAAGCGTTTCGTGCGGAAAAGAGAAAAAAAAGGGTTGCAGATGCGTTACAGACTGCTTGAAAAATGTTAAGTTTCATGGCATTTAAAAAAAAATCACACTCTACTCTATTTTTTTTCGCCTTTTTTGTTGCGCAAATAAAAAAAACGCATTACCTTTGCATCGCAATTGAGAAAGGAACGAGATGTAGCGCAGTCCGGTTAGCGCATCTGGTTTGGGACCAGAGGGTCGGGGGTTCGAATCCCTTCATCTCGACAGCCGCTGAAATCGATGATTTTGGCGGTTTTTTTTATTTTAACGAAACACCTTTTTACCATGTCAAATTCAAAGAATCATATACAGTCCGATTTATTGGGCAAGGCCCTTGTAGAGGTCGGAATAATGTCTGAAGAAAGAATTGAAGTAAAGTTCAACACACCATACATACTGCAACAAAACGGAGCCAGCTGCAAGGACCACGAGTCTATATTCATAAGCAACGGCAACATAAATGTAGAAGGAAGAGCCGAATCTCACACCGATTTGCTGTTTGTCCCGACAACAGACAATGGCAATTTCACCCTTGCAGACGTGACCATCGGCAAAAACTTTCACTGGGAACAAAAAGAGCTGCAGACTTTCAGCGGCGCGCTGCGCATCATTATGGAGGACAACCAACTGACAGCCATCAACATAGTGCCAGTCGAAGAGTATCTGACCAGCGTGATATCGTCAGAAATGAGCGCCACCTCATCTATAGAGCTGCTCAAGGCTCACGCCGTGATTTCAAGAAGCTGGCTGCTTTCGCAAATAACAAATAAAAACCGCAAAAAGACGACTGCCTCCGGAATGACAGAGACCGAAGAGGAGATTATCAAATGGTACGACCGAGAAGACCACATCAATTTTGACGTGTGCGCCGACGACCATTGCCAGCGCTACCAAGGCATAACAAGAGCAAGCACAAAAACTGTCAGAGAGGCCATCGAAGCAACAAAAGGGCTTGTTCTGATGTGCGACGACGAAATTTGCGACGCACGCTTTTCTAAATCTTGCGGAGGCGTTTCCGAAACATTTGAAAACTGCTGGGAAGACTCCCCGCACAAATATCTCGTAAAAGTCATAGACAACGCGGACTGTCACGACAAGCTAGCGGAAGACCTCTCCATAGAGGCAAATGCTGAACAATGGATACGCTCCGAGCCGAAGTCATTCTGCAACACAACAGACAAAGAGATTCTCTCTCAAGTGCTGAACAGCTACGACCAAGAGACCCCAGACTTCTACAGATGGAAGGTAGAATATTCGCAAGAGGAGATATCCGACCTAATAAGGAGAAAAAGCGGCATAGATTTTGGCGACATTTTAGATATCGTGCCAATGGAAAGAGGTGTTTCCGGACGTCTTGTCAAGATGAAGATTGTTGGCAGCAAAAGAACTCTAACAATAGGCAAAGAATTGGAAATCAGAAAGATTCTTTCCGAATCACACTTGTACAGTTCAGCTTTTGTTATAGATAAGGAAGGAGACGGAATACCTTTGAAGTTTACGCTCACCGGCGCGGGCTGGGGACACGGCGTGGGACTTTGCCAGATTGGAGCCGCCGTAATGGCAGCGAAAGGATACTCGTATAAAGACATTCTTTTTCACTATTACAAAAACTGCACAATAGACGAAAATTACGGAAACAAGATTTAGGCGATTTCTATAAATTAGGCCGAGATGATTTTGAAGAGCATTTTGCTTAGGTTAATCATGTTCGTGACGGAAGTTGCCTTTAACTATTTTTTAACAAATAGACATAAACACAAAAAAATATGTTAACTTAGCTGCAAATTAATAAAAACAACACTATATGAAAACACTAAGACTAATAGGCACGGTGCTTGCCTTTATCACTTTCGGCTTTGGATTTTCAAGCTGCGACGACGATGACGAAAAAGATGAATTCCCTAACGAATTAATAGGGAAATGGCTTTATGAGTCAGAAGAATTCAAAGAATTGCTGACGTTCAAAAGCGACGGAAGCGTTACCAGCAACGGAGCGGAACCCGATCTTGCATGGAACGTAGAAGGCCATTTTACTTGCGACGGCGACCACATCTCTTTGATATTCGAAGATGAGGACAATTCTTTCGGAACGTACAAAGTAACAGAAACAACATTCACAATCACAATAGACGGGGTTGAATTTATTTACATAAAGAAACCCGATGACTACGTTTTTGAAAAATAACAAATGAACATCATCAGACCCGTTACTTGCGGGTCTTTTTTTGCGGCAACATCCGACGATTACGCAACAGCACCATGAACGCAAAACATAGCACGCAGCGTTCCTACAAGGAATCACGCACTTACAAACTACCTAAATCTTATTGGAGCACTCAGGACATACGCCCTTTGCGACATAATTAATCTGGCTTGGCAAAAAGCCATCAGGAAACTGCACCAACGGCACAGGAAGCGAGTCAAGACAGAACGTGCGTTTGCAAGACTCGCAATAGAAATGGCAATGAAACTGATCTACAGAACACTCGCCGCTATGGCTGCACATACAATACTTCATGGAACCGCTACCATCTTCGATACTATGAATCAGATGCTTTTCAAGAAACACACAGATAGTCCTGAATATAGTTGACTTGTCCACATCCAGCAAGTTGTTTTCCAAATCAGTAAGGCTAAAAGTGTTCTCATACCCTTTCATCACCTCGTATATCATGACTCTGACCGGAGTTGGCTTGACGCCTTTACTTTTCAGCAAATCTTGCACATCACACATATTATACACCTCCTCTTTCACCAAGTTCAATAACTTCCAGATCCTTAATATTTTCTCCGTCAATAACAAATCTGAGCAATGTACGCACAGCATGAAAACCGAAATTACCGGCAGCGCCAGGATTCATGCATAACATTTCCAGACTATGATCATACAGCACCTTCAGAATATGAGAATGACCGCACACAAAAAGTTTCGGAGCATCAGAGAAAAGTTCCCTTTTAATTTCGGGAGCATACTTACCCGGGTATCCGCCTATGTGCGTGAGCAACACATCCACCTGCTCACACCTGAACCTCAGAACCTTTCCGAAGCGCAGACGCATCTTATGATCGTCAATATTTCCGGCCACAGCCCTGAACACCCACAAACGTTCGAACCTGTCAGCCAGAGCCTCAGACCCGATGTCTCCGGCATGCCAAACCTCGTCGCACTCCGCAAAGTATGACTCATACCTGTCGTCCCAGTACCCGTGCGTATCAGAAATTAGTCCAATTCTCTTCATCATCCCAAACAAAAGAAACCACCGGCTCAAAATCGGCCGATGGTTCCGTGTAACAAAAAAAACAATTATCCGACAATCTTTTTGAACAAGTTCTTCATGTTAACCTGAGCATCGATAATAGCGTGAAGTTCCTCAACCTTGACACGCTCCTGCTTCATAGTGTCGCGGTAACGGATAGTCACCGTATTATCCTCGATAGTCTGGTGGTCAACAGTGATACAGAACGGAGTTCCGATAGCGTCCTGACGGCGGTAGCGTTTACCGATAGTATCCTTTTCCTCGTAAGTACATCTGAAATCGAACTTCAGTCCGTTCATGATTTCAGTAGCCTTTTCAGGCAAGCCATCCTTCTTTAGAAGCGGAAGCACCGCCACCTTAACCGGAGCAAGCACCGGAGGCAAATTAAGAACAACACGAGTATCGCCGCCTTCAAGCTTTTCCTCCTTATAAGCAGAGCACATGATGCTCAAGAACATACGGTCCACACCAATAGAAGTCTCGATAACATACGGAGTATAAGACTCGTTGATTTCAGGATCGAAATACTTTATATTTTTTCCAGAATACTTTTCGTGGCTGCTCAAGTCAAAGTCAGTTCTAGAGTGAATACCCTCAACCTCTTTGAATCCGAAAGGCATTTCAAACTCGATGTCAGTAGCCGCGTTAGCATAGTGAGCAAGTTTGTCATGGTCATGATAACGGTATTTCTGGTCGCCAAGCCCAAGAGCCTTGTGCCACTTCAATCGGAACTCCTTCCAGTGTTCGAACCATTTAAGTTCCTCGCCCGGACGCACAAAGAACTGCATTTCCATCTGTTCAAACTCGCGCATACGGAACACGAACTGACGCGCCACGATTTCGTTACGGAACGCCTTTCCAATCTGAGCGATACCGAAAGGAATCTTCATACGTCCCGTTTTCTGCACATTAAGGTAATTAACAAAGATACCCTGAGCCGTTTCCGGACGCAAGTAAATCTTCATTGCCCCATCAGCAGTAGAGCCCATTTCAGTAGAGAACATAAGGTTAAACTGACGAACATCAGTCCAGTTCTTAGTTCCGCTGATAGGGCAAACAATTTCATAATCCTCGATAATTTTCTTAAGCTCGGCCAAGTCATTATCATTCAAAGCCTTAGCAAAGCGAGCGTGCAATTCGTCACGTTTAGCCTTATTTTCAAGAACACGAGGGTTAGTCTGGCGGAAAAGCTCAGCGTCAAAAGAGTCGCCAAACTTCTTAGCAGCCTTTTCCACTTCCTTCTCGATCTTGTCGTCATACTTGGCAAGCTGTTCTTCGATAAGCACATCAGCGCGATAACGTTTCTTAGAATCCTTATTATCAATCAGAGGGTCGTTAAACGCGTCAACGTGACCAGACGCCTTCCAAGTTGTAGGGTGCATAAAAATAGCCGCGTCGATACCAACGATGTTAGTATGGAGGAGCGTCATGCTGTCCCACCAGTATTTCTTAATATTATTCTTCAGTTCAACACCGTTCTGTCCATAATCATAAACGGCGCCCAATCCGTCGTAAATCTCACTTGAAGGGAAAACAAAACCGTATTCCTTGCAATGAGCGACTAACTTCTTGAAAACATCATCCTGTGAAGCCATAAATCTATTTTGTTTTTAAATTACATTCAAAAAATTGCAAGGGCCAACTCCAGCCCAACGAAACGCAAAATTAGTGAAAAATATCATTAAAAAAAACAAAAGCCTAGCGATTTTGCGAAGGCAAAAAAACAAAGGGGAGAAAAAGCCAAGTCTTCTCCCCTATCAGTCAGTATAAAATTACAATTTGCAACAATAAACAGAAGTGCCTTTAGAACTTAACAACTTCAATAGAGCCTTGTCTGACAACTCCGTTGAATATCACCTCATAGTAATAAACGCCAGGGTCAGCCTTCAAGCCTCTGTAAGTACCGTCCCAGCCATCTTCGCCGTCATAAACCCACTGTCCGTAACGGTTAAACACTCTGATATAGTGACCCTTCATGAACGCATCGTTCATACCGTCGAACACATACGGAGTGATAGCCGTAGGCAGTTTATCCATAACATCAATGCTAACAATGTTACTAGCCATAGCCGGACAGACGCTGTCAGTCACCAGCACATAATAAAGAGCAGAATCCCTCAGCGAGACAAGGTCCATAGAGAACGGCTTATCATCCGCAGAATCCTTAACCGCAATCAGTTCATCCCTCATATCAAACAAATTCACGTCGCCTTCAAAAATTTCGCCGAACCTGTCATAAACCACACCTCTATGACCATCAAACGTCTCATTCACCTTGTACCAGAAATAAGCCTTCGGCTGCTTCTTGGTCCGTACAGACAGAGACACATCCTCGCCAATCCAGACACGAGCTTTATCGTTAGGCTCGGTAGAAAGCACGATTTCATCAGGGTTGAACCTGTGGTGAGTTCTCACGTTGATAGAATCAAGAGCATAGAGCGTATCAGCGCGCCAAGCAGCAAGGTTCTCCTTAGAACCGACCATAGCGAGACTGTCAGACTCAGACCACAACGAATCGCCGCAGAGCCAGAAGTAGCTATCCTTACTTGTCGAAGTACCGCACAAGTTCGTAGCATAATAAAGCATAGGCTGCAAATACTCCCTATAGCGGACAGTATCTTCCGCACGATAAACATTGCCGTCAACCATCCAGCCCTCGTCAGTCACAGGGAACGTACCCATCTCGTTCACGCACACATTAGCTCTGCTGTAAAGTTCATTGCCGCTTTCGAACAATGGAATCGAGTCGTCTTCGCAGACATCAATCAAAGGATGTTCGAGAGCGATACGAGGACGTTCGTTAACCGTAAGCTCTATCTTGACCGTATCCGTACAATACGAGAACGTATCCATCGCCACGTAATAGTATGTGCCAGACTGAGTCATTCTAGTCAGAGATGTAAGTTTAGCCTTCAAACTATTATATTCCACCTTATCACCTTTGAAATATTTGTTATAATAAGTCCTTCTGTTATCACTAAACACAAGGCTCTCTTCCGATATCGAATCACGGTAACAGTCAAAGAACACCTGGCTTGTCCTTTCAAAAACCATTCCATTATTAAGCGACATATATATATTACCAGAAGCGCTACGAATTTCAGGGCTCCACAAATTCAGTTTATTACCGTCAAATCCGCAGATAGCAGTATCTTTTGCAATGATACTAACCACAGACTCAACAGTAGGCACATAAACAACCCTGCTTATTGTGTCGAAGTTATGGCAAGCATCTTCCACATAGACATAAACTTTAGTTGTCTTGTCTAGCACGCTTCTAAAATCAGGCTTCTGATAAACCCTGACATGACCTTCGCCGGCACAATCGTCAGTCGCCTCAAAATCCTTAGGCAACATAGAGACAAGATTAGGAGTGCCGAACTCACAATTTTTCATGTTAATAGAGAACACAGTGTCCTTAGCCCAGCTATCGTCAAGAGCGATTGTCGGCTTAGTATCGTCAACCACGCTGATCACGTACGAGATAGGCAAGCTTCTGTTGCCGCACGCATCAACAGCACTCCATGTGCGCTTAATCTCATAAGTATAATAACTACAAGAGTCAGGGTCTTCGCCACGAGTGCTAACCTCGGTCATTTCGACAGTCACTTCAGAACAATTGTCCTTTGCAGTTGGAACAGGGAACTCAGGAAGTTCGTCCGTACACTTCAAGTTCTTCACAAACGTTCCGTCGTGCTTAACCTTACCGTCCACCACCATGCTCAATACAGGAGCGACAGTATCCACAAGCTCGAACATCTGCGAGCAAGAGACTTTGCGACCTAAGAAATCCGTCATATGGTAAACCCTCCAAATCTCTGCGTCACAAAGCGACATGCCTTCCGGAATACTATCATACGAGCCGAACGACTCTTTAAGCACCTTATGCTCTTCAGACACAGAGCCATTAGCCATAACAAACTCTTCGTAAGAGCCATAAGCCTCTGGCAAGTCGTTCACGCAAGCAAACGTAAACTCTCTAAACTTAGGGCAATCCAATATAGGAGCCACAAGGTCTTCAACTATAACGACCTGCTCGCAACTGTCCGCATTACCATAAATATCGGCAAACACCCAAGTCACAACAACAGAGTCGCCCCTTTCGAAATCATCTTCAAGAGCCTTTCCGTCGCTACGACGAGGAAGCATAGTCACGTCGCCGCACGCATCAGTAACCACAGGCATTTTCAGACCCATCTGCACTGCCTTTTCGTAAGACATCACCTCGTCATAAGCACGCTGACTCATAACAATAGGCGATTCAAGCTGACTACAATCAAACACCGGAGCCAAAGTATCCTTGACTGTGATCACCTGCTTGCAAGAAACAGTATCTATAATCAATCCACTTACAGGCAACACATAAGTCCAAGTAACAGTATCTGAGCCAACCGCATACGGTTCAGTCATAGCCTTGCCAGACGAACGCACAGTGTCTGGAACCATAACCGCGCCGTTGTAGCAAGGATTGGTCACTTCCGGAGCAGACAAGTTCAGTTTAGCAGCCTCAAGAGAGCACTCTGAAAGAGCGAGGCTTACAGTCTTGTCTGCAAAATTATCGCAATCCACCATCTTCGGACCAGTAATCTTAACAAACTGCTCGCACGCGTCAACAGGGAACGTCAACGTATTAGACTCGTCAACGAACACCCAGAAGATAGAAGTGACACCTCTTGAGAAAGGCTCGTTCAGGTCTATGCCACCAGGACGCTGCAACTCGCCCTTCACGTACTTGCCCGTGCAAGGGTTCTTTGCGTAAAGCACATCCTTAGGAAGCACATCCTCAGCGCTAACGCTGCACTGACCTGCAGGAATTTCGACAATGATAGTATCCAGCGACAATGTGTAGCAAGGCTTTTCAAGACGCTTGTCAGACAAGACGCTAACCTTCTGCACACAAGTTGCAGTCAGATTATCCTCTGTATTTGTGAACGTCCAGTTAATGAACGACTCACCCACAAAGTAGTTTCCGTAGATAGAAGAACCATCTTCACGGAGACCCACACCCGCAATCACATCATCAGAGCAAGGCACCTTAGCAACCGGTACCGGAATCATAGTTTCGTCAACATTAACCTCACAGTCACCCTTAGCTATGAACTTCAAGCTCTTCAACTTAGAGCAATCTATAACCGGCTTGCGTTCAACATCAACCACAATAACCTGAGCGCAATAGCTGGTGTTTTCGTTATTGTCTGTAGCCGTCCATGTGATGTACGTTGTATCAAGAGGGAACGCATCAGTTCTGACAGCTCCGTTGGAGACAGATATATAACCGCCGTCCGAACGAGAGACGCTCAGAGTATAATCACCGCAATTTTCAACAATTTCCGGCATCTCAATTTTCACGCCCGGAGCAACGCAATACTCACCAGCCATCACCTTGATGGTGTCTGCACAAGTAATTGCAGGAGCAATGGTGTCTATAACTGTGACTACTTGGTCGCATTCACTGAAATTGCCGTTTCTATCCGTAGCCCTCCATGTTATAACAGTCTTGTCAACAAAGAACGCATCTGTCACAACCGTTGTGTCGCCATTTTCTATGTTGATAGATATTGGCGCTTTGTCTGAACGGCTTACAGTCAAACTGTACGCGCAATTGTCGAACACGCTCGGAACAGTCAGTTTAACATCCGCCTTGCAGCCTTCGCTAACATCTACAGTTGTGTCTTTAGCACATGCAAGAACCGGAGCTACTGTATCTATAACCGCCACAAAATGCGTACAGATCACACTGTTTTTCTTGCTGTCCGTTGCAGTCCATGTGATGTACGTTGTATCTATAGGGAACGCATCGGTAACAACCGTTGTGTCGCCA
>JAGBRL010000007.1 GCA_017632345.1 Paludibacteraceae bacterium
TCCATACAAGCCCTCCCACTCTGTCAGAGTCTCGTGCAAAACTTGATTCAATGCGTCAGGCGACTTATATTTCGCCGTATTCAAATCCAGATGCAGCACCGGATGCACTGTCCATTTCTGCTCCAATTGCTCAACGGCAAGACCTTTGAACAAATCTTTCTTGCCAAGGAAATAAGCCTTCAAAGTACTGATAAGCAAACTCTTACCGAAGCGGCGAGGGCGCGAAAGGAAATAGTAACGACCCGTGGAGACAAGTTGGTGCATCAAAGCCGTTTTGTCCACATACAAATAGCCGTCATTAATGAGGCTCTCAAAATCCTGAATGCCGATAGGCAAGTTTTTTAACGTCTGCTCCATACGCTGAATTTTTCTTTCTGCAAAGATAATGTTTTGAAAATGATTTTGTGTAGTTATGGCAAATTTTAATGAAGATGAACTCATTCCATCTTCGACATTTACAACACCTTTTCCCCGACACTTCGTCACAAATAAATTTTCATATCGTCATCCTACTTCAGAAAAGGAATCTGTCCCACACTGTTCATACGCTTCATCACAATCTCCTGTTTCCTAAGCGTCCGTTTTGACGGATTTACTACACTGAATTTAAGCGGATTAGGAAATATAGCTATAAGTCTTGCGGCCTCCCACTTTGACATTTTTTTCGCAGGCTTTTTAAAATAGATTTGCGAAGCCATCTCCACACCATAAATACCATGTCCGGTCTCCGCCACATTCAGATAGACCTCCATAATACGCTCTTTACCCCACACCAGTTCGATAAGAAACGTAAAATAGACCTCAAGGCCCTTACGAACCCAAGAGCGGCTTGGCCACAAAAAGACATTTTTAGCCGTCTGCTGAGAGATTGTGCTTGCGCCGAGCGTCCGTCCGCCCTTCATGTTATGAATAGCCGCATCCCTGATAGCCGCATAGTCAAAACCATTGTGAGACAAAAACTTAGCATCTTCCGAAGCGATAGCGGCACGCACCATATTTGGCGAGATATCCTCTATCGGCACCCAGTCTTTAGAAAGACGCACCTCCTCATCGCCAATCACCTGCTTCACACAGTTTATAACCATGAGAGGCGTGATAAAGACAGGCACGTACTTATAAATCACCGCAACCGTAAAAGTAGAGACAAAAAAGAAGATTACCAATTTTTTGAAAAAGCGCAAAAACCTGCCCAGCAGTCGCCTGAAAACAGACGAGCCACCACCTGCGGCCGACCTCTTTTCCAAAGCAGCCGAACCGTCCTTCTTCTTTATCTTTGCCAACGGATTTTTTGCCATGCCTTCCAAATTTCCTGCAAAAATAAGAAGATATTGGTTAAACCAGACACACAACACGGGATATTTTTCACAAAATTCAGATTAAGCCCATCAACTTCTAATCCGCAGAAAAACCAACAATAGGAAAGGTCTGACCCTTCCTGATCAGACCTTCTAGACATTCCCAAACAGGATTTAATCCTAGTATATTATATATCGAAACAGTTTAATTCGTTTTTATCTATCAAAACCTCTTAATAAATCTATTATCTATTCATCTTTTCAACACTACAAATATAAAACATATTTCAATCACAAAACACTACTAAAATCAGTAGTTTTAACATCACTCAAAACACTATAATCCAACACATTACAAAAACACCCACAAAAAAAAGTTACCGAATGGTAATTTAACAGGACTTTAATCACCTACAACTACAGATTTTCCGCCATCCGCACCGGCGAATTCCGGCGAGTACATACACTGCACAGTAGCAAGTCCATTTCGGTAAACACCATTCTGCGCCACCGTCACATCATACGCGAAAGAGAACGAACCTTTTCTAATATGCCTTATAAAGAAAGTCACAGCCACATCCTTTATGCTTCTATAGAAAAAGCCGCACGATTTATCAATGAACACTCCAGAAAACTTATCCACAGGCTCAAAGCAAGCCGCTCTCAAATCCTTCAGAACCACATAATCCAAGTCACGGTCTGCCTCAACCTCAAGTTTAATCACAAGCTCTTCGCCAACCCTAAGTTTGCTTTTCTCCGTAACCTCTTCCAACTCAACCTCGCCATTCTTGCCAATCACTTTGCGATAAATTTTTCTGCAGACCGACAAACCGGAGCCGTTAGATTCGACACGGTCCAGATCCTCCTCATACTGCCAGTACATCGTGCCGAAAGAGAGTCCTTCTCCATGCTTTTCAACCGTCAGATTCGCCTTTTCCGCCGTCACCTCTGGCTTAGCGAAAACAGTCTTAACATAACCAGAACCAGCAAGAGCGCCATCATTTCTCAACAGTTCACCACCCACGAAAACATTCAGCGAGTCTTTATCCGACAACCAGTCAGGACCCATGGAAAGCAACGCATGAATCGCATCAATCGAACCAAACTCGCTGTTCCACTTCAACGTCTGCTTTTTGCGCAACAGCCACAACTTCATAAGTTCAACCTCCTCTTTCTTATAATCAATCAGAGAGAAAGCCTCAAGAAGCGCGACATCCTCATAAATATTTCCACGCTCATTGAAAAACATTCCCAATTCATCGTTCTTTTTAGCATACTCGCGCAACGACGCCAGCAAACTCTTCGCCTCGTCCACCTTGCCGCAACGATACTTCACAACCGCCGCTTTCGCCTTATATTCAAAACTAAAATCCTTCATATTCTCCGGCGTGACAAGACTCTCGTAAGCCTTGAACTCCGACAGCACGCTGCCGAGCGGAATATCGTCAAACATCTTTCTCGTGTACAAATAATCAAGCACATAGGCAGAGAGCGACAATCCGTCCAAATCCTTATCCGTCTCGTAATGCTCCTTAAAGCTATTGTCAACAAACCTCAGAGCAGAGACAATCATCTTTCTTTCCGCCTCGTCAAGGTCTGCAAAGCTGGACGCCTTGCCCAGAAGCATAAGCACCCTGTTTGTAAGATAATAGCTGCCCCTAATTCCGTCGAACCAACAGAACGAGCCGTCAGGCATCTGCAAATTCTGCAATGTCTGCAAAGCCAAAGCCTTGCGTTCCTTAATCTTCTCCTCATCAAAAAGGTTAATCAGATTGCACTTTTGCAGCGACTCGCCCTCTGCGTCCAGCACCCAAGGCGTCTCCTCCAGCATCACATTTTTCAGGTGCTGGTTTTCATTTAACTGCGACAAAAGCGAGCCGTTGAGCTGTCCCTCATCACTGCTCCATGCCTTTATCACATTATAAATGTCCGGATTCGACCTTAAAATCTCATCCGCCACCACATTCACATAATAGCTTGTCACCGCGCAAGAGACGCACTTTTCGCGCATATCAGGATTATCAGCCATAGCCTGCACTGCGTACCATGACGGATTTTTTGACACTTCCACCACAAGTCTCTTGCTTTCGAGACTCTTCGAACTGTTTTTCTTCAGACGTTCAAAGACAAAAGAGCGCGTCGTATCGCCAAACGCGAAGAACGGCATAGTCTCCGTAACCAGCGCGCGACTCGGCAGCACCAAAACCTGATGCACCTCACCATCAGAGAATTGTCCCGACACAGCCTTCACACAAACCTTAGCCAGCACCATATCTTCCGGCACATCAAACTTAAACGCCACACGCTGAATGCCCATTCCATCGACAGAAAACGGCTTTTCCACAGCACGCACAACCTTATCTGTCCGCGCATCTACAAGTTCCAATATCACACTGCCCGACTGAACTTCGTCGCTAAGATTCGACACCTGCGCCGCAATCTCGCACTCATCATTGCAGCGCAAGAACCTTGGCAAGTTAGGTCTCACAGTAAATTTCTTCTGAGAGATAATCGTAGCCTCAGCATAACCGCCCCTCATATCTTTAGTATGCGCCATCGCCTTGAAGTTCCATCGTGTCATACTTTCCGGCACATCAAACTTGAAGGTAACCTTACCATCCTTATCAGTCAGCAAATCAGGGAAAAAGAACGCTGTTTCAGAAAAATCAGAGCGCAGACGAACCTGATTACTGCCACTGGACCTGCAAGACCCATAAATTTCGCCATCTGACACTGTTACCCCTGCCACTCGACCTTGCAACAATGCATCAATCGAAGACGCACCTCTGATACGAACAGGAGCAGTTTTATCCAGCCTTTTATTTGAACTTTTATATTCAACAGCGTTCGGATTTGAGTTCGGTCTCACATAAGATTGACAAAGAAAGAACGCGTGCAATGAAGGGAAAATATATGAAGTCTTGTCAAAAGATAGTTCACTATCGTCAACATCAGACGCAAACAAAGAGTAATAACTCGGAATTTTCCTACAACGAGGAAACTCTTCTTTCATCTTGTATTTCCAGCTATTCGCAGACCTTTCAAACTCATCCAATGCCGCATCAGACATACAAACAGCAACTTCAGCCGTTTGTCCGTCAAGCCCATCCACCGTTACCGTCCACTCCTCTTTAGCTCCGGCATCAACCCTGTTTCTGAAAGAGGATAGTGTAACACTCAAATTTTTCTCTTTCTGCCTTATCTTTTTTTCAACAGTGTACAACCTGCCGTCTTTAACCAAAACAAAATCAATATGAGTCTCAGGCACATCCTGATCAAACACAAAGCTCAGGCTCTTCAGTCTGTTCTTTTCCAGCCTATGCCACTGCGTGCTGTACTTCGGACCTTGCGAAATAGAAACCAAGACCCAAGCGTCGTCAAAAGCACTGCCCACCTTCAGATTGACAGAGTCGCCCAGCTCCACCTCATTACGCTCTTCCGTCACCCACAAAGCGAAAGGCGCCGGCATCAAATCTTCCGATTTCATCGACAAAAACCGCACATTGGCGAATTTGCGTTCTCCATTTTCCTCTTCCGCCTCAAACATCACTTCAATCTTTCCTTGCGGCAGCTCATCGCTCATCAGAACCAGAGAATCCTGCGTTTCCGTATCCACTACACGTTCAAAAAGCAGTTTTCCAGTTTCCGCCGGATTTCCCTCATAATCAACTATAACCTCAGAACCAGAGAAATAATCTTCGACCGTCTGCCCCATCAACTGATAAACACGACATTTAACCTTTTTCCCAAATGGCTCGCCATTAAATTTCATCGTATTCACAGATATAGAGACACGCTCACCGCTCTTCAGCAGAGATTTATTTGCTTTGGCTGCTATATAAAAAGTCTCATCACAAGTCTCATTACCCATCATAAAAAACTGAGACTGTTGCGTTTCGCCCGACATCGAGGTCACATCTGCCACAACAGTCATAAATTTAGCCTCACGACTGCTTATCCAACCCCTATCACCGCCTCTCTTTCCAACGAACTTTACAGAAAAACATCCGTTACGATCAGTTACAGTCTGCATCTGAACTGAAGAGGCAGACAGATAGTTCACCGACACAGAAACTTTAGCACCAGGCAACGGCAGACTGTCAAGCGTCATAGCCCTTCCGGAAATTGTCAGCGTATCTCCAACTTTATAGATATTATCCATCTTATCAAACACCACCTCAAACGACGGCCTTTTGTACTCTTCCACCCTAAAAGACGTCTTAAAAGACGTCGCCAGACCTTTTCCCTCATACAGAAAGTACGTCCCAGCACGGCAATTGCGCGGCAATTCAAAAGAGCCGAACACAGAGCCAAACTCGTTCACCTTCAATGCCATCTCCTTAGAAAAACCGCCACGTCGCTCATCAAGCACATGCATCACAACCTCCTCCTCCGATTTGCGGAAAGAGGTGTCTGTCAGCAGCGCCTTAAAAAACACAGTTTGTCCCGGACGATAAACCGGCCGGTCTGTAAAAAC
Source organism: Paludibacteraceae bacterium (assembly GCA_017632345.1). GTDB lineage: Bacteria > Bacteroidota > Bacteroidia > Bacteroidales > Paludibacteraceae > RGIG9379. Next base: position 5,773 of record JAGBRL010000007.1, read on the forward strand.
AATCCCTTTCAAACGGTTCCGTCCATACGTTGGAGCACTCCAATCCCCTTCAATAAAAGAGCCATCCTTTTTCACAAGATAGTCAAAATCAGAAATATTTTGAACAGTCACCTTGCCATCCGCGTCGGTCAGCAAATCCATCTCCTTGCCATCTTTATCATCATTAGCCGAAATATGCACAGACGCATCCTTCACAGGCTTCCCGCTCTTCAGATCAACAACAAACAAATCCAACGCGCTTTTCAGGCTGTCCTTTTCATCATAAATTATTCTGCCAACGAAAGATTTGAGAGCAGTAACCTCAAACACATCAGACTCCTCAAATTCATCAGACCCCTCTTTTCCGTATTCAAAATAATAACTACCCGGCTCCAAACCCGTCACAACAAGCTCAGTATCTTTCGGTATGTAAAAATTAGATTCCTGAAGGTCAAAAACCAATTTCTTCTTTCTTACTTTCTCACCATCATCCTTGCACAATTTAAGTTTCAGCTTTGTGATATTTGAATAGCGCACCTTCAATTTGACCGGCTCCCCGCTATAATTCTCATCTTTGACACTCAGGTACAAAATTGGCGTTCTAATCTCTCTCAATAAAAAATCAAGAAGGTAACGATCAAATTTATTGCATTTACGAAACTTAGCTTTCAAACTTGTGCAGACATCGAAAATTTCGCGCGGCAGCTCTTTGTCGAAATCTTCAACTCTGCAATTTCTACTCTTCTCATATCGGTATCTTTCGCTGTAATATCCCACAGCTATTTTCACCACTGTTTCGCACTCAGAATACTGTTCCATCATATTTTTCTGAGCCGCCCAAAACTCATCTTTTGAAGCCTCGTACCGCCATTCTTCGTAAAGCAGACGCTGATAATCTGCCGCAGCCAAATCGTCATTACTCTTTATATCCTTCGATAATTTCATTTTCAAGGACTTACGCATCTGATTCAAAATCTCGTCCGCTCCATCTTCTTGCTTAATAAACTCAGACAAAGGCAAAAAAGGCACATGCACCTGATCTATTTTTGTGCCGAAACCAAGGCAACGGAACGCAGAATAAGTGAACACATCATGCAGATTTTTCTGCAAATTCAAATGTGACGTTTTAATAATGTGATCGGAATCAACCAACTTGCACAACCAACCTTCAATAGGCGTTTCCATCAGCGTTTTTTCGTCTTTCATCGCCAATTTAAAAAGCACGTCGAGCGAGTCCGACAAAGACTTCCCTGCTCTATTCTTAAAAAGTTCTTCTCTTTCTTCACCATAATCGTTTTGTGCAATTTCATGAAGCATACATGCAAGCTCGTAGTTAATCACAGCTTTGTCCACAATGTTAGAAACGCTGTCTCTGAAAGCGTGCGTCTCTTCAAAAAGTGCCATTTCATCGGCAAATTGAGTCTCCTCGTCCTTGTCAGAATTTTCAACGTTATTAAAAATTATGAGAAGTTGTTGCGCCTTCAAATAATACAGCACACTCTTCTCTTCTTTCGCCTTTACCTTTATCTCTTTCAATTTTTCCATTGCGGATTTCGGCAAATCTTTCTCCCAAAGTTCTGCGCAAGAGTCAAACATCTTTTCAAAATCTGCGCTTTTAGCCAGAACCGTCATAGGCAACAAACTTGCAATCAACAAAATGATTTTCAAATTTTTTATCATAAGCTATTTTTATAGGTGGTTTCTATAATATTGCGGCAAAGTTATGAAAAAAAAGAACGCAAACAATATAAAACCTTTTTTTTTGCAACTAATTCCAATATCACACATCTCCGTTGATCAGTTTATACGCAACGGAGCCGGGCGGCGGTGTAGCCGGACACTCGTCGCGGTCAAACCAGCCTGCGTCTGACAATTCATCCTCCTGCAGTTTCAGCTCTCCGGAATCATACTCCGCCGTGAAGGCGAGCATCAGCTGACTTGGGAAAGGCCAGCTCTGGCTGCCACGGTAACGTATGTTTTTCACCCTGATGCCAGTCTCCTCCAGCACCTCACGCGCCACCGCCTGCTCTGCGGTCTCGCCAGCCTCCATAAACCCGGCGATGCAGGCGTACACGTTCTGATTACGCTGCACATGCCGCGCGAGCAGAATCTTATCCCCCTAATTCACAAGCACAAGAA
>JAGBRL010000110.1 GCA_017632345.1 Paludibacteraceae bacterium
AGATGTACAAACTCGTAACCGCAAATCTGGTCGTCCTTATCAAGAGCTACACGCTTGATGTAACCCTCTGCCATCTCAAGATAGCGAGGACCCTTAGCCAATGTGCCGTACAATGTACCAACCTGGCTACGCAAACCTTTACCAAGGTCTTCCAAACCTGCACCAATCATCAAACCGCCTTCTGAGAAAGCTGACTGAGTACGACCGTAAACAATCTGCAAGAACAATTCGCGCATAGCAGTGTTGATTGCGTCGCAAACCAAGTCTGTGTTCAACGCTTCCAATATTGTCTTTCCTGGAAGGATTTCAGAAGCCATAGCTGCTGAGTGAGTCATACCTGAGCATCCGATTGTTTCCACCAAAGCTTCCTGAATAACTCCGTCCTTGACATTCAAAGTCAATTTGCAAGCACCCTGCTGAGGAGCGCACCAACCGATACCGTGAGTCAAACCCGAAACGTCCTTGATTTCCTTTGACTTAATCCACTTTCCTTCTTCAGGAATTGGAGCAGGACCATGGTTAGGCCCTTTCTTCACAACACACATGTTGTTCACTTCGTGTGAATAAACCATAATTATTCTTTTTTGATAATGAAAAATTCTTTTTTTTCCGCTATTCAACCTGCAAAATAGCAAGACTGACTATTACGCAGAATTTCTTCACAAAAGAACAACTTTTTTTTGTTTTATCCAAAAAAATCAATTATAAAATTCCTGTTCCCCTTTGCCTTTTTCTAAATTCCGAACAATTATCCTCTATCCGCCGTTGCCTTGCTCGCTCTCTGCGCTTTTTTCTAAAAAAAAGGAATTTATGACGCACCTTCTTCTTGTGCCGAACATCTTTTTTTGCTACATTTGCTCAATGTAATTTTTTTTAATGATTATGACAAATAAATTCATCACTTCTTCTATTAAATACATCGGTGTTGACGATAATGACATCGACTTGTTTGAAAGCCAGTACATCGTTCCCAACGGGATATCGTACAATTCTTATCTTATTGAAGACGAGAAGATTGCAATCATGGATACGGTTGACGCTCGTAAAGGCGACGAATGGCTGCCTTTGTTGAAAAAGGAACTTGACGGCCGTCAGCCTGACTTCCTTGTGGTGCATCATCTGGAACCAGACCACGCGTCTCTGATTGCCAAGGTTTTGGAATTATATCCGAATGTGAAAATTGTGACGTCTGACAGAGCTGCCAAGATGCTCCCTCAGTTTTTTGAAGGCGTCGATTTCTGCAACTGCGTTATTACCGTAAAAGAGGGCGACTCTCTTTCGCTCGGAAAGCACAACCTGAAGTTCTTCGCAGCTCCTATGGTGCACTGGCCTGAGGTTATCGTCTCTTATGAAGAGACTGAAAAAATTGTCTTTTCTGCCGATGGATTCGGCAAATTTGGAGCTTTGGCTCACGACGAAGATTGGGCTTGCGAGGCAAGAAGATACTATTTCAATATATGCGGGAAATACGGAGTGCAGGTTCAGGCGCTGCTGAAAAAACTGGCCACTCTTGACGTTGCTTGCATCTGCCCTCTTCACGGCCCAATTTTGAAAGAAAACCTTGGTTACTATATCGGGCTGTATGATTGCTGGAGCAAATATGAAGTGGAGACAGACGGAATTTTCATAGCGTATGCCTCTATTCATGGAGGAACGGCTGCGGCTGCTAATAAACTTGCTGAAATATTGCGTTCAAAAGGCGCTCCTAAGGTCTCTGTGGCTGACCTTTGCCGCGACGATATGGCCGAGGCTGTGGAAGATGCTTTCCGTATGAGCAAACTTGTGCTGTGCGCTGCCTCTTACGACGGCGGGGTCTTCCCTCCTATGCACGATTTCTTGCATCATCTGCAAATTAAGAACTTCCAGAAGAGAAAGGTCGGAATACTGGAAAATGGCTCTTGGGCTCCTTGTGCCGGAAAGGTGATGAAAAGCATGCTCGAATCTATGAAAGATATTGAAATTGCGGGAAATAGCGTGACTATCATGTCCCGCATGAAACAGGCTGACTTGGCTGCTATGGAGGCGCTTGCCGATGAAATGCTGAAATAATACAGAACGAGCGGATTGGAGTTAGACCTCTTCTCCGCTCTTATTTTTATGTTTTAACTTCTACGCTAATGAATCGCACTCTAAAACATTTATCGTTAGCTTGCACTCTTTCTCTCTTCTGTTCTTATAACTCTAATGCGGCTGACCTGCAAAAAGGCACTGGCGAAACTGACGGATACAAACTTGTGTGGCAAGACTTGTTCGACAATGGCTCTCTGGACACTGCAGCTTGGAACGTGGAAGTGAGAAATGACGGATGCGGAAACAACGAACTGCAGTACTACACAACAGAAAACGTAACCGTAGGCGCAGACAACCACGGAAACGGCTGCCTTGTTATAACAGCCAAACAAGAAGAATACGGCGGCTCGCACTTCACATCCGGAAGGGTTACGTCACAAGGAAAGGTTTCGTTCTGCCATGGCAAGATAGAAGCCAGCATCAAGTTGCCTAAAACGGCCAATGGGCTGTGGCCTGCGTTCTGGCTGCTTGGCGAAGACATCAAATCTGTAAGCTGGCCTGCCTGCGGAGAGATTGACATACTCGAGATGGGACATGCCGACGGTATAAGGAACAATTGTCAGGACAGATACTTCAATGGCGCTTGCCACTGGGGATATTACGAAAATGGAGGTTATCCGAATTACGGAAAATCAACTGCTTACCGCTACTCTTTACAAGACGGCGAATTTCATCTGTTCACGTTGTATTGGAACAACGAAAAGGTCTCTATGTATGTTGACCAGGACAAATATCCAGACGTTGCCCCTTATTATGAGATGTTTATAAACGACAAAAGCTCAAACGTAAGTCCGGGAAATTATTTCCATCATGATTTTTTCCTTCTGTTCAACTTGGCTGTTGGTGGTAATTTTCCGCAACTGTACAACAAAGAAGAGATTTCCGCTTTGCAACAGAGTGAAGCAAAAATGTATGTGAATTTTGTAAAGGTGTATCAAAAAGGCGAAGACGGAGACTTCATCATCTATCCAAAGAGCGAGGAAACGTCTTTGAAGCAAATAACAAGCACTGAGCACTCAATTGAAAACAACTTTATTTACGACATAAACGGACGACTCTTAGAGTCCAACTACAAAAACTCAAGCAACAATATCTTGATTATCAAGAGAGACGACAGTTCTGAAAAGATTATCCTCAAAAAATAAAAACAGGGGCGGCAACAACCGTCCCTGATGTAAAATAACTTCAAACTATAAATCAATACTCAAATCTTCCAAACTCGCTCTCTATAACCAGTTCTTTTTTATCTGACTTCTCCACAAAGCCCACAATCTGCGCGTCAATGCCGAAAGACTTGGAAATTTCAATCACCTTATCTGCATTTTCCTTAGAAAGATAAATTTCCATACGATGTCCCATATTGAACACCTTGTACATCTCCTTCCAGTCCGTACCAGACTGCTCCTGAATTGTCTTGAACAAAGGAGGCACAGGGAACATATTGTTCTTCGTAATCTTCAAATTGTCGATGAAATGGAGCACTTTTGTCTGAGCGCCACCCGAACAATGAACCATGCCGTGGATTTCAGGACGCAATTCGTCAAGAATCTTCTTTATGACAGGAGCATATGTTCTCGTAGGCGAAAGCACCAATTTTCCAGCGTCAAGCGGAGAGCCTTCAACCTTGTCTGTAAGTTTCAAATTACCCGAATAAACAAGTTCTGACGGCACTTTCGCGTCATAACCTTCAGGATACTTTTCAGCCAAATATTTGGCAAATACGTCATGGCGAGCCGAAGTCAATCCGTTGCTGCCCATTCCGCCATTATACTCATTCTCGTAAGTAGCCTTTCCGTAAGACGCAAGACCTACAATAACATCGCCAGCCTGAATATTAGCGTTATCTATAACGTCAGAGCGCTTCATGCGGCAAGTCACAGTGCTGTCCACAATAATTGTGCGCACAAGGTCGCCCACATCAGCAGTTTCACCGCCAGTAGCATAGACTCCGACACCCATCTCGCGCAATTCCGCCAACAGTTCGTCCGTACCGTTAATGATAGCAGAAATCACCTCACCGGGGATAAGCAGCTTGTTTCTTCCGATTGTAGAAGAGACCAAGATATTATCCGTTGCGCCTACACAAAGCAGGTCGTCAATATTCATGATAAGCGCGTCTTGAGCAATGCCCTTCCAGACAGACAAGTCGCCAGTCTCTTTCCAATAGAGATACGCCAAAGAAGACTTTGTGCCGGCGCCATCCGCATGCATAATGTTGCAGAACTCCGCATCACCACCCAAAATATCAGGGATAATTTTGCAAAATGCCTTTGGGTAAATGCCCTTGTCAATATTCTTAATCGCATTGTGCACGTCCTCTTTTCCTGCAGACACGCCGCGCATGTTATACCTTTGGTCACTCATTGTTATTTACATTTAAAATTACAATCTTAAAAAGAATATATAAAATTCCGTTGCGCAAAGTTACACATTTTAATCTTAGATATAAAAAAGAAACAGCCTTAATTTCAAAAAACTTCACCTTGCCGTTCATTTTCGACATCGTCATGTCAATTTTGCCCAACCATCATTCAAACTGAATTGCCTTAGCCGGACTTATCTTCGTTATTATGAACGAAGGCCCTATCAGCATTAGCAAAGAAACAGCTAATGCGCACACATTTATCAGCAACCAAGTAAACACATTCAAATCGACCGGTACTGCAGACACATAATAGACATCTGGGTCCAACTTAATCAACCCATACCGGCTTTGAACAAAGCACAAAACCAGAGCCACCGCATTACCAATCAGCATACCTTTTCCGATAAGGAAGAATGACTGTATCAGGAAAATCTTTCGTATGCTCCAATTCTGACAACCCATAGCCTTCAGCAGACCAATCATGTTTGTCTTTTCCAATATAAGAATCAGAAGGCCGGAAATCATAGTAAATCCGGAAACCAGAACCATCAGCAGCAAAATTATCACAACATTAATATCAAGCAAATCCAGCCAGCTGAAAATCTGAGGATTAATATCCTTTATAGACTGAATCATGTACAGAGAACCATTCTCGTCAACTTGGTTGCCTGCCGCATAAAACAATTCATCATAAGCGACATCAAGATTGTCATAATCATCAATAAGAATCTCCAAGCCACCGCTCAAATTCTCGCCCCAATTGTTAAGTTTGCGTATGTGCCTTATATCACCAAGCACAATCATTTTGTCATACTCGTTAAATCCTGTCAAATAGATACCTTTGACAGTAAACGGCCGCACCCTCACCTTTCCATTAATGATAAAGTAAGTTTGGAATTTGTCGCCAACCTTCAAGTTCAGCAAATTGGCCTGTTTTTTAGAAATCAGAATATCTTTGCAGATAGAATCTTTACTGATATTAAGCACATCACCTTCTACGAGATTTGTCTTAAAAAACTCCCAGTCAAAACCATCGTCAACACCCTTCAGCACCACACCCTGAAAATTCTCTTTAGTCTTTAGGATACCACCCTGAAAGGCAAATTTCTGCACATGCTTCACGTTTGGCACGAGCTTAATTCTCTCGATATAGTCATCAGAAAAAGAGAGAGGCACCGCCTCAAAATTCTTGCCAACCATAGAGACTATCTGGACGTGAGAACCGAAACCTATCAGCTTATTCCTCACCTCTTTCTTGAAACCTATGACAATAGCCACCGCAAGAATCATCACAGCAAGCCCCACCGCAATGCCTCCTACCGCAATGCGAACCGCAGGACGAGAAACCTCCTTGCCGTCCCGTTTATGGAACTGCAGCCTCTTTGCTATGAACAATTCAAAACCCAAATCTTTGAACTTAAAACGTTTAAACATTAGCAGAGACGACCTTTCGACCGTCTCCTGCAATTTATATCGTTCTTCCCGGATAAACCTCCAGAGCTTTTTTCAGCACAAAAAGAGCCTTAGCCAGATCCTCCTTTTCAAGCACATAAGCGAGTCTGACCTCGTCTTTGCCCAGCTCGTTAGTCGTATAGAAACCAGATGCCGGCGCCATCATGACAGTCTGCCCCTCATACTCAAACTCAGAGAGCAGCCATGCGCAAAACTTGTCCGCATCGTCAATAGGCAACTTAGCCACTGTATAGAACGCGCCCATCGGGATAGGAGAATAAACACCCGGAATACGATTCAGACCGTCGATGAGGAATTTGCGTCGCTCTACATACTCGTTATACATCTCAAGCATGTACTCCTGCGGCGTATCTACAGAAGCTTCAGCTATAATCTGTCCGATAAGCGGCGGACTCAAACGAGCCTGACAAAACTTCATCACGCTCTTCCACACCTCTTTGTTCTTTGTAACAAGCGCGCCCACCCTGATTCCGCACTCGCTGTAACGCTTAGACACAGAGTCGAACAATATGACATTGTTCTCGATTCCGTCCAGATGGAACGCAGAGATATAAGGCGCTCCGGTATAACAGAATTCACGATAAACCTCGTCAGAGAAGAGATACAAATCATACTTCTTCACAAGGTCTCTGATTTTATTAAGTTCTTCGCGCGTGTAAAGGTACCCAGTCGGGTTGTTCGGGTTGCAAATCAATATACCCTTTGTGCGCGGAGTTATAAGTTCCTCGAACTTTTCTATCGGCGGCAACGCGAATCCCTCTTCGATAGTAGAAACCACCGGCTTCACAACAGCGCCAGCAGCGATGGCAAAAGCCGTATAGTTCGCGTAAGCAGGCTCTGGCACGATTATTTCGTCACCCGGGTCAAGGCACGCCATAAACGCAAAGTTCACAGCCTCCGAACCGCCAGAAGTGACGATAATATCGTTTTCAGTCACATTAATGTTAAATTTGCGGTAATACTCCGCCAATTTCAGCCTAAGACTCTTTATTCCGTTGCTCGGACTATATTCCAATATAGCCCTGTCTATATTTTTTATAGCCTCCAGCGCTACTTTAGGAGTCTTCAGGTCTGGCTGACCTATATTAAGATGGTACACCTTCACGCCTCTCTCCTTCGCCTTGTCCGACAAAGGAACGAGTTTTCTGATAGGTGACTCTGGCATTATCTGCCCTCGAACTGATGTTTGCGGCATTTTAAATTCTAATATGCTAAAAATAAAACGGTTAACACGCTTTATTCTCTGTTTGTTATACTTATACTATTTCAGTTTGCGAATTTACAAGAAAAAATAATATTTTAAAAGTCGTTTTCAGCTTTTTTTGAGTTTTGCTGCGGCTTTTTTTAGATTAGGCGACACTTGCTGAAATCTCGCAAGTTTTCACAAAACCGGCACCTCGGTCCACTTGCCACCAAGCAAAGCCACTGTCGATTTAAAACCGCACTCCTTAAGTTTGTCGTAAACAACCCCGAAGTCAGCAATCACATTATCAGGATAGTGACAATCCGAATTTACCATGACCGGGATGTCGCGCTCCTTAATTCGCTTCAGATGCTTAAAATTAGGGAACGTCACGCCATTTCGTGCTAAAGACTTTGTGTTTATTTCAACTATCACCCCCTTCTCTTTTATCAGCTCAAGAGTCTCTTCCATCAGGTCGTTGTACCATTTGTCCGAAATGCTAAATCCGTCTATAAAGCTGGCGTTAAGAGCCACCTTGTCAAAATGCCCTATGATGTCAAACCCTCCAATGTGCAGCATTTCGCACGTAATCGCATAAAATTCCTTCACAGCCTTAAAAACATCCCCATGAAATATTTGGTCCAGACCCTTTTTAAAAACCTTAAAACTGCCATCAATATTCCACTGCACACCATCTTCAAGAACTCCAAGGTGATGCACGGAACCAATCAGATAATCAAACTTGCGGCGTTTTATTTCCGGGTCATTTACAGAAGCCACTTCAGGTATGTAATCCACCTCAAGTCCCAAATAAAGCTCTATAATCTCGCTATACTTCTCGCGCAGTCTAAAAAACTCCTGCATATATTCGTCCAAGTCATCATACTTCATGGACCAATTATTAGCAAACGGCACCGGCGCATGGCTCGACACACCATAGGCACGCAGCCCCTTCGCAACAGCAAACTTAACAAAGTCCTCCATCGAAGCTCGTCCGTCGCAAAAAACACAGTGACTATGATAATTAGTTAACGTCATCATTAAAACTCACATTTACAAAATCTCCTTCAATTCAATCAAATCCGTAATAGTGAAAGTAGGTTCAAATCCGGTTGGTTTTTCATCATAAAGATTAAGCCAAATCTGATCCATTCCGAAGTTGAACGCTCCTAAAATATCAGCGTCGAAATTATCACCAATCATAACAGACTGATTCAGCGAAGCCCCTGTTTCCTTCAGAGCATATTCAAAGATTCTCACATCAGGCTTATTCACACCTGCGTCGTCAGAAAGGATCAGTTTGTCAAAATACTTCAGCAATCCGGAATTGCCCATCTTCACGCGTTGCACCTCCTTGAAGCCGTTAGAAAGGATATGCATTTCATACCCCTTCCCAGCAAGATATTCAAGTGTCTCTATGCAGTTAGGCAGCAGAGCCTTCTCGTGCGTTGTGCGTTCCAGAAAGTCGTCACTCAGACGCTTTGCAGCAAGCTCGTCCGGCACAAGAGAGCCGAGCGGCATCATAAACCGTTCAACGATAAGCCTATCTTTAGAAATTTCGCCATTGCGGTACTTTGCCCAAAGCTCCGTGTTATTAGCCCAATACACATCATAGAAAGCGTCAAAAGACTCAAAATGCTTGTCAAAACCATAGTCAAAAAAGACCGTCCACATTGCATTTTTAGAGTTTAGCGACGTGTGCCAAATCGTATCATCCAGATCTATGAACAAATATTTGTACCTCATAGCATCATTTTAGGAAACCTTTCTTCTTAAGCAAATTAATGAAAGCCTCAGAGAAAAACTCATTGTCAGCCTTCTTGTATCTTACGTCAGTGAAGACCTGAGCCAAGGTCTTCTTGCCATTCTCCGCAATGAATTTTTTATTCTCTTCCATCTCGTCCTTATATCCGAACACTCTCTTTATATCTGCAGAGTCATAATCCTTGTACTCTTCGTAATGCACCCATCCGCCTACCTTAATGCGGTCTGTCAGTTCAGGCGCTTCGTCCGGATACCCAAGAGTGATTGTAGTTACCGGCACCACATAATCCGGCAAATTCAGAATATCAGATATTTTGTCTGCATTGTAGGTCGTCGTTCCGAGATAGCAGATACCCAGCCCCTCACTTTCCGCCGCGATGCAAAAAGTTTGAGCCACGAGCAGCGTGTCAATCGCGGCAGTCAGAAAAGACAAGAAATTGTCATATCCCGGAACAGCCTCGTTCTCCTCGCACCATTTATTAAAACGATTATAATCCGCGCAGAAAGTAAGAACTACCGGAGCATTCTTGAATGTAGGCTGATTAAAGTGAGTTGGCGCAAGTTCCGCCTTTTTGGCTTCGTCCTTAGTCACCACAACACTGTAAAGCTGCATATTTCCGGTTGTAGAAGCACGTCCGGCCGCCTCGAGCAATTTCTCGATCAAGCCATTGTCCACATCCTGCTCCTTATATTTTCTAATAGTTCTTCTATTGTTCAAAAACTTCAGCATAAAAAGAAATTATCTATTTTTATAATTTTCCAAACCTTTTTTCAAAAACTCCGCAAATTCGGCAGCAGCTCCGTCACCCTCTTTAAATGTCATGCTTTGGTTAAGCAAATCCCCTTTATTGTCAAGGAGCACATAATAAGGCAGAGCGTTAGAACCGAATTTAGAACGCTGCAAGTAGCTCCATTTTTCGCCTACAGTCGCAAATTCCACCTTCGTGCCATTCTCTGTAGCGACAAACGGCTCGTCAAGCGCGCTCTTGTCATCACAATACAGAGAGACAAGAACATAGTCCGAAGTCAGCAAAGAACTCACTTCCAGATCTGTCCATACCGTAGATTCCATCTTACGGCAGTTCACGCAGCCATACCCTGTAAAATCCACGACCACAGGCTTTTTATTCTTTTTTGCATACTCCATAGCCAAGTCATAATCGTCAAACTGCGCATGCACCTGCTTGTTGTACAAAACCAAGTCTTGAGTTGACATTGGCGGAACAAACGCGCTGATAGCCTTCAGAGGCGCGCCGAACATGCCCGGTACAAGATAAACCACGAAAGAGAACACTCCGATAGCCATAAAAATACGGAACACAGAAATCTCTTCCACCGGGTCGTCTCCGCGGAAGCGCAGCTTTCCAAGCAAATAGAATCCCATGAGAGAGAATATCACAATCCACAATGCGATGAACACCTCACGGTCTAAAATATGCCAATGATAAGCAAGGTCTGCAACCGAAAGGAACTTTAGCGCGAAAGCCAGCTCAAAGAACCCCAGAAGCACCTTCACAGAGTTGAGCCAACCACCCGACCTCGGCAAATTATGCAACCAGCTTGGGAAAAACGCAAATAACGTGAACGGAATCGCCAGAGCCAAGGCAAAGCCAAACATACCTATCGCCGGAGCGAACAAGCTTTCGCCTCCTGATTCATGCACCTGCACCAGCAACGTTCCGATAATAGGCCCGGTGCAAGAGAACGACACAATAACCAGCGTGAACGCCATCAGCAAGATGCTGAAGATACCTGCAGTCTTATCCGCCTTATTATCAATCTTAGTGCTCCACGTAGCCGGAAGCGCAAGGTCGAAACCTCCGAAGAAACTCATGGCAAACAAAGTGAGCAATGCAAAAAGGAATACATTAAACACCTCGTTAGTAGAAAGGTCGTTCAAAGTGTTCGCCTTGAACAGCAGCGTGATAACAAGTCCAAGCACCACATAAATCAGAACAATAGACAAGCCGTACACAATAGCAGCTTTACGTCCCTTGCGCGGATTCTTGCCACGTTTCAGAAAGAAACTGACGGTCATAGGTATGATAGGCCACACGCAAGGCGTTATAATTGCGATGAAACCACCTATCAAGCCAGCCACAAAAACATTCCATACCGAATCATCGCCGCAATCGCCATCCTTACATGTTCCGTCAACGCCTTCGACCGGTTTCCAGTAATCCACCTCTTCGTTTTCCTTATTCTCTGCAGAAAGGTCGTTAAACTCAAGCGGAGCAAACGGAGACGCTGCCGAGTCTGCCGAGTCCGTCTCTTCTTCACCATCTATTTCATTAGCAGCATCTGTCATGACACCAAACGAAAACTTCTCTTTGGCTGGAGGCAGACAAGCATTGTCATCGCAAGCCATATACTCCACATATCCAGACACATAATAACCTTCCTTGACATTAACCTTCTGCGTAAACTTGGCGCTTTTTTCGTACCATTCAAGTTCCATGTTATTGTACGTCGGCTCCTTTTTCTTCACCAAAACAGACCCGCACTCAACATCACCCAGAAGCTCGGCGTTCTGCACAGTCTCAAAGACAAATTTAGTGGCCACCGGACCGTCAGGCGGGAGATTCATGCCATACACATGCCAGCCATCATCTATGGCGACATCAAAAACGATTTCCGCAACACCATCTTTCGGCTCTGACATGGAAAAGTTCCACTTTGCAGGCTCCAAAATCTGCGCGTTACAGACAAAACTTATAAAAAATACGAACAGTATCGAAATTAAATGACTCTTTTTCATATTCATAAAAAAATATATCCAAACTGAAGGCTATCTCACAAAAAACATTCTAAACTATTCCGGACTGAATCTCCTAAATTGCGACAAGCAAAATCATCCGTTAACGCAACCTAAACGAGCTGTCTTGAAAAATCCAAAACAGCCCAAAGGATTGCAGCCCGAAGGCAGTCCGCAAAAAAATGCTTATCAGATCACGTAATCCACGCAAGACCGCTGCTCCAACACTTCCCTGATAATCTTGCCGACTGCCACGTGGTTCGGATGAACCGCATAGGCTTCGAGCCCGGCCATATCGTCGTGAGTAGTTGTAAGCGCTATGTCAAACTGCTCTTTTGGATTTTGGTTGATTCCGACTTCGATACTTTTAAGCTCTTCTATTATCGACTTCAGATTCAACAATCCCAACTTAATCTGATTCAGTTTACGCATTCTCTCCTCTTCAGAAGCGAACTCTTTCAATTTAAATAGCACGACATGCTTAACCATAGTCTTATTTTTTTGAATTATCCGCAAATTTAATTAAAATGATTGATTTTTTACACTGTCTTTAATAAAAATATATGTTAAACTTTGTTAAAGTTGACAATTTTATGGCAAATCTCCTTTATTTTTGCACTTTAGGGAAATACGAGACTGATTTTTAATGAAAAATATCTATTTTTGTGAGTTAAAAGACTTAATCGATGGCAAAACGTGTCTGTTATCTATGGCTGATATTTATACTGCTGCTCCATTTTTCGGCAGCAGGGCAGGTGCGTGTCGTCTCCGAATTTTACTCCACGGAAGACGGGCTGTCCCAAAATTCCATCCTCGACATAAAAAAAGGTCCGGCGGGATTCCTGTGGTTCGCCACAAAAGACGGGCTGAGCCGGTTTGACGGATACAACTTCCGCAACTTCAAAGCCCGCAACAACGATTTAAACAGCAGCGTCAGCAATCATATCACATCCATAACGATTGCGAAAGACAGCTCTATCTGGCTGCTTAACAACATGGGGCAAGCTCTCAGATTTGACGCAAAGACAGAACAATTTGACATATACCCATCGCAGGAGTACAACCGTGGTGACAATTTCGTCTTTATCAAGCAGATTCTGTTCGCAAGAAACGGCGACATCTGGCTCGTTGGCTCTGGCAACGGGGCAATACGCGTAAGACGAAACGCCGGCGGCCATTCCGAAGAGAGGCTCTTCTGCTCCAAGCTTCAGGACCGGGTCGGAAATGATGTCCGCTCCGCTTTTGAAGATAGCGAAGGCTGCATATGGCTGCTAACAGAAAACGGCGTAGCCACTGTACTGGAAAACGACACAGTGCCATCCAGATTCTATCTGCAAGAAAACGGGCTTGGTCTGAACTCCCTGCTTTGCTGCGCCGAGACAAACGACGAACTGCTGATTACCGCAAACGAAGGAAGACTGTTCCGCTACGACAAACTGAAAAGACGGTTCTCTTCCCTAAAATTACCGACAGACGGCAATCTGAACGGAATAGCATTAACTTCAGACTCTGAAGCTTTGATTTCATCCGATAAAAACGGCTTTTTTCTGCTAAATCTCACCACCGGAAATATCAACAATTTCTGCAAGGCTAAAAATCCGGAGCTTCCGTCCGACTTTACGGAGCAACTCTGGAGAGACGCCAGAGGGGATGTCTGGCTGAAATTCCGAAACACATTCGGACTCGTAAGATTCGACGCCAAGTCGCAAGAGGTTCAGCACCTCCCTTTTCAGTTTCAGGACGGCATAGACGCATACAACGAAGAGGAGTTTTGTTTCTCTTTTAAAGATGACAACGACCAGCTGTGGCTGCTGCCTGCGGATAAAGGCAAATGCGCATGGTACGACAAAAGATACGAGGGCGAAAAGCCTCGGTTTGAAAAAGAAGACCCAAAAGACGGAATGCCGTCTGTAATATACAAAACGCTGCGAGACAGCTGCGGTGTCTTCTGGTCTGCGACATCTTACAACGGTGTTCAGAAATTAGTCTCCTCTAACGAATCCTTCGTGCTGCACAAATGCAAAAAAGCGGCAAAATACGCCGAAGCCAACGACGTGCGCTCTGTTTACGAAGACAACGTTCAGAACCTATGGATTGCAACCAGAGACAACTGCGTGAGGCTATACGACAAACAAAGACAGGCCTTAGGCTGCCTTAGCTCCTCTGGAAACATAGTTTCGGATGCTAAATTCGGAACGGTGCACGCTATTTATCAGGACAGGAAAGGGATTGTGTGGCTCGGCTCGAACGCAATTCTTTACAAACTCACACCTCGAAACCAGAACGGAACATCATTCAGCTTGCAAGCTTTCCATCTGGAGGAAAACGGAATGAGCGCCAAGGCTCTGAAAGTGACTGATGTGCTGGAGGACAGCCGCGGCAGAATTTGGATCGCCACCTCCGGAGACGGGCTGCAAATGCTCGATGAAAAGAAAGAAAACGGCTCTCTATTCATCAATCGGCACAATCTGCTGAAGTTTGGATACCCTCCGTCAATTTTGCAAACCAACTGCCTCTTCGAAGATGCTTCGGGAAATATATGGCTCGGCTCGAACGAGGGCATCACGGTCTTCCCTGCCGAGTTCAAGGATTTCAGATTTCTGAAATTCTTCTTCTACAATCCGGAAAACACAAATTTAGAAAATTCTTACATCTCTGATATTTATCAGGATAAAAACGGAAAGATGTGGTTCGCATCGTTCGGAGGCGGTTTATTCAGGACTGAGAACGAATTTTTCCTGGGCGAAACTCCAGAATTTAAAACTTTCAGCAAGTCAAACAACCTCTTCCCCACTGACCTCATATATTCAGTTCAGGAAGACTGCAACGGCTTTATTTGGTGCGTTTCCGAAAACATGATCATAAAGCACGACCCTAAAAAGCAGACGTCGGAGACGTTCGGCACAATGAACGGACTGAACAGTCACGGTTTTTCCGAACACGCCTTTGCTCTTCTTAAAGGGAACAAATTTGCAGTTGGCACAAACTCTGGCTTTTACCTGTTTTCGCCCGACAAAATCGTGCGTAACGACTTTGTCCCAAGACTGCAGTTTACAAAATTCCTGCTCTTCAACAAGGAGGTCGAAGTTTGCGACAACTCCGTGCTTAAACAACCTATTCATCTTATAAACGAGATTGAGCTGAATCATGATCAGAACATTTTTGCAATAGAATACGCAGCCTTGGATTTCAGCAACTCACATAATGTGCAGTACGCTTACAAGCTTGACGGCTTTGAAGACAACTGGAATATGGTCGGAACTCAGAGGGTCGCATCTTTCACCAACCTGCCGCACGGCAAATACCGCCTGCTTGTGAAATCAACAAACAGCGAGGGATTTTGGTGCGACAATACGCGCTCTATCTCCATAACAATAAAGCCATCTTTCTGGGAAACAGGCTGGGCGTATCTGCTGTACCTGCTTCTGTTCTTGCTTGTTGTTGGCGGCGCGCTTACAGGACTTCTGCTTTTCTTCAGGCTACGCTCTCAAATGCAGTTCGACAAAGAGATGTCGTCCGTAAAACTGCAATTCTTCACTGACGTGTCTCACGAACTAAGGACTCCGCTAACACTGATAAACGCTCCTTTGGAGAATGTTCTGAACAACGGCAAACTCAACGAAAACGACCGCAAACAGCTTGAAGTTGTAAGAACTAACGCGCAAAGAATGCTGAGAATGATGAATCAAATACTTGACTTCAGAAAGCTGCAGAGCAACAAAATGCGGCTGAAGGTTGAGGAATGTGTCATTGGCGAACTACTGGTCAAATGCTGCTCTAATTTCACCAAACTCGCCGATTCTCGTAAAATCGACTTTGTTATAAGCGACAACACAAACGGCGCCAGATACTGGGTTGACAGAGACAAATTTGACACCATAGTGTTCAATCTTCTCTCCAACGCTTTCAAATTCACACCAGAAAAAAAACGCATAGAGATAACGCTGAATATTGAAGACGGAAACTGCGCTCTGCACGTGAAAGACCAAGGCTGCGGAATACAAAAAGACAAGCTTGGCGTCATATTCGACAGATACACAACCCTGCAGACCAACTCGCTCACCAAGCAGAGCGGAACCGGAATCGGGCTTTCTCTTGTCAAAGAGATCGCAGACCTTCACAAGGCCGAAATTTCCGTGTCCAGCGAAGTAAACGTGGGGTCTGAATTTATTATTAGGTTAAGACCTGGAACAGAACATTTTGACGAAAATGCGGACATAATAAGAAATGCGGCGTCTGAACAAACCGCAACCGAGCTCGTCTCTGCTGAAAACGACAATCAAAAGATGAAGCTGCTTGTTGTGGAAGATAACGAGGAGCTGAGGTCGTTCATCGTTTCTGTGCTCTCTGCTAAATATAACGTGATAGACGCTCCGGACGGCGAAGCCGGGCTCGCCTCCACTCTTCAGGAGATGCCGGACTTTATCTTGACAGACATCATGATGCCGAAGCTTGACGGTATTGAACTGACAAGGCGAATCAGACAGAACGAACGGACTTCTCATATCCCTATAATACTGCTTACCGCAAAAACTGATATGGACAGCAAACTCGAATGTCTGAGAATCGGAGCTAACGATTATCTGACAAAACCGTTCAGCATGGTCTATCTCGAAACAAGGATTGAGAATATTATAGCCGAACGTAAAAAATGGCAAAACTCATACCGCGGGTCTCTTGTCTCTGTTTTCGGCGACAATGATAAGGAATCGTCCGAAACAAATGAAGCCGTACTACAAAAGCCAGAGGCTATGGACGACACTTTCATGAAGAAATTTGTCGATTTCATCGAACAAAACATGGAACAAAGCGAACTCTCGCTCGACGATATTTGCGACGCCCTGAAAATCAGCCGATGGAACATGACCTCGAAAGTGAAATCCTTGGTAGGCATGACTCCTGTCGAATTCATCAGAGAGATACGACTCGCAAAAGCGGCTAAGCTTATAATGGACGGAGAACTCAACATGACCCAGATTACATATATGATAGGCATGACAGACTCCAGATATTTCAGCAGATGCTTCAAACAGAAGTTCGGCATGACACCAACTGAGTATAAACATCAAAACAGCAACCAATAAATTCTGAAAATGGATCCCGCTTTGCAAAACATAGATACTGACAATGTCGAGTTTCAGAATGCACTGCGTCTGATTACACACACAAAGCAGTCTGTCTTCCTTACCGGAAAAGCCGGCACAGGGAAATCGACGTTCCTGAAGTATATATGCAGCACAACTAAAAAACACCATGTGGTACTCGCTCCTACAGGAATCGCAGCTATAAACGCAGGCGGAATGACCATACATTCGTTCTTCAACATGCCTTTCAGGCCTATACTCCCAGACGACCCTGAACTGTCGCTGAAAAACAACAGAATATTCGAAACTTTGAAGTTGAACAAGGCCACGAAAAAGACCATCGAAAGCGCAAAACTTATCATAATTGACGAAATTTCAATGGTCAGAGCCGATATGATCGACTTCATAGACAAAGTGCTGAGGGTATATTCTCATAATATGCGCGAACCATTCGGAGGTAAACAGATGCTCTTTGTTGGCGACGTATATCAGCTCGAGCCGGTCGTGACATCTGACCAAAAGCCAATCCTGTCAAGAGCGTACCCAAATCAGTTCTTTTTCTCTGCAAACGTGTTCAAGGAGATGCAACTTGTGACGATAGAGCTTCTCAAAGTTTACCGTCAAAATGACTTGAACTTCATAAAGATTCTGGACAATATAAGGGTGAACAATGTGACTAACCAAGACTTGGCAGAACTCAACAAACGATGCTTCCCGAACTATAAGCCTGGCAACGACGAGTTTGTCATGACCGTGGCTACTAAAAAGAACACTGTAGATTTCATAAACGAAAACAGACTGAACGAACTTGAAGGTGAGACGTTTGTGTTCGAAGGAACTGTCGAAGGCGAATTTCCCGAAAACTCAATGCCTTCTCCTAAAAAACTGGAACTGAAAATAGGAGCGCAGGTAATATTCACGAAAAACGACAAGGGCCAGGCAAGACGCTGGAGCAACGGAACTATCGCTAAAGTCGCAAAAATAATCTCGGCCAACGGAACAGATTACATATACGTAACGCTGGAAAACGGCTCTGAAGAGATTGTCGAAACCGAAACATGGACCAACGTAAGGTATAAATACGATGAAAAGGAGAAAAAAGTTGTGGAAGAGGAGCTTGGAAGATACAATCAGTTTCCGCTACGGCTGGCTTGGGCCATCACTATACACAAAAGTCAAGGGTTGACGTTTGACAAAGTTGTAGTTGACCTGTCTGGCGGAGCTTTCGCAGGCGGACAAACATACGTGGCTCTTAGCAGATGCAGGTCTCTGAAGGGGCTTGCCCTGAAACAAAAGGTCTCCCCTTCTGACGTATTTGTAAACAAAGAGATTATAAAATTTGCAAAACAATATAATAACCAGGAGCTCTTTGAACAAGTCATGAAGCAGTCCAGAGCAGACCACCACTATGCTGCCGCTGTGTTGCACTTCGACAAAAGAGACTTTGACAGCGCTATTGACAACTTTTTCAAAGCAATACACTCCAGATACGACATTGAAAAACCTATTGCTAAACGGTTTATTAGAAAAAAACTTAACTGCATAAAGGAACTTGAAAAAGAGAATAAAATGCTAAAAGACAGGATTCACAGCCAGCGCAGCAAATTTGCAGAGATGGCAGACGAATTTTATCTTATGGGCAACGAATGTATGGTAAAACTGAAAGATCCTGCAAACGCGATAAGAAACTTTGACAAGGCTCTTTTTCTCAACCCTATGCACGTTGACGCTTGGGTAAGAAAAGGCGTGACACTTTACGACTCTAACGATTTTTACGAAGCCGAAAAATGTTTCAACAAAGCAGTTGAACTAAGCCCCACTCTGTTTAAAGCCCTGTATAATAGAGGCAAGAACAGGATACAGACAAATAACTTCGACGGCGCGTTAAGCGACCTTCTGAAGGCAAACTCCTTAAAGCCGGAACATAAAATGACACACGAACTGTTAGGCAATGTATATTCTCAACTTGGCGAAATTGAACTCGCTATGAAACATTGGGACATAGCTAAAGGAAATGACGAATCTGACTTCTAAGGCAAATTAACAGAAAGCCTTTAGTTTTTTCATTATAAACAACTAAAGCACAACATTTTAAACCGCATGACAAATTTTACAAAAATCACATTTGCAAATTCATGTGATTTTTATTTGTTTTTTTTCTTCAAAAAATTTGTTTTTATAAAAAATATAACGATATTTGCAGTGCAAACAAAAACAGGTAGATTTTTTCATAGTTAAGGTTTTTATGGGTAAGAGAGGCTGTGAAGTCTCTCTTATTTTTTGAATGGTAACGAATAAAAAATTAAATATATGAAAATTGCAATTCCTACAAGAGAAAACATGGTTGATGACCATTTCGGGCATTGCCAGTTTTATACTGTGTACGAGGTTGACGAAAACAGAAACATCGTCTCTACAGAACGGGTGCCGTCTCCGGAAGGCTGCGGCTGCAAGTCTAACATTGCCTCGGTTCTGAGCCAGATGGGCGTCAAACTTATGCTTGCCGGAAACATGGGCGAAGGGGCAAAAAATGTGCTTGAGAAAAATAACATCAAAGTGCTGAGAGGCTGCAGCGGCCCAATCGACAAACTGATGGAAAATTACAAAAGAGGCATAATGGTCGATTCCGGCGTCTCATGCAACCACCACGACTGCCACTCTCACTAACTTTGCAAAAACGCAAAAGCCTTCTGAGGCACTATCCATAATTTTGTGTAAATGTTAGAATACGGGATTCAGAAAAGAGTCTCGTATTTTCTTTATTATTAATTTTGTAAAAACATAAAATTATGTCAGAACGTAACAAAATTGTTCCCGATGCAATGCTGAGCAAAG
>JAGBRL010000111.1 GCA_017632345.1 Paludibacteraceae bacterium
ATGTCTCGCACGGAGTCGCAGCAGGAGAATTGACAGAAAACCATGCTGACGAGCTGACTCCATGTGTCATATACTTTGCAATGTTTGTCGGTCCCTGCTGTCCGAATAATTTTTCTGATATTTTCTTTCGGCAATTTGCAGATTGCTTGAGCGAAAAGTGTTATATTTGCCATAAGGACGTTGTTTTGATGGGGATCATTGCTAAAATAATACTTTTATTTTAGCGCTCAACTTCCTTTTTTATTTTTTCTTATAAATTATTTAGGACAATATTGGTTATTTGGTAATAAGATAAAAGAACTAAGAGACGAGCAGGGTTTCTTTCTCTGTTATAGGCCAAAACATTGACCCTCAAAAACAAAAAACAGGAACCTCTATGGCTCCTGTTTTTTTGTTATATGCCGTTCGTTTATTAGTGTCTAAAGAACGAAAGGTTTTCTTTGTCGAAGCCTGCGATGTATTTTGCATGCTTTTCAACTTCAGCTTCGCCGAACAGAACGTAAACGTTTGCGGATTCGTTAAACTGGCCTTTGTCGTCACGAGATGCGTCGATAATCAAAAGGTAACCCATAATGATGTGTCCTGCCATCTCTACCAACTTGCGAGCCAAGAAATCCAAAGCTTCGTTGTCCTTCAAATCTGTCACGAACTTAACAGCAGCCTCGTACTTGTCGGTCATAGCCTTCAGCTTTTCACGCAAAGCGTTAAATTCAGGCTTGATTTCAGCAGCCTCGTAACCGCGAATCTGTTTCAAGTATGTGCCAGTTGTCACGTGGCGGATTGCGGCAACAACCTGCAACTGCGATGTTCCTTCATAGATAGTCAAGATACGAGCGTCGCGATACAGACGTTCGCAAGCGTAGTCTTTCATGAATCCTGAACCTCCGTGAACCTGAATGCAGTCGTAAGCGTTCTGGTTTGCATATTCGCTGGAGAACATCTTCAGCATAGGAGTGTAAGCGTCTGCAAGGCGCTGATATTCCTTATATTCAAGTTTTTCTTCCTTAGTAAGCGCACGTTCGCTTTCGATAGCTTCGTAAGCCTTGTACACATCGACAAAGCGAGTTGTTTCATAAAGGATAGCGCGAGAAGCCTGCAACTTAGCCTTGATTGTGGCAAGAAGGTCGTAAACAGCAGGGAACTCAACGATAGCCTTTCCGAACTGACGGCGGTCCATAGCGTACGCCACAGCCTCGTTGTAAGCTGCCTGCGACAAACCTACAGACTGAGCGCCAACACCAAGACGAGCGCCGTTCATCAAAGACATCACATACTTGATAAGACCCATTCTGCGAGTACCAACCAATTTAGCCTTTGCGTTAGTGAACACAAGCTCGCAAGTAGGAGAGCCTTTAATACCAAGTTTATTTTCTATACGGCGAACTTTGATTGCATTGTCCTTGTGATTTTCGCACACAAAGTAAGACAAACCGCGTCCGTCAGAAGTACCCTCTTCAGAGCGGGCAAGCACAAGCTTGATTTCAGCGTCACCGTTAGTGATGAAACGCTTAACACCGTTCAAGTACCACCATCCGTCAGCTTCATTATATGTAGCTCGCAGCATTACAGCCTGAAGGTCAGAACCAGCATCCGGCTCGGTCAAGTCCATAGAGCAAGTCTCGCCCTTGTTGATACGAGGCAAATACTCAGCCTTGATCTCTTCTGAAGCAAACTCGTTAATAGTCTCAGCGCAGTCCTGCAAGCCCCAGATGTTAGCGAAGCCGGCGTCAGCGCGAGAGACGATTTCAGCCGCCATCACATACGGCACCATAGAGAAGTTAAGACCTCCGTACTGACGCGGAAGCGACATTCCGTAAAGTCCAGCCTGAGCTAAAGTGTCGTGGTTTTCCTGAGTGCCCTTAGCGTAAATCACGCGGTTGTTTTCAACTGTCGGACCGTCGTGGTCAACGCCTTCCGCATTAGGAGCAAGAGTCTCGCCACAGATTTCGCCCACAATCTCCAACACCTTGTCGTAGTTGTCGATAGCGTCGTCAAAATCAACCGCGGCATAATCATATTTATCTTTGTCAGCGTAATTACGCTCTTTCAAATCAACGATCTTCTTCATCAAAGGATGAGAGAGCTGGAATTTCAACCCGTCGTTGTCTTTATAGAAATTAGCCATTTTCTTCTTCTTTTAAATAAAAAACCTTTGATTACTTAGAATTCTTCTTGTAATATTTTATCAGCTTAGGAATAACCTCTTCCACCGTTCCGTTGATAACATAATCAGCGATTTTGTTAATCGGAGCGTTAGGGTCGTTATTGATAGAGATAATCACAGAGCTGTCCTGCATACCTGCGACGTGCTGAATCTGACCTGAGATACCGCAAGCGATGTACAATTTAGGACGCACAGTCACACCAGTCTGACCAATCTGACGCTCATGTTCGCAGAAACCGCTGTCCACAGCCGCACGAGAAGCTCCAACTTCACCGCCGATTACAGAAGCAAGGTCGAACAGCAACTGGAAGTTCTCCTTAGAACCCATGCCGTAACCGCCTGCAATAACAATTGGAGAACCCTTGATGTTAATCTTAGACTTTTCGATATGACGTTCAATAACTTCAACAACAAAGTCTGAGTCGTTGACAAACTTGTTCACATCAATCTTCTTAATTTCGCCCTTATAGTTCTGGTCGAAGATTTCCTTCTTCATCACGCCTTCACGCACAGTAGCCATCTGAGGGCGCTGTTCCGGATTCACGATAGTAGCCACGATGTTTCCGCCAAAAGCCGGACGAATCTGGTAAAGCAAGTTTGAGTAAGACTTGCCCTCCTTCTTGTCTTCGTGGTCGCCAATTTCAAGAGCAGTACAGTCTGCAGTAAGACCGCTGAAGAGAGCCGAAGACACGCGCGGACCAAGGTCACGGCCTATAGAAGTTGCCCCCATCAACGCAATCTGAGGCTCTTCCTGCTTAAAGAGGTTCACCAAGATTGATGTGTGCGGAAGTGATGTATAAGGGTACAGACGCTTGTCGTCGGCAATGTGAAGAACATCCACACCGTAAGGATAAACCTGCGACTCAACGCCGTCCAAGTCAGAACCGATAACAACCGCCTCCAACTTGCAGTTCAGTTTAGTAGCCAAAGTGCGACCTTTGGTCAACAGCTCGAGACTAACGTCTGCGATAATGCCGTCTTCTATCTCGCAATAAACAAATACGTTGTTCATATTTCAATATTTTAACCGCAGCCCAACCTTTTCGAACAAATGCGATAGGTCATGCCGCAATCTTAAATCCTTTTAATTAATTATCCGATAGTGTGGTTTGCGATCAATTCCTGAATCAAACCTTCGATTTCGTTGTCAGCGGCAGACAGAGTCTTGCTCTCTTTAGCTTGGAACACAACGTTTTCGATTGCCTTCACCTTAGTAGGAGAGCCAGACAAACCGCAGAAGTTACGGTCAGCCTTAACATCGTCAACGCTCCATTCAGCAAGGTTCAAGTAAGGGCGCTGTTCGTACAAACTTGCGTAGTTGCCCACGCCATCCTGCTGTTTTTCTGTAGCAGTTTTTGCGTATTTGTATTTCTGCACCAACTTTGCGTTTCTTGGGCGGCAAGGAGCAGCAGAGCCGTTCACTGTGATAACTGCAGGCAACGCCACGCGCACAATTTCTGTGCCGCGTTCAAGACGGCGCTTAACTGTAGCCTTTCCGTTTTCCACACCGATGATTTCCTCTGCGTATGTAACCTGAGGAATATTCAGCTTTTCTGCAATCTGAGGACCAACCTGCGCCGTGTCACCGTCGATAGCCTGACGGCCGCCGACAATCACGTCAAAACCTTCTATCTTGCGAACTGCCATAGACAATGCGTAAGAAGTTGCAAGCGTGTCTGCTCCTGCAAATGCGCGGTCTGTCAAAAGATAACCGTTGTCCGCGCCTCTGTACAAACCTTCGCGAATAATTTCGGCTGCCTTGCCTGGCCCCATTGTCAAAATTGTAACTGTAGAACCTGGGTTGCGGTCCTTAAGGCGCAAAGCCTGCTCCAAAGCGTTCAAATCTTCCGGGTTGAAAATCGCCGGAAGTGCGGCACGGTTGATTGTGCCGTCCTCTTTCATGGCATCCTTGCCGACATTATGCGTGTCTGGCACCTGTTTTGCCAATACTACAATCTTTAAACTCATATAGCTTTTGTTAATATACGTTATGTGAAACCGGCGCATTCCAAAAACACACTCTCCAATCTCCCTTTTCGGATCTCCCGCCGATTTCTCTGCAACTACAAATTTACAGAATAAAATTTTAAATAAAACATTTAAATCGATAAAATGCTGTAAAACATAAAATAAGAGCTCTTTTGCAAGGTGTGTTTCTCTTTCAATAATTTCACTTCGCAACTTATTCCGTTTTTTTGGCTTTTTTTATCTATTTTTGCATGCATTTTTTCTTTTTACAGAAAATTTGGATTACTTTTATCGGAAATGTTTCAAATAGACAATTTCGCATTGAGACCAATAAGCTAAATCTGGGCAAAGCAATTTTTGATTGATGTTGCGTGTGCAAAATTTTTATTTGTTGTGCCGGATTTTGCAAGTTGGCCTCGGCAATTCTAACGTAATATTATGGATTTGACAGATGTTTTTGAATCGGCGCGCCTCGCTTCGCGTGCTTTGAATTTGGTGGACGACGACACTATCAACAGTGTTCTGATGGCTCTTGCCGACGAAACCGAAAAGCGTATCCCTTTTATATTGGAAGAGAACGCCAAGGATTTGGCCCGTATGGACAAGTCCAATCCGGTTTATGACCGCCTGCTTCTTACTAAGGAGAGGATTGAAGGGATTGCCGGCGATATTCGCAACGTGGCTAAACTGAACTCGCCGCTGGGCATCACTCTTGACGACAGAGTTTTGGCTAACGGCCTGAAAATAAAGAAGGTTACTGTGCCTTTCGGGGTTATCGGAATTATATATGAGGCTCGTCCTAACGTGAGCTTTGACGTTTTCTCGCTTTGCTTCAAGTCTGGAAGTGCCTGCGTGCTGAAGGGCGGAACGGACGCTTATGACTCTAATGCGGCGATAGTGAGCATCATCCATGACGTGCTGGATCGTTTCGGGTTGGACAAGAACATCGTCTCTTTGCTTCCTGCCGGACGTGAAGCGACTTCTGTGCTTCTGAACGCTGTCGGACAGGTTGACCTGCTCATTCCGAGAGGTAGCGCCGGGCTGATAAAGTTCGTGCGAGACAACGCGCGCGTGCCTGTAATCGAAACTGGAGCCGGAATTTGCCACACTTATTTTGACGAGTCTGGCGACGTGGAAAAGGGCGCTAAAATCGTGTTCAACGGAAAGACTCGACGCGTAAGCGTCTGCAATGCGCTTGACTGCTTGATTATCAACGAAAAACGAATCAAGGACTTGCCGGCTATATGTGAGAAGCTTGCTGAAAAGAATGTGACTATATATGCAGATGTGAAGGCATACTCCGCTCTTGACGGCAAATATCCGGCCGAACTGCTCCAAAAGGCTACTGCCGAAAGTTTCGGCACTGAGTTCATGGACTACAAGATGGCGGTGAAGACGGTGGCCGACATACACGAGGCTATCGAACATATCACCAAATACAGCTCTAAGCACAGCGAGGCTATCGTGAGCGAGGATGAAAAGAGCATCGCAATATTCGACAAACAGGTGGACGCGGCTTGTGTTTATACAAATACTTCAACTGCCTTCACAGACGGCGCGCAATTCGGGCTTGGTGCGGAAATAGGCATCTCTACACAGAAACTTCATGCGCGCGGCCCTATGGCTCTGAACGAGATCACAAGTTACAAGTGGATAATAAAGGGTAACGGACAGACAAGGGGGTAATTATTTTTTTCGAACTAATTCATTAAAACTAATAATACAAGATGAGATATTATACAGGTGTCAAAGATTTAGGGAATCTTGACGAAGCAGTGAAAGAGGCTTTGGAAGTGAAAAAGAACCGTTTCGGTTATAAGCATTTGGGCGAAAACAAAACTTTGCTGATGGTGTTTTTCAATTCAAGCCTCAGAACTCGTCTCAGCACTCAGAAGGCTGGCATGAACCTCGGCATGAACACGATGGTGCTGGACGTTAATCAGGGAGCATGGAAACTTGAGACTGAGCGTGGTGTGGTTATGGACGGAGACAAGTCTGAACACTTGCTTGAAGCTATTCCGGTAATGGCGTCTTACTGCGACGTGATTGGAGTGCGCTCTTTTGCCAGATTCGAAAGTAAAGAGTTTGATTATCAGGAGACTATTATAAATCAGTTTATAAAATACTCTGGCAAACCGGTCTTCAGCATGGAGTCTGCAACTTGTCATCCGCTACAGGCTTTCGCAGACCTTATAACAATTGAAGAGTATAAAAAGACAGACCGCCCTAAGGTCGTGCTCACATGGGCGCCGCATCCTAAGGCTTTGCCGCAGGCTGTGCCAAATTCGTTTGCAGACTTCATGAATGAGGCTAACGTAGATTTTGTCATCACTCACCCTAAAGGTTACGAGCTTGACGAGCAGTTTGTGCGTGGCGCAAAGGTTGAATATGACCAGGACAAGGCGCTTGCCGGAGCTGATTTTGTGTATGCGAAAAACTGGTCGGCGTTCCAAGACCCGAACTACGGCAAGATACTCTCTACAGATATGTCATGGACTATCACCACAGAAAAGATGGCGCTTACAAACAACGCGTTCTTTATGCACTGCCTGCCGGTACGCCGAAACATGATTGTCTCTGACGATGTTATCGAAAGCCCGCAGTCTATCGTGATCCCAGAGGCTGCAAACCGCGAAATATCGGCTCAGACTGTGTTGAAGAGAATTTTGGAGTCGTTGTAAGAAATATTGCAAGTTCTTTGCATGAACAAAAATGATTTCTTTGTAAGGACAGGCCGAGCAAACGCAAATTTTGTGATTGGTGCAGGAGTTGTATTGTCATTGTTTATTTGCAGTATGCTCGGTTTGTCTTGCTATAGCGAGCCTCAAGAAAAAGAGTTCTTCATAATTCTCTGGTGTCCTTTTATAGTCTTGGGAGGATGGCTGACTTGGTTTGCCTTGTGGGTCAAGTACGACTATTTCAAGGCAGACTCAAAAGGAATTACTATTGATGTGCATAGCAACAGCCCTTTCCCGAAACATATCCAGCGCTCTTATCGATGGGAGGAGCTGTCGGCCTATTCATTAGATGCTACTCATATAGGAAAAAGTGCTTATACTATTTCCCATTGGAGATATACTCTTAAACTATACGGAGCCAATGGGCAGCTATTGGAGAAGATTAAGCCTCATACACTTTTTGACGGCAATCTGCAGGGTTTAGATGGTTACATAAGCAAATATCTGCCATCCAAACCGGTGCACGACTTAGACAAGTACAACAAAGTCACTTTCCCGGACAACAGCGCAAAGATTCTTTTGGTTGTCGGATACGTTATCCTGTTGATAGGCATTCTCTGGTCCGGGCTTTTTGCATTTTTACTCAGCGACCTTGAAGAGATAGCTGTTATGCTTCTGTTTGGAGTTATCTTTTGTGCGTGCGGAACAAGCCTTATACGTGAGAGCAACGCTGCAAAGAGCGACTGCATCTCCATCGATCCAAACTGCATAACTGCAAATGTGCGCTCAGGGCAGAACGAACGTATGCACAAAGTTATTGCTCATGACAGTTATCAGAGTTTCTCATTCTGTGACGGCATACTGAAATTGTATGACAAGGATGAAAAAGAGATGTTTTCGTGCAGATGTTCTAACTTGGAAAACTCCCAATATCTGGGTTCGGTTTTAGATTTGGTTATTTACGAATAAAAAGATGACTGTTTATGGATATAATAAAAACAGACCGGTCTAATGTGCGCTATTTTATAGGTGTTGGAGTCGTTTGCTTACTGTTTATGCTCTATATACTTGTCGGGGTGTTCAAAGAAGAGTCCAGCCCCCAAGTGTTGGTACTCTGCAGCCTTACCTTGGGCATAATGATTCTTATAGGAGCTTGGCTAATCTGGTTCGCTTTCTTAGTCAAGAACGACTATATACAGACAGACTCAAAAGGCATCACTATTGATGTGCATAGCAACAGCCTCTTCCCAAAACACCATCAATGTTTCTATCGATGGGAAGAGCTCTCATCCTATGCGTTGGACGCCTCTTATAAAGAAGGCCACTATGCTCATTGGGATTATACTCTTGAACTGTACGATGTCAACGAGCAACTTCTGAAAAAGATCGAGATTCAGTCTCTATTTAGCGCTGAATTGATAAAGTTGAATGGATTTATAGCTAAACATAGGTTTGGACTAACTCTCCCAAAGCCGTTATACGATTTTAAGAGGCATGGCGAAACAACTTTTTGCGCGAGGAAAACGATTTTACTCATTGTGGTGGGTTTTATTTGTTTGTTGACAGCAATGGTATTTGCTGCGATTCTTCTATTCCAAGACTCTGAACAAACATTGGATGATTACATAAGTTTCACGTTTTTGATATTGCTTTTCGCCTTGTGTGGCATATTTTTTATATACAAAGGCATTGTTACCCGCAAGGACTATATCACCATCGACCAAAACTGCATAACTGTAGATATGCACACGACAGAACTGTACCGTCATATACGCAAGGTTATTTATCATGATGGTTATCAGCGCCTTTCTTATGGAGACAATGTTTTATATCTATACGGCGAAGACGATGCTGTTGTTTTTTCGTGCAACTGCACCAATTTGATGAATTCTAAATATCTGGTGCATTTTTCAGACATATTGCCACTGCCGTCGCAAGACAAAGAATCATGCGATTCCTATAAATATTCGAAAAAAAGCAAAAAAACAAAAAAACGTAAAATATAGAAGTTGCATTCTACAAGATTTTTTTTATCTTCACATTTAATAACCAATTTAATTTAAGAAAAAATGAAAAAGTATTTAGCTGAAATGATCGGGACAATGGTACTTGTCCTTATGGGTTGCGGCGTTGCCGTGAGTTTGAACTGTTCTTCGGACTGCAGCGAGATTGTGAACGTTGCTTCGGTTGTCGGAACATCACTTGCCTTCGGGCTTGCTGTTGTGGCCATGGCCTACGCTATCGGCGGAATAAGCGGTTGCCACATCAATCCGGCAATCACATTGGGCTGTCTGCTTTCTGGCAGAATGTCAGGCAAGGACGCAGGTATGTATATGCTGTTTCAGGTGATAGGAGCTTTTATCGGCTCAGGACTTCTTTATCTTCTGACTTCAAATGTTGAAGGTTTAAGCGGAACCGGCGCGAACGCTTGTCAGGCTGGAGTTTCGCCAACAGGCGGACTGATTGCAGAAATCGTCTTCACATTCGTGTTCGTGCTTGTTGTGCTCGGAACAACAGACTCAAAGAAGGGAGCAGGAAACTTCGCAGGCCTTGCAATCGGTCTTAGCCTTGTGCTTGTTCACCTTGTGTGCATCCGCTACACAGGTACTTCTGTAAACCCTGCACGAAGCATAGCGCCTGCTGTATTCGAAGGCGGTGTGGCTCTTCAGCAGCTATGGATTTTCATCGTCGGACCTTTCATCGGAGGCGCGCTAGCTGCCTTCACTTGGAAGTTCGTCGGTTCTGATAACGAATAACAAATAACTTACTGATGGAGATGTCTCTGACGGCATCTCCATCGTTGAAAAAATATTACAATGAGATACCCTACAGTATTAACAATTGCAGGCTCTGACAGCAGTGGTGGCGCGGGCATTCAGGCAGACATAAAGACAATCTCCTCGCTCGGAGTTTACGCCTGCAGCGCGATTACCGCCATAACGTCTCAGAACACGACCGGGGTGCGGTCTATACAGGGCATCGACCCTAATATTCTGAAAGACCAGATAGAGGCTGTGTTTGAAGATATGAAGATTGACGCGGTGAAAAGCGGAATGCTCTACAGCAAGGATTCTGTTGAGGCTATTGCAGATTGTCTGAAGCGTTTTGCTCCTAAGTATTATGTGCTGGACCCGGTTATGGTCTCCACAAGTGGCAGCAAGCTGATAACGGACGAGGCGATTGAGGCGGTGCGCGAAATGTTGTTTCCGCTTGCCACTCTGATAACGCCCAATATAGAGGAGGTGCGTGTGCTCACAGGTATCAGTGTCAAATCTGTCGATGATATGCAAAAGGCGGCCGAGGTGCTTCTGGATTGCGGCTGCAACGCTGTGCTTATGAAGGGCGGACACCTTGATGGTGACGAGTCTGTCGATATGCTTTTTGAAAAAGGCAAGGACGGAATAGGAATACGCTCCGCTTTTGTTGACACAAAAAACACTCACGGCACAGGCTGTACTTTGTCTTCTGCAATCGCTTCGTACCTTGCTCTCGGAGAAGATTTGAAAGAGGCGTTCATGTCTGCCAAAGACTACATAATACACGCCTTGTACGCTGGCAAAGACATCGAGTGCGGCAAAGGACACGGACCGGTAAACCATTTTTTCAACCCGAAGAGCCTTTCGGGCATCAACTTTTAATTTTGTAATAAAATGAATATAGAGATAAATAATAAAAATTATGAGTTTGACAACGGCTCTACGCTAGATTCTATTGTGGAAAAGTTGAGTCTTAACCCTAAAGGGATTGCATTTGCCATTGATAATCAAGTGATAAAGCGGGATAAATGGAGTGATACCGTTCTTGCTGACGGCATGAAAATCATTATGATAAAAGCGGTTTGCGGAGGTTGACAAATTATATCTCTGCAATGATTTTTTCCTGCAGAAAATTCTCGTCATCACAAATTAGGATGATTGTCCTCAGATGTAAAAGTCTTGGGTCTGAGTCCAAATTTGTGAAGATGCTGATTTGCAGCTTTTTGTTAAAAAATCTAAATACGAACAAATCAATGGCTTTGCAGATAAAAAAAATCGTTCTTTTTTTCTACCTTTGCAACATAACAACAATATCTTAAATATTATGTGCATCCCCGGAACAGCGACATCACGCTACGTGAATTTCTATACCGACTTCGCCTTCAAGAAGATTTTCGGCACGGAGGCGAACAAGGACCTGCTGATAGGCTTCCTAAACGACCTCTTGGAGCTTAGCGGCGACAAGATGATTGAGTCATTGACGTACTTGAACAGCGAACAGCTCGGCGACAGCATGGATGAGCGACGCGCAGTTTACGACGTTTACTGCTCGACGTTCGGCGGCGAGCGGTTCATAGTTGAGATGCAGAAAGCGAAGCAGGACTTTTTCAAGGACAGGGCGATATACTATTCATCGTTCGCCGTAAGAAGCCAGGGCGTGAGGAGCGGCAGGCTCATGCCGTGGGACTACCGCCTGTCTCCGGTTTATGTCATAGGAATTCTGAACTTTCAGCTTGACGAAGGAGCCGAAGAGAACGGAAGGGTTATAAGTAAAGTGCAGCTGAAAGATGACGACAACGAAATCTTCAGCGACCGCCTCAATTACATATTCGTAGAGATGCCCAAGTTCAACAAGACGGAAGCTGATTTGAACACATCGTTGGACAAGTGGCTGTATGTCATAAAGAACCTCTATAAACTGAAGGGCAAGCCGGAGGCTCTCACAGGTGCCATTTTCAAAAAACTGTTTGACGTGGCTGAAATATCAGCCTTCACCGACAAAGAGAGGGGTGAGTACGAGGAGAGCTTGAAGAACTTCTGGGACCTGAACAACGTCCTGACAACTGCCAAAAGCGAAGGTTTTGCAGAAGGTGAGGCCGC
>JAGBRL010000112.1 GCA_017632345.1 Paludibacteraceae bacterium
CCTTCACCTTCGCCACCGTTTCCATCACCTTCAGAACCGCTTCCGCCTTCGCCTTCGCCACCGTTGCCATCACCTTCAGAACCGCTTCCACCTTCACCTTCGCCACCGTTTCCATCTCCTTCAGAACCGTTTCCGCCTTCACCTTCACCTTCGTTTCCATCACCTTCAGAACCGCTTCCGCCTTCGCCTTCGCCACCGTTGCCATCACCTTCAGAACCGCTTCCGCCTTCGCCTTCACCTTCGTTGCCATCACCTTCAGAACCGTTTCCTCCTTCGCCTTCACCTTCGTTGCCATCACCTTCAGAACCGTTTCCTCCTTCGCCTTCACCTTCGTTGCCATCACCTTCACCATCTTCTTCATCGCCCTCTTTGTCGTCCTCTCCGTCATAATCAAGGTCTTTGACGGTAAGCACAAGAGTCACGATGCTGTCGCAACCATTAGAATTTGGCAAGATATTGGTCAAAATCATTTTGCCCACTTCAGTCGGTTTCAGATTGAAGCCGTTCGAATTGTAAGTTTCTCCAATTCTGATATTGTCAATCAACGTGTCACGGCTGATTTCGTTGACTTTAAGATATATGTAAGCGATGCTGTCACGATTTATTCTGTCTTTCAAGATAATCTCGTGTCGGCCAGTGTCTCTTAACACATAGTCGCCAATAACCAAAGAGTCGTTAGAGCAGATTGTGTAATCTTCGTATTCAGGTTCTTCAGGCTCTTTAATCGTAGGCAAGCCGTCGCCTATAACAAGAAGGTTCAGAACCACGATACTGTCGCATCCGTGAATGTTTGTTCTATGAAGGAAGAACTCTTGCCAGCCACCTTCAGTCAGATGCAAGTCGAAGCCATATTCATTATAATCAGCCTGGTCTGTTGTGTCTGTCAAGAACGTTAAGGCTGTGTCCAAAACGACAAGGTCAAGAGTGACAAAACTGTCGCATCCCCAAATAGTTTTGGTTTCAAGTTCGTAGTGACCAGACTCAATTAGTCTCTTGTTGTCAAATCTGTAGAACTCGTTAGCGCAGATGGTGTCATTCAGTTTGATGTCGTAGTCCTTGCATATCACGTGCAGGTGAAGAGAGACGATACTGTCGCAACCTTTGAAGTTTTGCAAAGTTTGAGTGTAAGTAAAGTCGCCAAGTTTAGTCTGCAAAGTGTCGAATCCGAACATTCTGTAAGCTTCGCCGATGAAAATAGTGTCGTAAATTTCGGTTGTTGTTTTTTCAAGTACGGCGAGAGTCAAATCGACAGTGCTTTCGCAATTGTCGGTTTTGTCGAACATCACAAAATCGTAATTTCCGGAAACGTAGAATTTTGAGTTTCCGATTGTCAATGTGTCTTTGCACCAGATTACAGTGTCAATGATGCTGTTCTTTTCTGGGCAGTATCTCACAACCGTCATTTCGTTAGAAACGTTGTTTTCGAAATTACATTCAGGCTGATGACCTTTCAGGCGCTTGTCATTAATGGCGATAGTTACATTCTTATGGAAATCTGACGGGAATTTCGCCTTTATTTCCAGAATAGAGTCAACCATTACAATGTCAGTAAGAGTGTCTGTTTTGAGAAGATCTCTGTTTTTGTAGTCCGAAAAGTACGAAATGTACAGAGGAGATAAACTTTCGCTGCTGCCTATGTTCTTGATAGAGAATGAGCCGGTAAGAGTATCGGACTCCCATCTGAATTGCGGAACTTTCGCGATTGTCAAATCAGGAGCCATCGTGAATAAGTCGCCGTTTGTGTTTATGTAAGGCATTTGCTGCAAGAATGCGTTGAACGGACTCTTTCCGTTAGAAAAATCAGTGGCAATGTCGAACAGAGTCTGCGGCACAGTCAAGTCCTCGTTGATGTTCACAGAGTTGTAAGCCGTCTGGTTCCATACCTTTCGCGCAGAGCCCCAAGCCCCAGGTGTTTTGCTTTTATAAACAGAAAGATAGCCTTCCGAATCGTCATTGTTCCACTCTTTGTAAGCGCGAGTAAGGACAATTTCCGCATGACCGTCAGCGTCAACGTCTGCCACGACAGGGAATTCTGCAATAGTGCCGGAAAAAGCCTGGATAGAGTCGCACAAAGGCTTGAGAGTTGCCCCGTCAATTAAGAACAAATTATTGTCGCCACGGTAAACAAGTTCAGCCTTGCCGTCCTGATTGAAGTCAAAGGCCGTGTATGCAGCCGACTCTTTATAGTCAGGCACAACCTTCAAAGACATGCTGTTTTCAGCCATAAGGTCGTAATACAGCACATTCATGCCATTAGCTGTGTTGAAGATAATCTCAGGGTGGTTGTCTCCGTTAATGTCAGCGCAGAATGGGATGGTAGGTCCGCGGAATGACGACTCGATAGTTTGATATGCAATTAGGTCGGAAGATTGTCCTTCCCACACATATATGTTTATCTTATGGTTGTCTAAGCTTCCGCCATCCACTTCTTTGGCAAATGTGCAGATGTCGAGGTCTCCGTCGTTATCAAAGTCAAGGACGATAGAGCCCCCGTCAACCACATCAACCTTGTCGTTAAGTTTGGCCTGACGCAAAACGGTCATAGAGTTGCCTTCTGTACCCTCATTGTTTGTCAGCACGATTTTGTAGAGGGTATTTCCGGCCGCCATCTCCAGGTTGTTGTCGTAATTGAAGTTTGCCAGCGCATACATGTAGAACGCGTTGGACATAGTCTTAATTCCGTCTTTGTCAACATGCAAATTATGCGGAGACATAAAGCCTTTACCGTCGTTTTCGAGAGTTGCGTTGATAAGAAGTTTACCTGTCTTTGCGTTGTAGATGTATCGTCCGCATACTAGCTCTGCTTCTCCGTCGTTGTTCACGTCGGCAACAGAGAGCAGGTAGCGATTGTCAAACACGTTTTCGCTCTTCCACTTTAGTTCTCCGGTGTTGCTGTAGCAGTATGCGTACATATCTTCGCCGAGCAAGAAGAGTTCAGCCTTTCTGTCTTTGTCAACATCAGCAAAGGCCATGCACTGTCCGTGGGTGTTGTAGCTTACGGTGTTGAGCGTGTCTTCGACTTCGCCTGTTCGTCCGTTTATCACAAAGAATCCGCTAGAGAAGTACGGCGATTTGCTTGTGTTTATGCAAGCAATGATTTCAGGAATGCTGTCGCCATCTATATCGCCCACAAAAGGAGTAGTCATGCTGTTGACACCTTTTGCAGAATAAGCTTCGGCAATGTCGAACGCATTTGCAGCAGGAGCCACAGTGCAAGACTTGTCGATTACGTTGTCCGGATATGAGGAAGTCAATTCAGGAGTTACCACATTGACCTTTATGATGTTAGAAGCCGAGTTACAGATGTTCTTCACATCAGAGCCGGCGCTACCGACCCAAACCTTGTAATATCCTGCATAAGCCTGGTCAATATTGGTTATTTTCAAGTTTTTAACCTCTTTGATGAATTTCCAGTCTTCTACGTTGTAAGACAGAGTGTCGCATCTGTACCATGAATATTTCAACGGCTCAACATAAGTTCCGTTATTTTCAAACGAAGTGTAAATCACAAGCTCTTCGCCTGCCATCACCGTGTCTGGCTGAGCCACTACAACAGGCGGCTTTGACATCCAAATTTCGATGTCGTCCAGCATGAAGTCGTTGCCGCTTGCAGTTGTGCTGTTGTTGGCAATTTTAAAGACAAGAGAAGTTGAATTCTGAGGCACGGAGAAATCGAGAGTGAAATTCTCCCACACACCTTTTTGGTTTACAAGTTCAATGTCGTTTTGCTTAAGGACATTTCCGTCCAGGTCCTCTATGACTAAGCTGAGGAACGCATTTCCTCCAAAGTCGGTCTTTGTAGAGCTCAAGCCCCACAAAGAGAGCGTCAGATTTGTGTTTTCGCACAAATTGTCAATCTGAGTGTGGTAAAAAATGCCAGCAGAACCAGAACCGTCAGCCTGCATGAAGTAGCCGCGAGTTCCGTCCTCAGGATAAGTGTGGTCGTAAATTGGATAGAACCATTCCGGATGCTCCCAACTCACTTTTCTCAACGCATACTTTCCCCGTCCTCGAGGGTCCACGTTGTATTCGTACGTACATTGAGGGATGCCATTTGGTTTCGCAACAGGATCCGAAACCTCATTTCCGCCAAAATCCTCCTTGAACAAAAGAGTCGCATTGCTGAAATCTTGAGCAAGCGTGTAACTTGCCAACAGTGAGGCAAGCAGCGTGAATAAAAATCTTTTTAACATTTTAACAGCATAGTTATTTATAAGTAAATAATTGAAACTTTTCATCCTGCAAAGATAAGATTTTTTTTCTAGAGAGCAAAGTTTTTTGACGGTAATGTGTGCAGTGTGTGCTTTTTTGTGGTGCGGAAACGCTTTATTGTTTGTGATAAGTGCTTGTAATACAGATGTATTCTGCTTTTTGGATAGTGTGCTGTTTGATGGCTTGTGAAAAAATAAAATTACAATGGCTCTCTTGTTCAAAATTATTTTTTACCTTTGCGGCTCATCTTTCTTTTTGCGGAGGTTTATGGTTAAGAAGCAGTTTTTGGTCCGCAGAATGATTGCAGGGAGATTTTTTTTGAAATATAGGAACGCTTTTTGGGCGAGTTTTATAAATTGTGTCAGAATGGTTTTGAAAGATGCTTTTTTTGAAATCGCAAACGTGGTTTATGAGATCGCCTTTTGATAATATTGTTTTTTACGGAATATGAAAATTATAATTGTAGGGGCAGGAGAGGTTGGCTCTCACCTTGCGAAAATGTTGTCTCGTGAAAGTCATGACATTATCTTGATAGATGAAGATTCTGAGAAATTGCAAAAGATAGAGTCTAATTATGATTTGATGACAATAGAAGGTTCTCCAACGTCTATAAAGGATATGAGGGGGGCGGGCGTTCAGTCTGCAGACCTTTTCATTGCCGTGACTCCGATAGAAAGCCAGAACATCACAGCGTGCATCTTGGCTAGGAATCTGGGGGCTAAGAAGACGTTGGCTCGTATAGACAATTATGAGTATCTGCTTCCTGAGAATAAGACGTTTTTTGAGAAACTGGGCGTGAATGCTCTTATCTATCCGGAGATGTTGGCTTCGGAAGAGATTGTTAATTCGTTGAAAGTGAATTGGGTGCGTCAGTGGATGGAGTTTAATGATGGAGCTTTGACCCTTATTGGGATGAAGGTCAGAAAGAACGCTCCTATCGTTAACAAGCGGCTGATGGACCTGAAAAACAGCGAGAACTACCGTATTGTTGCTATCAGAAGAGACTTGGAAACTATTATCCCGACGGGTAGCGACGAGGTGCAGGCCAATGACATTGTTTACTTCATTACGACGAGGGATTATGTGGTGCATGTGCGTGAACAGGCTGGCAAAAATGTTATAGATGTGCGTGACCTCATGATTATGGGGGGCGGAAAGATTGCTGTGCGCACCGTGCTGAGCCTTCCTGACGGCATGAGCGCCAAAGTGCTGGAGAAAAATAAAAACAAGGCGGTGAAGATTGCGGAACAGATGGACGACGCTTTCATTGTGCTTGGCGATGCCAGCAATCTTGAGCTGCTGAAGGAGGAGGGTATTGAGGATATGGACGCTTTTGTGGCGCTGACCGATAATTCGGAGGCTAATATTCTTGCTTGCATTGCTGCTAAGCGCTTTGGGCTTCAGAAGACTATCGCGGAAATCGAGAATATAGACTATATCCCTCTTGCCGAGAGCCTTGATATTGGCACGGTCATAAACAAGAAGATTATAGCGGCCAGTTACATTTACCAATATACGCTTGATGTTGACGTGAATAAGGTCAAGAGCCTTACGCATGTGGATGCGGAGGTTGTGGAGCTGACGGCCAAAGAGGGGTCTAAAATAACAAGCGCTTTGGTGAAGGACCTTAATTTGCCTAAGAATCTGTTCATCGGTGGCGTGATTCGTGACGGCAAGGGCTTCATCGTGAATGGTATGTCGCAAATTCTCCCGAATGATAATGTGGTGGTTTTCTGCCTCTCTTCGAGCATCAGAAAACTGGATAAACTGTTTAATTGATCTTTCTTCTTGCACAATGAAACACAAAAGTTTGATTGACGCGAAAATAGTGTCGAG
Organism: Paludibacteraceae bacterium; assembly: GCA_017632345.1. Lineage (GTDB taxonomy): Bacteria > Bacteroidota > Bacteroidia > Bacteroidales > Paludibacteraceae > RGIG9379. Next base: position 6,049 of record JAGBRL010000112.1, read on the forward strand.
AACAATCGGCTCGCTTTTGTTTTTTGAGGTGGCCTTTATGTTGTTTTCTGCCGCTGTCGCCTTTTTTTACGGAGAGGACGACGCTCCTTACTTGCTGCTTTCTGCGGGGGTGACATTTGCTGTTGCGGTGTTATCTTACTTTCCGGCAAAGACGGACTTGTCTAAGCTGGGTAAGCGCGAGGGGTATCTTATCGTCACTATAATATGGATCGTCTTTTCTCTTTTTGGGTCGCTCCCTTTTTACTTGAGCGGCTATATTCCTAGCTATACTGACGCTTTTTTTGAGACTATCTCAGGCTTTACCACAACGGGGGCGACAATATTGGAGGATATAGAGCGATTGCCGCATGGTCTGCTTTTTTGGCGAAGCCTTATGCAGTGGCTCGGCGGAATGGGTATTATTGTGCTGTCGCTCGCTGTGTTGCCGGTTCTGGGTATCGGCGGAATGCAGCTTTACGTGGCTGAGGTGCCTGGGCCTACAAAAGACAGGCTGAGGCCGCGCGTGACGCAAACGGCTAAGATTTTATGGACTACGTACGCCTTGCTGACTATGGCGGAAGCGTTGATGCTGGCCTTGGGCGGAATGAGCTTGTTTGACGCTGTTTGCCACTCTTTCACAACTTTATCTACTGGAGGATATTCGACTAAAAATATGAGCGTGGCTTATTGGGATTCTGCTTTTATTCAATATACAATCTGCGCGTTTATGTTTATCGGGGGTATAAGTTTTGCGGTGTCTTATTATGTGATATTTAAGGGCGATTTTAAAAAACTTGTTAAGAATGAAGAGTTTAAGTATTATACATTGTTCTTTCTGCTCTTCTCTTTGGGGTATTCGCTGGTGGCAATAAGAACAACAGACCTGTCTGTTGAAAAGGCAGTGAGGGAGGGCATGTTCCAGATTATATCTATCATGACTGGCACCGGTTTCGCAACGAACGATTTTATGATTAGGGTGCCTTTTATCTGGGTTTTCTTGCTTGTGCTGATGACGTTCGGCGGCTGTGCGGGTTCTTCTTGCGGCGGAATAAAGATAGTGAGGATTATTCTGCTTATAAAAAATAGTTATCTGGAGTTCAAAAGGCTTCTGCACCCGAACGCGTTTTTGCCGGTTAAGTTTAACGGAAAGGTGGTGAATAGCCAGATTGTGACTAATGTGCTCGCTTTTATCGTGCTGTTCATTGTGATGTCTATTTTCAGTATGCTTGTGCTGACTTTGTTTGGCGTGGATTTTGTGGAGGCTTGCGGCGCTGTGATCACTTGCATCAGTAATGTGGGGCCTGGCATTGGCGAAATTGGGCCATCTGGCACGTATGCGGATTTTCCGGCTGCTGCCAAATGGTATTTGTCTTTCCTTATGCTGACAGGGCGTCTTGAAATCTTCACGGTGCTTTTCCTTTTGTCACCGCCGTTCTGGAAACGATAGGAATCATGCTTCCTTTGTTTATGTCAGCAAAGGAGTGCACGATATATTGCAAAAAAAGAGTCCGGCAATTGTGCTGAACTCTTTTTTTTTACGGTTGCCTTAATTCGTCATGCTTACCAAAACTTGTTCAAGTCCTCGTTATAGAGAAAACCTGCAGATGCAAGTTTTTCTGTAAGCCACTCTTTTTCTATGTCTAAAGACATACACAATTCGTCGAGCGACTCGAACTCGTCTCTCAGTTTCATATTGACAAAACTGAAGAGCATATTTGCATTGTCCGGTATATTGTTCATCTCTTATAAAATTAACATGGCGTCGCCGTATGTGCCGAACTTATATCCCTCTTTGAGTGCTTCGTTGTACGCGTTCATGACGTAGTCGTATCCGCCGAACGCCGCAACCATCATAAGCAAGGTGCTGAGCGGAAGGTGGAAGTTAGTGATCATTCTGTTTGCCACGCTGAAGTCGTAAGGCGGGAAGATGAATTTGTTAGTCCATCCGTCAAACGGTTTGACAAAGCCGTCTGTGCTCACGCTGCTCTCGATAGCGCGCATCACTGTTGTGCCTACTGCGCATACGTTGCATCTTTCAGAACGTGCTTTGTTTATAATCTCAGCGTTGCTCTCTGTTATGAACATCTGTTCTGAGTCCATCTTGTGCTTTGTAAGGTCTTCCACGTCGATTTCTCTGAAATTTCCGAGGCCGGCGTGCAGCGTGATGAACGAAAATTCGCAGCCCTTGATTTCAAGGCGTTTAAGCAATTCGCGGCTGAAGTGCATTCCGGCTGTAGGAGCAACCACAGCGCCCTCGTGCTTGGCGAAAATGGTCTGGTAGCGAATCTCGTCTTCCGGCTCCACTGGACGGTTTATGAATTTTGGCAGCGGAGTTTCGCCCAAACCGTAGAGTGTCTCTTTGAACTCATCGTAAGAGCCGTCGAAAAGGAAGCGTAAAGTACGTCCTCTCGATGTGGTGTTGTCTATCACTTCCGCTACAAGTGAGTCATCTTCTCCAAAATACAATTTGTTGCCGATGCGAATCTTTCTGGCAGGGTCAACAAGCACGTCCCAGAATTTAAGCTCGTGGTTAAGCTCGCGCAGCAAAAACACCTCTATCTTAGCGCCAGTCTTCTCTTTGTTGCCGTAAAGGCGAGCCGGAAACACTTTCGTGTCGTTGAATACGAACACGTCTTTGTCGTCAAAGTAGTTGACAAGGTCTTTGAATATCCTGTGCTCAATTTCGCCGGTTTTCCTGTTTAGAACCAACAGACGAGACTCGTCTCGGTTAGGAGCAGGGTATAGAGCCAACTGCTCTTCTGGCAAATTGAATTTAAACTTAGATAACTTCATATTACACTAATTTTGTTTTTTTATCTGAATTTAGAAATAGGGAACTTCTATAAATTGCGTTTCGTAATTTTTCAGTCAAAATCCTTCGGTCGGACATATTGAACTCTTTGTCTATGTTGCTCATATTCGCTCTGTTACGATGTGTGTGCCGTTTTTGCAAATAATGTCAATCAAAAAAAGCGTCTTATAACATCATCTCGACCTAATTTATAGAAATCTCCTGGAGGCTTTGTGCAGAGTCCTTTCCGGACACTTGTCCTCACGGCTGTGTCGGGCAGAACCTTTAGCAGCCTTTTTCTGGTTTTGGCTCTTGTTTCAGAAGCTCTTCAAACTGCTCCATAGATATGCAGTCTGAAAGCGAAACGTCGCCAATGCGGGTGCGCTCAAGCGCTGTCAGATGCGCGCCGCTGTTCAGAGCCTCGCCAATATCTCTCGCCAAGGCTCTTATGTATGTGCCTTTGCTGCAAACCACGCGAATTTTCACTACCGGCAGGCTGCATTCAATCAACTCAATTTCATCAATCACAAGCACTTTCGGCTTGATTTCCACGTCTTTGCCTTCTCTTGCGTATTCGTAGGCACGTTTGCCGTTAATCTTCACGGCGGAATATTTAGGCGGAATCTGATGTATCTCGCCTATAAATTTGCTAAGCGTCTCTTTTACGAGTTCTTCTGTGATATGCGAAGTGTCGTATGTTGCGTCAACCTCTGTCTCAAGGTCGAACGACGGAGTTGTCTCGCCAATTTTTAGCGTGGCGACATACTCCTTTGTCTGGTACTGAAAACTCTCGATACGCTTTGTCGCCTTGCCTGTGCAGACAATCAGCACGCCGGTAGCCAGCGGGTCCAATGTGCCAGCGTGGCCTATCTTGACCTTCTTCACGCCAAGGAACTGACGCACCAAATAACGCGCTTTGTTCACAAGGTCAAAAGACGTCCAGTGAAGCGGCTTGTTGAAATAAAGAACTTCTCCTTCCTGAAAATTCATCAGACTTCAAGATTATATCCTAAAAAAGACATTAGCAAAATAGCTCCTCCCACCAAGATTCTGTACCAGCCAAATGCCTTGAATCCGTATTTCGTGACAAAGCCGATAAAGAATTTTATAGCGAGCAACGCGACAATAAAAGCGACCACGTTTCCTATTATGAGCGTGGTCAGGTTGTTCATTATGAGCTGAAGCCCTTCCGGCTCAAGGAACAGCTTTAGCAGCTTGTACGCTGTTGCTGCGAACATAGTCGGAACGGCGAGGAAGAACGAAAACTCAGCCGCGTCTTTGCGCGACAGCTTGTTTATCATACCTCCGACAATAGTGGCCATGGAACGAGACACGCCCGGAATCATGGCTATACATTGGAACAGCCCGATGAAAAAGGCTCTGTTTTCAGTCAGCTCTTTGTTGTTGTCCGGCTTGTTGAACAGCTTGTCGCAGAAGAGCATGAAGATACCGCCAATCACAAGCATGATGGCAACAACGTTGACGCTTTCCAGCAACTCGTCTATCTTGTCCGAAAACAGCAGTCCGAAAACAGCCGCCGGCAAAAACGCAATGAGAAGTTTCCAGTAAAAGTCAAATTTGTGAAGAAACTTTTTCAGCGCTGTTGTGCCTTCCGGTAGCCCGTCTGTTGAGTTAAGCACAAAAAAACGTTTCCAATAAAGGCAGATGACAGAAAGTATCGCTCCGAACTGTATGATTACAGTAAACGCCTTTACAAAATCTGTGCTCTTCACATCAAGCAGAGCCTGCGTTATAATCATGTGTCCTGTTGACGAGACCGGCAAAAACTCAGTCAGCCCCTCCACAATCGCAATGATTATGGTCTGAAAAATATTTATGTCGCTCATCTTTTTTTATAATTCAACGAAATCATCTGTGTTATTTTTTTTCTTCGGAATCCAAAGGATGGCAACAGCCTCAATCACGAAGCCTAAAATTGCGATGACCGGACCTAACGTGATTCTTCTGAAACTGAAAATTTCAGGGTTGAAACTTTCGTCGGAAGAGCCTCCGCCTATCATGCAGACAAATCCTATAATTATCACTACGAAGCCGATTGCAAGAAGCGTTAAATTCTTCCTCGGCATTGCCATTTTTGTATTATCCATTATTATGTTTTTTATAAATAGTATAAATCGTCAATTTTATGTCTGATGTATTTGTTCACCGCAAAAAAAGTGGCTATCAGCGTGATTATCACGCCGGAAACAAATATAGTTCCGAAGATTGTCACGTACAATTGCGGATTGTCAAAATTCAGGAAAAGCTCAAACTTCTCGTGCAGTGCGTAGAACATCACCATCACATATACCGAGGCTAGCGCCGCAGCGATGAAGCCGATGTACAGACCTTGCTTCATGTACGGCTTCCTGATGAAACGTTTCGTTGCCCCGACCAGCTTCATTGTGTGAATCAGGAACCTGTCCGAATACACGAGCAGGCGCACAGTGTTGTTTATAAGCACGAAAGATATTATCAGCAGCAGCACCGCGATGCTTAGAAACAGCACGCTTATTTTTTTTATGTTGTAAGTCACGTCGCTGATAAGTTTCTTCTGATAGTCCACCTTCTCTATTATGGGCAGCGTCTCTAGCTCCTTTGCGATGAACAGGATGCTGTCATTGTCTGCGTATTCAGACTTCAGGTTTATCTCGTACATTGGCTGCAGCGGATTATAGCTGATGAACTCCATGGGGTCTTCTCCCATCTCGGCGGCGAGTTCCTTCATCGCGTCCTCTTTGCTTATGTAACGCACTTTTTTGACGAAGCTTTTGGTCTCGATCTTCTTCAGCGTTTCATGGATGGCCTCGTCGCTGGCAGTCTTGTGCAGCATGACAGAAACCGTAAAGTTCTCCTTGACGTAAAAGGACAGCTCTTTGCCGACGAAAAGCACCATAGCCACAATTCCGAGCAGGAAAAGCACCATGGAAATGCTTATTATCGAGGTCAGTTTTGAATTGAATAATTTATATTTTACAGCTTTGTTTTTCATTAATTATCAAAAAAAGGCAATAAACCGCCAATTAGTTTGCAAAATAACTAACAAAAATCGAAAGAATGAAGTTTTTTGTCGTTTTTTTGTTATAGAATGTTAAAATTTAGGAGGATAGAGGCAAATATTCCTGAATCAGCAAAAAACACATAAGTATAGCTTCTATAAATTAGGTTGAGATGATTTTGGAGCGCATTTTGCATAGGTTGATTATATTTGTAAGGGAGCGATGCGGGCATCGTGGCAAGATAAGTAAAACTAACTCAGAAGCGTTCAAAACAAAACCAAGAACAATATTGTCCTGAATAATTTCACAGTAAAGCTAACCTCTACGGGCGTTATGACTGAGTGAATGCGAGCAAGATAAGCAACAGTTGGTTCTGTAAATTCATCGTTCCTCTGCCTGGAAGGCAGCACCAAAATTCTTTGCTGTATAATGTCTTTAAATAAAGAACCGTGATTCCCCTTTTGTTTTTTACAAAATATTTAGTACGATATAGAACCAAGAATGCATAAATCATTACATCAAATAACCCCGAATCTTCCGTAAACCAAAAAGAAAGGCTCTGTTTTACGGATAAGCAAGACAACTATTACATAGTAAATAATTAATACTCAACTCTTTGAATTTTTTGTTCCTTATCTTTGTAAAGAAAAGGAATTTATTTGTTCTTGCAAACAAATAAATTATTCACCTAAACACCCAGAGGATTCCGCAAATCCGACATTTTTTCGACTAAACCGCGGAATTGTTTGAAGTGCGGAGGAATGGTGGTAGTTTTGACCATAATTGTTAGTTTAAAATTTTAAAATATACTTATATGAAAGCTTTAGATAATTTGAAAAACCGAGTGCTGGCAGCAACAGACGTGGTGAAATTAAATTTTCCAGTTGCGGATGTTGTTGAAAAAATTGAGGCGGATGCTGATGTTTTGTTGGGAAGAATAACGAAGGATAATTTTATTAAAATACCATTTGTTGGTGATTTTAGTTCAGGGAAGAGTTCTTTGCTGAATGCATATATAGGAAGTGATTTGTTGCCGACAAATATTTTGCCGGAAACAGCAGTAGCCTACGAATTGTATTATGCAGAAGATGAAAAATTGGAGTTGTATTCAGATGGTGTGTTGAAAGAGACTAAAAATTCTCTATCTCAGATAAAGGATTTTAATGTGTCGCCAGGAGATGTGGTATATGTGTATATTAATAATGAGAAAATTCGTAGTTTGAATAGTCGCGGAATAGTTCTTGTGGATATGCCTGGTATAGATTCTGGAATTGAGGCCCATAACAGCGCTATATTGAATTATATCCGCGAAGGTTCTGTATTTATGATTTTTACGGATACGGAACAAGCTACTCTCAGATCGTCAACGATTTCTTTTATTAGGGAAATTCAACAGTATGGTCTATCTATTAATGTGTTTTTATCAAAAGCAGATAAAAAACCAGAAACAGAAGTTCAAGAGATTCGAGCATCAGTAGAAAAAGTTGTTAAATCGCTGATGTCAGATGATTCGGTCGTGGGTGTTACTTCTTCTGTTGAAGAAAAATATGGATATAAAGATGTGGAGGCAGTTCTTTCAAAAGTAGATGCTGAAAAAATCTTTGCGGAGCGTTACACAGGGGAAGTGGATGCGTTTATCTCTTCTGTAATTGCCCAATTTGAAATGCAAATTAAGTTAATAACCTCTAATGCAAAGGATTTTGACTCTCTAATAGAGCAATTAAGTAAAAAGAAGACAGAAGCAATATCTTCATTGGAAGGCAAAGCTTCGCAGGCACAGTCTTTGGAAGGTTCTGCTGATGATATTTTGCAAGACATCCGTAGTGCTTTGATGGGTGCTTCTCAGCGTTTGGCTATGGTGGCATTTTCTTCAAAAGGTGATGGAAAGGCATTTGAAAGTGAGTTGATGTCTATTATTCGTCCGGTGCTCATTAATTCATTTAAAAGAGAAATGACAGAGTATCAGGAGGTTATAGGTGAGAGCATGAAAGAACTGTCTGCAGATTTGAGTTCTGTTATTTCTGTCTCTTCAACGCAGGGCGAAAGTTTGGCAAAAGATGTGCTAGAAAAGTTGGGTGGAGGAAATATGGTAGAGAGCCTTTTGCAGAAAGGTTTGAGTATGTTGCTTGCCAAACTTGCAGGAAAGAAGGCTTTAACATTGTTGGTTGGTGCGCTACATCCGGTAATTACCATAGTGGTTTCTTTCTTGCCTGATTTGATTTCCTTGATATTTGGAAAAAGCAATGAGCAAAAAACAGAAGAAGTTAGAGACAAGATTGAATCACAAGTAATTGGCAGAGTAATTGATGGTTTGCGTCCGAATGTCGAGCAGATGTTGATGGAAAATCGTCAAGAGGCTTATAATGAAATTAAAGCTGAGATTGAGAATACGATAGAACAGATTGATGAAAATATCAAGTCTGTTATGGATGAAAAGTTGTCAAGCGAAGCTGAAATTTCAGAGCGTGTGAATAAACTGGCTCTTGCAGTGGAGGAGTTGAAAAAAATATAATCAAAATATTATGGGATTGGATTTTATAAAGAAAAAAAGTGCGTCGATGGGCAAACGTCCATCGTCTGCATTGTTGAAAATAAACAAATATAATTCTCCTAAGGCAGCTTTAGACTTGATAGGTCACATTTGTACAGCACAAAGCAATTTGAATCTGTCAAGTTGTTTTGATTCATATAATAAAGTTGTAGAAGAGCTGTCAATTAAGTGTTCTGAATCAGGAGTTAAATGGAATAATTCAAATTTTATAAATTTTTTGAGTTCGATATCAAATTACACTCAGGAAGTATTTGAATCGAATACTCATAATGTACAAGTGAAGGTTGCGATTGCTGGTGGGTACAGTTCTGGTAAATCAACCTTTTTGAATGCTTTAACAAATCATGATAATTTGCTTCCTACAGGTATTGAACCGGTATCTGTGGTGAACACCTATTTGAATTGCTCTTCTAAAATCGACAAGATGATTATAAAAGGAGAGAATCTGAATGGTGATATGGTCATACTTAACCAGGAGGTGCTTGACTGTATCCGACATTCAAAAGATTCAAATGTAAATGTGGCTTGTGTGTTGAAGAAGTTGGTGATAGATGTGCCAACTGAAGAATTGTATGATGGAATCACATTTATAGATACTCCGGGATATAACAATTCTAGTGCCCGTAATGTGGAAAATAACACAACGGACAAAGAGACTGCATTGTCTTCTTTTGAGGAAGCTGATGTGATTTTCTGGTGTGTGGATATTGAAGGTGGTACGATAACTGAGAAAGATTTTCAGGTGCTGAGTAAGAGCAACGGTAAACCTTATGTTATTGTTTTTACAAAAAAAGATAAAAAATCACCGGCGGAGGTGACGAAAATATGTAGAAAAGCTTTGGATGATTGCTCCAAGCGTCTCGGAGAAGATAATCCTCCGGTTGTAATTGCATATTCTGATAGAGATGGAAATGAAGAGGGAACAGAAGGCTCTTTTTATATTCTTGAAGATGGATTGTCAAAAGAAGATCTTATAGATTCTGTAAAAGGATTGGGCAAAAAAGTGTTAGATGATGTTTTATATGAATTAACAAAAAGCTTTGAGAAAGAGAGAGAACAATCTGCTAGTTATTCATTGGAACTAGAGAATCAGCGAAAACAATTAGCTGAGGGAAAAGCTGAGTGGGGAAAAATTTTGCATAGTAATAAGGATGCTTCTTTGGCAGAAAAGGATGAATTAAAGACTGTTATGATTGACAGTTACAATGAAATATTAGAATATGCAAGTGGTGATTTTCAATATTGGAAAGAAGAGTATAGAGAGGATTTGATTGAAAGAGTCTTTTGGTGGATGGAGAGACATCATTCAAATGTTAATGAAAGTTTAAAAAAAGCAGAAGATGAGTATAAGGATGTGGTGGGAAAAAAGAAATTAGAGGAGTTGTGCAGAGAGTATATTTCAGAATATAGCGTTCGTTTGAAGCAAACGTTTGAAGTTTGTTATAGGGAGGCAGAGAAACTTGTTGAGGATAATAACAGAAAACTGCAAACTATTGTGCACGCTGACGATCTCGATGTTTTTTCTGCTATCAGTGGTGGTAATTACGAAGCGTTCCTTAACTGTCTTTCTGAGGGGGTTGATTTAGAGAAAACAAATTCTGCCGGATATAGTGTTCTTACTTGGATTGCGCAATCAGGCAATAATGAAATGATGCAAGTTCTGATTGATAATGATGTTGATTTGAGTTTGAAAGATGGAAATGGCTATAATGTATTGGAGGTTGCTGTAATGTGCCATTATAAAGATATTTGCGAAATGCTTTATAAGTCAAATCCTTCTCTGGTTCACGATTCTGGTAATTTGGAAGAGTTGTCCGATAAAAATAATTTTAAGGATTGGTTGAAAGGTAACATAAAATAAAGCGAAGATTATGAATATAACGAAAGATAACTATAAGGCATATTTTGATGAGTTAGATAATGAGGTAAGGGTTGTGGAGGACTGCGGAAGCGGTTTGGTAAAGGAAGTTGTCTCGAAACTAAAATTGGAATTAGAGGGAAAAAGAAATGGTGCGGAAGAACTGATGGCTGATAATCAGATATTGAAAATCGGTGTTGTTGGTCAGGTGAAAGCCGGCAAGTCTTCTTTCTTAAATTCGCTCTTTTTTGATGGTGAAAACGTTTTGCCTCGTGCATCGACTCCGATGACTGCAGGTTTGACTATTTTGGAGTACGGCGAAGAGAATAAATTCATCGTAGAGTATTACAATGCCAAAGAGTGGAGTGGCTTTGAGAGTAGAGCGAAAGAGTATGATGATATAATAAGTTGTTATAAGGCTTCAAATCCTGAATTGTCTGAAGCGGACGTTGTTAAGATGGCTGAAACGGATATTGATATAGCTCTCAAGACAGCGAAGGAACTTGTGACATTCTGTGACAGGGAGGCAAAGAGTAAAATTAGGGAAAAGACGTTTACAGAAGAAAAGAGTTTCTTTGATATTAAAGATTTGCAAGACATTCTGGAAATGTATGTCGGGGCAAATGGTAAGTTTACCTCTGTTGTGAAGAGTTTGACGATTCAGATGAAGGACGAACGACTGAAGGATTTGCAAATAGTTGACACTCCGGGTGTGAATGACCCTGTCGTTTCTCGTGAACAGCGTACTCGAGAGTTTTTGCGTGGCTGTCACGGCGTTTTCCTTTTGAGTTATTCCGGCCGTTTTTTTGATAGCACGGATGTTGAATTCTTGTGTTCTCGTATTGGTAGCGAGGGGGTTGGAACTGTTGTGCTGATTGCCTCTAAATTTGACTCTGTTTTGCAGGATGTGGGGAAACAGTTTGACAATGATTTAGGCGCAGCTATAGATCATAGTCAGAAACAGCTGAGAAAGCAGTATAGGGATAATATTAGCTGTAGCAGTTTCTGCGGAAAAGATCCTATTCTTGATTTTTCATCTGGTATCGGATTTTCTATATCTAAAAAAGATAGTGAACGTTGGGATGACATAGAAAGTCATGTGGTTAAGCGGATGAAGATATATTATCCTGATTTCTTTTCTACTCCGGAGGACGTGAAGAATACTTTTTTTGCGCTTTCGCAGATGGATACTATAAGAGATAAGTATCTGGATGAAATCTTTGTGAAAAATAAGGATAAAATTATAGGCGAGAAGATAGATGCCTATTTTGCTTTTGCAAGTGGAGAACTTTGTAAGATTGTAAAGCAGCAGATTAAATCATTGTCTGATAAACTCGAAGTGCTGAAGGCGACGGACATAAAAGACTTAGAAGCAAAAAAACAATCGACAGAAAAGGCTATAAAATCAATCGAAAAAGGTATTTCTTCTGTGTCTGAAAGAATAAAGTCTAAAGCTGAAGCTGCAAGGAAAGAGTGCCAAAATTCAGCTCGTTTTTCTGTGCCGAGTATTCCTACACGTACGGAATCGCGCATTTTTGTCAGAACAAGCACCTCTTTTCTGAGAAGAGATAAAACATTCGAAGCAAGCTATGATGTTGTTGATGTAAATAGACTTGTGGATAGTTTAGATAAGGGAGCTTCGTCTGCGGTAAAAGAGTTGAGCAGAACATGGAAGAATAAGGTGGAAGAATTGAAGAGTTTCCTTCAGTCTGAAATTGGAAATAGGATAACTCAAGAGGAACAAAATGATACGACTGGACAGTTTGACGCAGATATTTTGCGTAATATTATGTATGATGTGATTGATAAGATGAGTGCGGAAGCCATCTTAAATGAACGAGAGTTGTTAGATGGTTTTAAAGACAATTGTTTGTCTGCTTTGCAAGGTGTTGATTATGTGTCATATAGCCAACAGTGCTTTGCTGGAGAAGATGCGGAGGGGCGTAGTTATGTGCGCTCGTTGGCAGAAGGTTGTCGTAGTGAAGCAAGGGGTATAGCGTCTAGTTTGGTGAGCGGATTTAATTCTGAAGTGGAAGAAGAGTTGAACTCTATCTGTCAGAAAGTGATAAATGTTGTTGTGGGTAATAAACAAGAATTTATTGATGCCATGAAGGAAAATAGCCAGAGATTCTTAGAGGAACTGCAGGCGGAATTGAGAGATAAAGAGGAGAATATTAAGTCTGTGGAGGTTGCTCTGCAGGCTCTTAATAATTTTAACGGAAAATTATGATACAAATAGATTTATATAAAAAAGCATTGTCCGAAAAATCTGAAGAGTTGGTGGCTGCTGCAATAGCAGCTGTCAATTCTGTGGAAATGTCAGGTGATGGGAATGGTGAAGCAAGTGCAAACTATGACGAACTTGCAAACAATAGAGGTTGCCTCGGCTTTTTGTTTGGCTCAAACGATAAAAAGAGCGCTCAGACGATTAATGTTCAGAAAAAAACTGTAGATGCTGATTTTGCTAATAAACTCTATAAGGAGGTGGAACGTGTTCATCGAAAAAATTCAGAAGTGTGGAGTGAATTTATTGAGCAGCAGCGCCAGAAGATAAACGCAGATATAAGGTCTGCAGGGTTTGAAGAGGCAAAACAGACAGAATTGTTAGATTCGCAGATGTCAAATTCTGTGCTTAGGTTTAAGGTGATGGATGAACTTACGGCATTAAATGCGCTGAGTCGTAACGGAGACAAGTCTGCTTTTGAAAATTACAAAAAGGAGTTTGAGAAACGTTATCAAACGGCTGTGAACGCCGCAAAAGAAAAACAATTTGAAATTTATGACAAATTGCAGTAAATGTTAAATTTTTAAATAAATATGGCTTATGGGACTATTTGATTCATTCAAGAAAAGCAGAGGAAAGGTTTCTGCTTCAAGAGGCTCAAAGAGAGTGGTTGGGTTGTAGGTTTTTGCTTATAAAAAGGAGTATTTTTCAAAGAACTTAGATATAGAAATGACTTGTTGATTGAATAAAAATAGTAAATAGTATGAGTGAACAAATAAAAAGGCCGTCATGGCTTAGAAAAAAGGGTGAGACAGTACAGACAGATAGTTTGGAAACAGACTTTGGTTCTGCAAAGGATTTGTATGAAAAAGGATGGCAATATTATGACGAGGGAATATATGACCTTGCAGCAGAGTGTTATCGCAAGTCGGCAGAGCAAGGACTTGCCGAAGCTCAGTATGTATTAGGCATTTGTTATGGGTGTGGCGTAGGCGTAGAGCAAGATTATAAAAAAGCAGTCGAGTGGTATCACAAATCGGCAGAGCAAGGACATGCTGAAGCTCAGTACAATTTAGGCAATTGTTATTATAATGGCGAAGGCGTAGAGCAAAATTATGAAAAAGCAGTCGAGTGGTATCGCAAAGCGGCAGAGCAAGGAGATGCTGACGCTCGGTACGGTTTAGGCATTTGTTATAGGTATGGCGAAGGCGTAGAGCAAAATTATGAAAAAGCAGTCGAGTGGTATCGCAAAGCGGCAGAGCAAGGACATGCCAAAGCTCAGTACAATTTAGGCATTTGTTATAGGTATGGCGTAGGCGTAGAGCAAGATTATAAAAAAGCAGTCGAGTGTTATCGCAAATCGGCAGAGCAAGGATATGCTGATGCTCAGAACAATTTAGGTAGATGTTATTATAATGGCGAAGGCGTAGAGCAAGATTATGAAAAAGCAGTCGAGTGGTATCTCAAATCGGCAGAGCAAGGACTTGATGTAGCTCAGTACAATTTAGGCATTTGTTATTATAATGGCAGAGGCGTAGAGCAAGATTATGAAAAAGCAGCAGAGTGGTATCTCAAATCGGCAGAGCAAGGGAATGCTTCAGCTCAGCACAATTTAGGCATTTGTTATGAGTATGGCGAAGGCGTAAAGCAAGATTATGAAAAAGCAGTAGAGTGGTTTTGCAAATCGGCAGAGCAAGGATATGCTAATGCTCAGTACAATTTAGGCATTTGTTATTATGATGGCGAAGGCGTAGAGCAAGATTATGAAAAAGCAGTAGAGTGGTTTTGCAAATCGGCAGAGCAAGGACTTGATGTAGCTCAGTACAATTTAGGCATTTGTTATGAGTATGGCAAAGGCGTAAAGCAAAATTATGAAAAAGCAGCAGAGTGGTATCTCAAATCGGCAGAGCAAGGAGATGCTGATGCTCAGTTCAAATTAGGCATTTGTTATGAGCAAGGCGAAGGCGTAAAGCAAGATTATGAAAAAGCAGCAAAGTGGTTTTGCAAATCGGTAGAGCAAGGAAATGTCGATGCTCAGTTTAGATTAGGCAGATGTTATTACCAATTAGGCATTTGTTGTGAGCAAGGCGAAGGCGTAAAGCAAGATTATGAAAAAGCAGTAGAGTGGTATCGCAAATCGGCAAAGCAAGGAGATGTCGATGCACAGTTTAGATTAGGCAGATGTTGTTACCAATTAGGCATTTGTTATGAGCAAGGCGAAGGCGTAAAGCAAAATTATGAAAAAGCATTAGAGTGGTTTTGCAAATCGGCAGAGCAAGGACATGCCGAAGCTCAGTTTAAATTAGGCTGTCATCATAAAGGTATAAAAGATGAAAAGCATTATAAAAAAGCAGCAAAGTGGTATCGCAAATCGGCAGAGCAAGGATATGCCGCAGCTCAGTACAATTTAGGCATTTGTTATGAGCAAGGCGTAGGCGTAGTGCAAGATTATAAAAAAGCAGTGGAGTGGTATCACAAAGCGGCAGAGCAAGGAGATGCTGAAGCTCAGTACAATTTAGGCATTTGTTATATGTATGGCAAAGGCGTAGAGCAAAATGATGAAAAAGCAGTGGAGTGGTTTTTCAAATCGGCAGAGCAAGGATATGCCGCAGCTCAGTTCGATTTAGGCGTTTGTTATTCTAATGGCGAAGGCGTAGAGCAAAATTATATAAAAGCAGTCGAGTGGTATCGCAAATCGGCAGAGCAAGGGTATGCTAGTGCTCAGTACAATTTAGGCATTTGTTATTATAAAGGCATAGTCGTAAGGCAAGATTATGAAAAAGCAGTGAAGTGGCATCACAAAGCGGCAGAGCAAGGAGATGCTGAAGCTCAGTACAATTTAGGCTTTTGTTATGAGAATGGCAAAGGCGTAAAGGAAGATTATGAAAAAGCAGCAGAATGGTATCGAAAGGCTGCTGCACAAGGGCATGAGAAAGCTATAAAAAAAGTAAATGAAGGTGATTATGCGATGAAACGGTAGTGTAAACAGAACTGGGTAGTGTAAACAGAACTGTGTCAAGCTATTTTTTACCTTACTCCCCTCAGCAGGCACTGTACATAATTTTGTGTAAATGTAGAATACGGGATTCAGGTAGAGTGTAATAATCCCCAGTTAAACAATTTCCAACCCAGCCTTACCCGACAATTTTTCGACAACATTTCTTAATTCTTGGTGTTGTTGCAGAGCGGCGGTATATTTGGGGTGTGATAATGATTGTGCAACTTAAATTTTACGGTCATGGAAAAGGTTAATGATTTGGTAAAGACGGAGGGATTGGACGATTTGTCTGATAAGGGCGTTATTTACAGAGACCCGTGCCCTCTGCCGGATTTGGATTCGATTGTGAAAGCTGTGCTGGTGGGTGCGGCGGTTGCCATGGGCACGTTGCTTGTGGTTGGTTTTTTTGACAATAATTAGCGGTTATTTTGGTATGCGGTAACTGTCTTGTTGAGGCGTTGCGGGTTTGTTCCGTGACGCCTCTCTTTTTGTGAATGATGGGCTGAGTTGGCTTGTGGTTTTCTATCGTGGCGATTTTCTTGCATATATCAGGATTTTTTGCGAATATTGCATCTGATTTGAGTCTCTGCAATGGAGGCGGTTTGTTAATTCTACGTTTTTTCAGATGAGGTATTTGTTATTTATTACATTTTCTCTGGCTTTGTTTTCGCAGTCGCTTACAGCTCAGGTGAAGACTGGCATAGAAGTGTTAAAAGAGAGCGGTTTTGCTGCGTTGAAGGGCAAGCGTGTGGGGTTGCTGACCAATCCTACTGGTGTTGACAAAAACTTGAAATCCACTGTGGATATTTTGTTCGAGGCGGAAGGTGTCAGTCTGACGGCGCTTTTCGCTCCGGAGCATGGTGTTCGCGGTAACGAGTATGCAGGCGCTAAGTTTGCGAACTCTAAGGATAAGCGTACAGGACTTCCGGTCTTCTCGCTTCACGGAAAGACAAAGAAGCCTACGGCTGAGATGCTTAAGAATGTGGATGTTATAGTGTATGACATTCAGGATATAGGCTGCCGTTCCTACACGTTTATAAGTTCGCTCGGACTTTTGATGGAGGCTGCCGCCGAGAATGGCAAGGAGGTTGTGGTGCTGGACCGGCCTAATCCGCTTGGCGGAGAGAAGGTTGAAGGTCCGATTGTTGAGCCTAAGTACACCTCTTTTATCAGTCAGTTTCCGATTCCTTACATTTACGGACTTACGTGCGGCGAGTTGGCGACGTTGTTGAACGAGGAGGGCATGACCGCAAAGAAATGTTCTCTGACAGTGGTGAAGATGGAGGGCTGGAAACGTGACATGACCTATAAGGAGACAGGTCTGAAGTGGGTGCTTACATCGCCGCATATTCCTAATATGAACACGTCGTTTTATTATCCTCTGTCCGGTATCGTGGGCGAGTTGTCTGTGTTGTCTGTCGGGGTTGGATACACTATGCCTTTTGAACTGTTCGGCGCATCGTGGGCAAATGCAGACACGCTTGCGTCGGCGATGAACGCTCTGAAGTTGGACGGCCTGTTGTTTCGCCCTATTGTTTACAAGCCTTATTATGCGTTCGGGAAGGGCGAATTGCTCCAGGGGGTGCAGGTGTATATCACAGATTTTGAAAAGGCGAAGCTGACTGAGGTGCAGTTTTATGTTTTGCAGGAGCTGAAAAAGTTATATCCGCAGAAAGATCTCTTTACGTTGAGCGGTCAGAAAAATTGCCGTTCGTTTGACTATGTGTGCGGTTCCGGGCAGGTGAGGTCTTTGTTTTCAAAGAATTATCAGTTTAAAGATGTGGAGAAATTTTGGCGAAAGGATAACGAGGCTTTTAAATCAAAATCTAAAAAATACTGGCTTTACAAATGATTCTGACTTATAAAAAACATATGAAGAAACGTGTATTTCTCTTTTTGCTTGCAGTTGCGAGCGCTACCTGCCTCTTTGGCAATTCGCCCAAAAAACATGAAATGAGGGCGGTGTGGATTGCTACGGTCGCAGGTATAGACTGGCCGTCTCAGAAGAAGGATGCGGAGCTGCAGAAGACGGAGATGTTGGAGATGCTGGACTCGCTGAGGGCGGTTGGTATTAATGCGGTGGTTTTTCAGGTTAGGCCCACGTCTGACGCTTTCTATCAGTCTGACATGGAGCCTTGGTCGCACTATCTGACTGGCGAGCAGGGCCGTGCTCCGGAACCGTATTATGACCCTCTGAAATTTGTGACGGAAGAGGCGCATAAGCGCTGCATGGAGGTGCATGCATGGATAAATCCTTATCGAGTGACAAACGGAGAAAACACGAAGATGTTGAATAAAGGTCATATTTATTATAAACGTCCGGAACTGTTTTTAAAGTATGGAGGGAAAATTTATTTCAATCCGGGCTTGCAGGAGGTGCGTGATTATCTGACTGTCGTGGTATCTGACATTGTGAGGTCGTATGATATTGACGCGGTGCATCTTGACGATTATTTCTATCCTTACAAAGTGGCAGGCGCGGAGTTTCCGGACGATGCCACGTTCCGCTCTTGCTCTCGCGGAATATTTGATAAAGAGGAGTGGCGAAGGGATAATGTGAATTTGATTGTGGAGCAGATACATAAGGCGGTTAAGGAGGCGAAGCCTTGGGTCGAGTTCGGCATAAGCCCTTTTGGGGTTTGGAGAAATAATTCTGATGATTTGAGAGGTTCTGATACTCGTGCGGGTTGCACTAATTATGATGAACTTTATGCAGACGTGCTGCTGTGGCTGGAACGTGGCTGGATTGATTATGTGACCCCTCAGCTTTACTGGGAGATAGGGAAGGATGTGGCTGATTACGAGGAGCTTTCTAACTGGTGGGGTGCGTATTCATTTGGACGGAACTATTACATAGGTTTGTATGCGTCTGGCTTTGAGGTTAACAAGACAGAGCCGTGGAAACGTCCGAACGAGCTTGTGAGGCAGATGGATTTCAGTTCGGCGTGCGAAGAGGTTAAGGGTTATTTCTTTTATAGTGCTAAACCGTTTCTGAAGAATCCGCAGGGTTTGTGTGACAGTTTGAGAAAGGGCAGTTTCAGATATCCGGCTCTTGTGCCTCTTAACGAGGCGATAGAGGGCGGCCCTTCTATATCTCCGGAAAATCTTCATGTGAAAAAAGGTAGTGACAGGTTTACGGATATTTTGCGCTGGGACAGAGTTCAGGAAACAGGAGGTTATGAGGTGGCCTACTATGTGATATATGCGTTTAAGGATGGAGAAGCGGTTGATTTTGACAATCCTGAAAATATAGTTCGGAAAACCAGAGTGCCGGTCATGAATTTGACTAACTTGACGGAAGAGGGCATTTATAAGTTTGCGGTTACGGCGGTGAATCGATTTAAACATGAGAGCGCTCCGAGCAACTTTGTGGAGTACGAGGTCAGGTGAATGTCTTTGAAACAGGGATAAGAGAAAGGATAGAAAGCGAAAGCTCTCTATCCTTTTATTTTTGAACATGAAATTGCAAAATGTGTTGCCCTATGCACGCTCCAACGTTATTTGCTCAAAGAGGCGATGAACTCTTCTGCCTTAGAAAGAGCGTCAAGTTTGCCTACGTCAATCAGTTTCAGATTTGGCTTGTTGTACGCTTTTATCAGTCTTTTGTCTGAAACGGATAAGTAGAAGTCCACGATAGAAAATTTGTCCGGAAAGCTTGCCATTTCAGCTAGCATGTCCGGCGAGATGACATGGACGCCTGCGAAGGCATGAGGAACATATTCAGCCGCGTTGAAATTTTGGAGAGGCGACTTGGTCTCGTTTGTGTTGGTGTTAATCCAGCCGCATAGCCTTTCGTTTGAATTAAACAGCAAATACCTGCTTGTGGAACGGTCGCTTGTGAGCAAAGTGGCGTCATTTTTACCTTTTACATGCTCTTGGTATAGATCTCCTAAATTCACGTCTGACAAAATATCTACGTTGTGTACAAGGAACGGTTCGCCGTTGTCAAAGAAAGGAGCAGCCTTTTTGATGCCTCCGCCAGTGTCCAGCAGCATTTCAGTCTCGTCAGAGATGGCTATGTTGATGCCAAAGTTATTGTTTGCCTTCAGAAAGTCTGTAATCTGACTGGCAAAGTGATGCACATTGACTATAATATTGTCAAAACCTTCGCTTTTTAGTTTGCATATTGCATGTTGCAGTAAAGGGGTGCCGTTCACAGGGACGAGCGCTTTGGGCATGGTGTCAGTTATGGGCTTCAGTCTGGTACCAAGTCCTGCGGCAAATATCATTGCTTTCATCTGCTTTTGTAATTACGGATTAGACAATATTTTTTTGTACGCCTCTTTGTTGTTCAGGATCTCCTTTGCAACATCAACAAAGACGTCCTCTTTCACCATTTCGCTCAGGAAGCCGCGTTTATAGTAGTATTTGCTTAATATTTCAGCAGTTACCAACCATTTGACATCTCTTTTGAAATGATCGAGGTCTTTGTCTATGTCATGTTCCAGTTTCTTTTCCAGCGCGTCGAACTCCTCCTTGGCAATTTCGTAGTAACCCTCTTTCTTCGCGATGTCCACCAAAGCCTTCACACCCTTTTCAGTGTTTCGGGTATAGGTGAAATTCGCATCTTTCACAAACTTTTTGAAGTCATCGTAATCATCAAACACAAACTCTTTAGGCGGAGCTATGTTTTTATGTTTGACACGGAAATTGACCGCATAGTCGAAGATGATATTGTCAGAGACAAGTTTCTTTTCAAGTTCAGAGTAATTGTCTTTTATTTCAACTACAGAGTCTGGCGTAATGCCTCCGCCGTCGCGCACAATGCGTCCGTTCGCAGTTTTAAACTCTGTTGTCAGGCTGTCAGGGATACGCTTCACATAACCGTTTTCGTCGCGGTCAGAATAGTCGATAGCCTGCACGCATCGTCCGCTCGGAGTGTAATATTTAGAAGTAGTGACCTTTATGCCTCCGCCATACGGCAAGTTGCGGGTAGTCTGCACCAGCCCTTTCCCGTAAGAGCGTTCGCCGATAACAACCGCTCTGTCAAGATCTTGCAACGCGCCAGCCACAACCTCAGAAGCAGAGGCAGAGCCTTTGTTTACAATCACGGCAAGCGGAATTTCAGTGTCGATTGGCGAGCTTGTCGCTTTGTAAGTTTCGTCCCATTGTTTCACTTTGCCTCTGGTAGTCAGCAATGTAGAGCCTTTTGGAACAAAATAGTTGACAATCTGCAGAGCCTCGCTAAGAAGTCCGCCCGGATTGCTTCTCAAATCGATAATCAAGGAGGTGATACCCTTTTTTTTCAAGTCAAGAAAAGCCTCTTTGAACGAGCTAGCGGTTTTGTCTGTGAAGTTAGACACGGAGATGAAACCGATGTTGTTATCCAGCACATCGTAATATTCGATAGGATTTATAGCGATTTTCTCTCTTGTTATCTTCAGCTTTAGCGGCTTCTTCTCGCCCGGGCGTTCAACAACAACTTCAACCACAGTGTTAGCGTCGCCTCTCAGCAAGTTGCTGACGTCAGAAGTGCTTTTGTCTTCCCCGATCTTTTTGCCTGCGACCTCGATGAACTTGTCACCCACCTTCAGACCGCATTTGTCGGCAGGTTTTCCTTCGTATATTTCGTTGATAATGATTGCGTTCTTATGCTTTGCAATGATAGCTCCGACACCTGCATACTCGCCGCTCATCATAAATTTAAAGTCTTCCATTTCTTCTTCCGGAATGTAAACGGTGTAAGGGTCCAGACTGTTCAGCATGGCGTCGATGCCGGTTTTTATAGTTTTTTCAGGATTGATAGTATCTACGTAAAACATGTCAAGTTCCTTGAACAGGGAATTGTAAATGTCCATGTTTTTAGACACGAGGAATTCGCGGCTGCCGTTTTTCTCCTCTGCAAAAATGTTTAGGACGCAGAGAGAGACCGAGAGTGACAAGACTAAACGTTTAAAAAAATATCTGTTGGTCATCAAGTTCAAATTTTTCTAAGTTGCCATGATGACTTGTGCCGAAAAGAGCCTAAGCCAGCCGAGGTTTTAGAGCGACAACTTAAAGTTAATAAATAAATTTTAAAAATTAAACAAATTGCAGGGATAGGAACAAACTATCCGCAATGCAAAGTCAAAAATATAGATTCTTTTTTGAAAAAATGCTATTTTGGAAGATTTTTATTTGAGAATAGTTAATTTTGTGGCGAAAAAAATAGAAGAGATGATAAGAGGGACGTTTTTTATATTGTTTTTTTATTTCATTGGAGAGCTGGTCAGCGTTATGATAGGCAGGTTTGTGCCAGGTAGTGTGCTAGGCATGGTGTTTTTGTTTTGCGCGTTGTTCTTCAAGTTAATAAAGCCGGAATATGTGAAAGATGCGGCTACGGTCATAACAAAAAACATGGCGGTCTTTTTTGTGCCGGTGGCGGTGGGGCTGATGACCTATTTTGACCTGCTGAAACAGCACTGGGTTGCAATTTTGGCGGCGATAGCGGTCAGTTCGGTGCTTGTTATCGTGTCTGTGGCTTTTGTTCAGGAGCGTTTCGAGAAGCGTAAGGGCAAGAAGGATGAAAGCGAGCAGCCTCAAGACTGATGATAGTTTGAACGCATAAAGCAAATCCCGAACCGTTTGTGAAAAGCAGTTCGGGATTTTTTTGTATCTGTTATACTTCAGAATCAAATCATGTTAACAACGATGTCGATGGCCTTTTCGAGTCCGGCAGGGTTCTTTCCGCCAGCCATAGCGAAGAAAGGCTGACCGCCTCCGCCACCTTGTATCTCTTTGGCTGCGGTGCGAATCATATTCGTAGCATTAAGGCCGTCGTTCACAAGAGCGTCCGACATCACGATTGTAAGCGTAGGCTTGCCATCGTTCATTGTTCCGCCAACGAAAAGCATCTTGTCCTTCACCTGATTTCTGATCTGGAAAGCGATAGACTTAACCATGTCAGCAGGGAAGTCACCCTTTAGAACGATAAGTTTCACACCGTTCTTTTCTGTAGCCTTTTCTATCAGAAGGTCCTTCATGCGCTGTATCTTTTCAGTCATGTATCCTTCCACCTGTTTTTTCAGGTCAGCGTTTTCCTCGATTGATTTCTTTATAGACTGAATCAAATTTGGCGTGTTGTTGAAGAAGTTCTTCAGTTCGCGGATCATATCCTGCTGCAGGTTGAGCAACTCTTCAGCTTTGGCGGCTGTTACCGCTTCGATACGGCGGACGCCGGCGGCGATAGAGCTTTCAGAGATTATTCTGATGATACCAATCTGTCCAGTTGAAGCCACATGAGTACCGCCACAGAACTCTACAGAAGGGCCGTATTTAACAACGCGCACTGTGTCTCCGTACTTCTCTCCAAACAACGCAATGGCGCCAAGCTGCTTAGCCTCTTCGATAGGCATGTTTCTAGCCTCTTCAAGAGCGATGTTCTGGCGTACCATCTTATTGGCAATCAGTTCTACCTGACGCAATTCTTCTTCTGTAACCTTTTGGAAATGAGAGAAGTCAAAACGCAATATTTCGTCAGACACGAAAGAGCCTTTCTGTTCCACATGAGTTCCGAGAACCTGACGGAACGCATAGTCGAGCAGGTGAGTGGCAGTGTGGTTGTTTGATATTTGCAGACGTCTGTCCATATCAACAACAGCACGGAACTGAGCCGTAGGGTCAGAAGGTAGTTTCTTTGCAATGTGCACGCTCAAGTTGTTCTCCTTCTTTGTGTCAATGATTTCTATCTTTTCGTCGCCGCATTCCAAATAACCGGAGTCTCCGACCTGTCCGCCCATTTCTGCATAGAAAGGAGTTTTGTCAAGGACAATTTGGAAAAGTTCCTGATTCTTCTGTTTGATTTTACGGTAACGCAATATCTCAACGTCAGCGTCAAGCCAGTCATATCCTACAAATTCAGACTCTCCGTCTTTTATTGTAGTCCAGTCGCCAGTCTCAACAGAGGCCGCATTTCTTGCGCGTTCCTTCTGTTTTTGCATTTCAGCGTCAAATTCAGCCTGATTAACAGTAAGTCCGTTCTCGCGCAAGATAAGTTCTGTCAAGTCGAGCGGGAACCCGAACGTGTCGTACAAAGTAAACGCTTCCACGCCGCTGATTTCAGATTTGTTTGCGGCTTTAGTGTCAGCCATAACCTTGTCGAGCAATCTGATTCCAGTTTCAAGAGTTCTCAAGAACGAATCTTCCTCCTCTTTTATAACCTTTTCTACCAAAACCTTCTGAGCCGAAAGTTCAGGGTAAGCCTCGCCCATGCTGTCTATGAGGGCAGGAATAAGTTTAAACATGAACGCCTGTCTTTGTCCGAGGAACGTGTAGCCATATCTGACAGCGCGTCTTAGGATACGGCGGATCACATATCCGGCCTTGGCGTTAGACGGAAGTTGTCCGTCAGTTATAGAGAAAGCGATAGTTCTGATGTGGTCAGCAATTACGCGCATAGCGATGTCGGTCTCTTTTTTCTGCCCGTATTCGCAGCCGCAAATCTTGCCTATTTCCTTCAAGATAGGCTGGAACACGTCAGTGTCGTAGTTGGACTGTTTGCCCTGAAGGGCCATGCACAGACGTTCAAAACCCATGCCAGTGTCCACGTGTTTTGCAGGTAGCTGTTCGAGAGAGCCGTCAGCCTTCCTGTTGAACTGCATGAAGACATTGTTCCATATTTCGATAACCTGCGGATGGTCGTTGTTGACCAAAGTCAGCCCGTCAACCTTAGCTCTTTCTTCGTCAGGGCGCAAGTCTATATGAATTTCGGAGCAAGGGCCGCACGGACCAGTGTCGCCCATTTCCCAAAAATTATCCTTTTTGTTTCCGTTGATGATTCTTTCGGCAGGAAGGAACTTAGCCCAGATTTCTGCGGCTTCGTTGTCACGTTCCAATCCGTCTTCCTTGCTGCCTTCAAAGACAGTAGCGTAAAGTCTGTCCGGGTCAAGTTTAAGAACTTCGACAAGATATTCCCAAGCCCAAGAGATAGCCTCTTTCTTGAAATAGTCTCCAAACGACCAGTTGCCGAGCATCTCGAACATAGTGTGGTGGTAAGTGTCGTGCCCAACCTCTTCAAGGTCGTTGTGTTTTCCGCTCACGCGCAAGCACTTCTGCGAATTTGCAACACGCGGATATTTGCGTGGAGAGTTGCCGAGGAAAATGTCCTTGAACTGGTTCATGCCCGCATTGGTGAACATCAATGTAGGGTCGTTTTTCACCACCATAGGAGCCGATGGCACTATCTGATGCCCTTTCGAGGCAAAAAAGTCAGTGAATGACTTGCGAATCTCTTTGGCTGTCATCATTTTATATTATCATATTTTACCGTGTGATGCGTTGGCACCACTACTAATTTACAATTTCTTTTAAAGTGCAAATTTAATTAAAAAGGATTAGAAGATTTTATTTTTTGACTAAAAATTTTATTTAGAGTACAAAATAGCATCTTCGTTGGCGTAACTTAGTTTGTGTATGAAACCGACGCGTCGTGATTTGTGTTTCTGAACCATGATATTGTATTGCCGTCAACAACCTCCTTTTTGAATAGCGGGGCAGAAAAGTGCGGACTTTTGACGCCGTCTTTTACGAAGATGTCAGGGTTTGTCTCTGTCCTGATTTCATCCCACAGATTTGCGTCGATAAACGATTGCAGGGTAGCGGAGCCTCCTTCCACAATGAGCGACTGCAGTTTGTTTTCGTATAGATATTTTGTCAGAAAATTCAGGTCTAACTTTTTGTCGAAGCAGAAAGGAGCGTCGCACACAAATTTGACGTTGCGATTATCTGCGGATGCAAACTCCTTTTCTGTGAAGACTATCGTATTTGCGTCTTCATTAAAGATGTTGCAATAAGCCGGCACTTTTAAATCTCTGTCAATAAGGACTCTGGTCGGATTGTTGCCTTTCCAGAGTCGTGCGGTAAGAGACGGATTGTCCTTTATTGCGGTGTTTGTGCCGACAAGAATGGCAGCCTCTTGCGTCCTCATCTTATGAGAGAGGATGATGCTTTTGTCTGTGGATATTTTCAGAGGTTTTTCATCAGAGCCATCCATAAATCCGTTGGCGGACTGGGCGAATTTCAAAATTATGTACGGACGTTTCAGCGTGTGAAAAGTGAAGAAGCGTCGGTTCAGTTCCCATCCTTCTTCTTCCAGCACTCCTACGGTTACATTCACGCCCGCATCTTGCAGCATTTTGATTCCGCGTCCGGACACTTCCGGGAACGGGTCTTTGTTGCATATCACGACGTTAGGAATTTTGCAGTCGATGATAAGTTTTGAGCAGGGTGGTGTTTTGCCGTAGTGCGAGCAAGGCTCAAGATTGACGTATATAGTGGCTTTGCAAAGCAAAGATTTGTCGGCTACAGAATTAATTGCATTAACCTCGGCATGAGGCTCTCCGTATTTCCTGTGAAAACCCTCGCCGATAATCTTTCCGTCATGAACCACAACCGCTCCGACCATCGGATTCGGAGCCACGTTGCCAAATCCGCACTTTGCCAGCTGAAAGCAGCGCTTCATATAAATCTCGTCAATAGTAGCCATATAAATAATATTTTGTAACCGAGTGCAAATATAAGTTTTTTTAGCGAAGCCGGCAAGAGCGAAAAAAGGCGGACTGAAAAGCCCGCCTTTAGAAAAGTATAATCAGTGAAGATTATTTTACAAGAACCTTAACAGCCTTAGAGTTAGAAGCTGTAGTCAAGTTAACAATGTAAAGACCAGGAGCAACGTTGAAGTTGTTGTCGCCCTTGTCGATGTTAACGGTTATTGTAGAGCCTGCAACTGTAGAGATTGTAGCTGTGCCTGCCTCTTCTGAGTAGATAGAGATGATGCCGTCGTTTGCAGAGTAGATAGCGCCGTCATTCACAGAAACGTTGTTAATGCCAGTGCCTTTGCCTGTAACCAAAGGGTCGTCTTCCGGAATGTTCTCTATGCCTTCAACCCATTCGAAGTTAAGAGGGCCTACGTCACCGACAGATTTAGAGCCGATAAGGAACTTTATTGTTTGAGTGCCTGTTTCTGTAAATAGCACGTAAGCCTGTTTCTTGTTGCACATAACTTGATTCCACTGCCAGCACTGCCAATCCTCTTTGCCTGATTTTTCGCAGTCTTCTTTTGACATAGGCACAAGCTTTAATTCAGAAAAGTTATAATCGTCTTTTTTCTCTATGTCTCGCACAATGCAGCCCCCTAATTCGCCTAACTTCAGAAGAGTGAAAGAGCCTAAATCAGAAGAAGTTAGGCTTGTCAGACACTCCAATTTGTAGTAGCCTGCCTTTTCTACATTAATAGTGTAGTTAATCCATTCTCCGGGTTCTGTTTTTTCTATGCTGTACCAACCTGCGTTTTTTTCGTCAGGTCCAAAGCAGCCAATCAAGTCAACGCAGTTGTCCGAAATGTCAGGGACCTGAGTCCATTGCTGTCCATAAGCAAAAGTGTCAATGTATTCGCCCAAACGGAAAGTGCTGCCATGAGAAACACCACTGTTGCAATTCAAAGCCTCGTCTTTTCCTCCGTTGTTAGCAGGGTCGTTCACTGCATATCCAACAATCTCACCTTCTTCGTTTTTGACAAAAGTTTCGCTATTTTCGTCATGATATGCAATGCCTTCTCCTCCATTGTCGTAGAATCCTAAATCAAACGGAGCTTCTCGTGTTGTAGGAAGTGATTGATCAGGGATAGGTGCACAGCAAATCACAGGAGGATCCAGAATATAATAAAGCCTACTTATGATGTACTTGCCGGTAGTAGTGACGTTGCTTGGATCGCAAGAACCGCTAAACGTAGCGGAGCCGTCGCCCTTGGCTCCCCAGTTCCAGAAACACCAGCTAACTAACTGCTTTCCGTCATTGTTCTTGTCACAATAAGCGAGCAACTTGTCTGCTGCATTCTGGCAAAGCTCACCTTCGCCGCTGAACGTTACACCAGACCATTCAGAAACGAATACCGGAATAGA
This sequence comes from Paludibacteraceae bacterium, assembly GCA_017632345.1. GTDB lineage: Bacteria > Bacteroidota > Bacteroidia > Bacteroidales > Paludibacteraceae > RGIG9379. The sequence goes on from JAGBRL010000112.1 coordinate 33,325, forward strand.
CGCAGTTGCATAACTGAAGTTGCCAAGAAGGCCTTCGTGAGAGCATGCGTAGTAGTGGAACGCATACATAATCTGTAGCGTGCTGTGAGTAACTTTACCTTGAGTCACAGGGTCCAAAATCTGCTGGTCCCAAGAAGGCGTGCCTACGATAACAACTGCGTTAGGGTCGTTTTCCGCAATTGTAGGGAGCAACGCATTTGCATAGTTCTTGATGTTAGACCAAGGCTTCTGGTCTGGTTCGTTACAGATTTCGTAGATAACGTGCTTGTACCCTTTGCTCTTTACGTAAGAAGAGATTTCGCCGAAGAAAGTCTTAGCATCGTTCAAATAAGTGTGGGGGTCGCCGCTCTGACCTCCTGTAGTTTCAAGGACGTGCCAGTCAACCATACAATAGATACCCACATTAGCAGTCCAGTCAATATAACTCTTCATTTTGACTGTTTCCATTTCAGAATTTGGCAAATAGCCTCCGTAATCGGACAGATACATAGCCATACGAACAACGTTCGCGCCCCAAGCCTTCATCTGGCGGAACTGGTCTTCTGTCAAACAACCGCTAACTTCGTCGAAGTGAGTAGAGAACGAACTCCAACCTCTCAGTTGAACAGCCTCTCCTGATTCGCTGCTGAGCTGGTTGCCCACCAACTTAAGACGACCCCATTCTCCAATGTAATCATTGTCTTTGAGGGCTGCAGGGTCCTTGCTGATTGCACTTGCATTCAAGCAGAATGCACTTGCAAGTAATAAGAATAAGTTCTTGAAATTTTTCATGTTAGATATGTTTTGTGATTATATTGAGTTTCTTGTTAAATAGAACACTTTGCAAATATAAAATTTATTTGCAAAAAAACAAAAAAAGGCGGACTAAAAAGCCCGCCTTTAGAAAAGTATAATCAGTAAAGATTATTTTACAAGAACCTTAACAGCCTTAGAGTTAGAAGCAGTAGTCAAGTTAACAATGTAAAGACCAGAAGCAACGTTGATTTTGTTGTCGCCCTCAGCGATGTTAACAACTTTTGAAGTACCTGCTGCAGTAGAGATTGTAGCAGAACCAGCTTCGTTTGCAGAGATAGTGATGATGCCGTTTTCTACAGAGTAGATAGAGCCGCTGTTTGCAACAACTTTGCTAACTTCAGTTGATCCTCTGAACAAAGGATCGTCTTCTGGAGCATTTTCAATACCTTCTACAAATTCGAAAGCAAGAGGACCCATGTCTCCGATAGATGCAGGACCAATAAGTAATTTTATTTCCTGTTCTCCTTCTTCTGTAAATAATACGTAAGCGGGCTCACCCTCTTCGTTGGTAATGTCATTCCATTCCCAGCACTTCCATGCATTGGGGTCTTTTGTCGAATTTTTAGTGTCTCCAGAAGTCCAGTCACAATTAACCATAGAGGTCAAATACAATTCTGTCAAGTCGTAGTTTTCTTTGTTGTTAAAGTCACGAACAAGGCAACCGCCTTTTGGTCCATTTTTCAAAAGAGTGAAATAACTAGCGTTACTTGACGCAAGGTTTGTAAGAGCTGATACTTTATAGTATCCCGCTTTTTGTACATCGATAGTATAGTTTGCCCATTCTCCTTCTTCTGTCAACGTAAGGTTGAAGCAATCTCCAGCATTCTCTTCGCCTGGACCAAAGCATACAGATACGTCAACGCAATTATCTGAAACGTCAGGAACCTGAGTCCACTGCTTTCCATAAGCGAAAGTGTCGATAAGTTTGCCTAAACGGAACTCGTTGCCATATTCTATAGTAGCGTTACAGTTCAAAGCCTCCGCTGTTCCTCCGTTATTAGCAGGGTCGTCCATTTTGTAACCGGTTATTTCTCCGTCTTCATTTTTGACAAAAGTTCCACTGTTTTTGTCGTGATAAGCAACCCCTTCTCCTCCATAGTTGTAGTAACCTACCTGAAATGGAAAATCTTTCGAGGCTGGAATTTTTTGTATTTTAGGTCGCGGACCAGGCGATGGTTTAGGACAATTACAGCATTCACATATTCTTTTTATGATGTATTCACCAATAGTTGTCAAGTTGTTAGTAGAACAAGAGTTGTTGAAAGTAGAAGAACCTTCTTTCTTGAATCCCCAGTTCCAGAAACACCAGCTAACTAGTTGCTCTCCGTCATTCTGTTTATTGCAATACCCAAGCAACTTGTCTGCAGCACCTTTACAGAGACTTCCGTCTCCGTTGAAAGTCACACCAGACCATTCCGATACAAATACAGGGAGGGACGCAGTTGCAGAACTGAAGTTGCCAAGCAAATGTTCGTGAGAACATGCGTAGTAGTGGAATGCATACATAATCTGTAGCGAGTTGTGAGTAACCTTACCTTGAGTCGCAGGGTCCAAAATCTGCTGGTCCCAAGAAGGCGTACCTACAATAACAACAGCATTAGGGTCATTGGCAGCAATAGAAGGAAGAAGAGCGTCTGCATAACTTTTCACGTTGCTCCATGCCTTCGTGTCTGGTTCGTTACAGATTTCGTAGATGACGTGTTCGTATCCATTGTCC
>JAGBRL010000008.1 GCA_017632345.1 Paludibacteraceae bacterium
GAGACAGGCAAGGCTGTCATCACTCTCGACGGCGAATCGTTCGAGTACTACGATCCGTCAATCGACGAACTCTCCACACGCAGCGGACGCTACAAGATTATGTACGGAAGTTCATCGCTCGACAAAGAGCTGCAGAGCCTCGACTTCACAGTGAAGGCTAAATCATAGGACATCAAATACAACACCGAACCGCATCGTCACATGTGTCGGTATAATAAGAATTATTGCTGTCCGGTAAAACTCAAAATAGCATTAAACCATAGTCCGAACTCCTTTATAATTGAGGATTCGGACTTTTTGTGATAAAATCAAGCCCCCTAATTGAAAAGCATAGGTTCTGGTGGCGCTCTTTGTACATTTCTCTCAAGAATATCATCCCATGTCTTGTCTGGATTCTCCATGAACGAGATAAAGTTGATGTAGTACATGAGCGTGAGGCGAATCATTGTGACCACCTGTGAGAATGCGCAATTCCTTTTTATACTTCTTGAAAGGACTGTTATCAGCAAATTGGCGATTAGCACAACCCACGTTTGTATCTGTATGGCATTAACACTATCACCATAGAAGAAATGAAGAGGGAAATTCTGCTTTAACTGTTTGTATAGTGACTCAATGGCCCAACGGAGACGATAAATTTCTGAAATGTCCTCCACGGAGAAGTCAAAGTTGTTGGAAAGCAGCACTACAGGCTTCTTGTTTTCATGAAAGATTTCCACTTTTCTCGCCTCGTGAGTAAGTTCTCCTCTGGTAAACAGCACGTTCTGGTCTACATGTGTCACTAAACCTTCCTGATTGACGTAGGTGACAGATTTAAGTACCTCATACTTAAGATTCTTCTTCATCTTGGTCACATAGCACACGCCCTCGTCAGTAAGGCGCTGAAATTGAGCTATGTCTATATACCCTCTATCCATTGCCAATGTTGAATCTTTGGGAAGATGCACCTCCTTGAGAAGATAATGGTCATGCTTAGCTGCGGATGTAAGCTGAACAACCATAGGGACGCCGACATGATACTTCATTACGGTGTGAACTTTCATGCCCCCTTTCTTCTTGCCTGACTTAGGATGTCTCCCAACTCCTTTCAGGATATTGTCGAAAAGCGTTATTGTCGTGGAATCCATCATATAGAGCAACTTTTCCCAGTCTTTGGGCTCGTGGGTCTGTCCCTTATAACTCTTGGGAGGGCGGCTGTCCGCTAAAAACTTTGCATATTTCTCCAAAAGATAAGCATAGACACTGGCAAAGAACTCTTGCGGACGACGTATGTTGGCTTCTGCAAGCGTGCTACGCCTTACCAGATATTCTATGCCTAAATGAGACAACTTATGGGCTTCTGCCTTCATCCCGATTTCCAGCTCACGAAGAGAATCAAAGTGTTTAAGCACTCCAAAAAGCATCACTACTAAATGTTCATACCCGCCAAAACGTTTGACGTAAGACTCGCTGCCCTGAGTATCGTGACTAATTTGACGAATTTTCTCCTTGTCAAGCAACTTTAGAACCTGACTATAGACCGGCTGTCCGGTAAAATGACTATCTTTGCCCATGGTTATTTATGGTATTTTGCAGAACAAAGATAACCAAAAGGGCTGATACCTCGTGAGAAGTGTCAGCCCTAATTCGTTTGTAAAGCTAAAGTTTTACCGGACAGCAATAATATATAATATCACTTCCAGACCGCCCTCTGGATAAATCTCGACCGCCCTCTAAAACAAACTGGAGGGCGGTGCAAATTCATCTACACCGCCCTCCAAATTTACCTGTCGCAAATAATTATCTAATAAAGTTTGTCTTAACCGGAGTTTCTTTTTCCGGAATAATGATTCCTGCCTTTTTCCCTGCTTCAATTGACTTAAGCAACCAACTCATGTTGCGTCCCAAAGTGCGCATTGTCTGAAGTCCCTCTTCATCCTTAAGAACGTCATCTGCCTTTGCACCGTGTACCATATTCCAATAGCCTGATGAAACAAGAGGCATACTGCTGATGGTCATATATTTATTAAGCACATCAAGGGCAGCGGTGGAGCCTGCACGACGGCAACTTACAACCGCTGCAGCAGGTTTATAACGGAAATTAGTAGC
>JAGBRL010000009.1 GCA_017632345.1 Paludibacteraceae bacterium
ACGGTGGCGAAGGTGAAGGCGAAGGCGGAAGCGGTTCTGAAGGTGATGGAAACGAAGGTGAAGGTGAAGGCGGAAGCGGTTCTGAAGGTGATGGAAACGAAGGTGAAGGTGGAAGCGGTTCTGAAGGTGATGACAACGAAGGTGAAGGTGAAGGCGGAAGCGGTTCTGAAGGTGATGGCAATGAAGGTGAAGGCGGAAGCGACAACGAATACAATGACGATGACGCAGACTACACTGACGGCGTGCTTGAGATGACTATTTGCGGCAACGAAACGTTCAGATTCGGAGAACAAGTGCTTAACACTTCTGGTGTTTACACTAGAACTATAATTGACGAGCAAGGCACTGAAAAAGAGGTGACGCTCAACCTTACAGTTCTGGACACATCTGTTGTTAATATTACTGCTTATGGTGAGATTGGCAAGACATTCGACAAGATGGGCTTCTTCATAACGCCTACTAAAAAAGGCAAGGTTACGGAAACTCTGCACTTGACGAAACAGAACGGTTGCGACAGCACTGTAATCTTGACGCTGATTGTTGATTGCGTATCAACAGACACAATTCTGAAAGAGTATATTTGCGAAAACGAGTCTTACTATTTCGCCGGTGAAGCTCTTACTGAGTCTGGAACATACACGTTGAACACTATCGACCAGAATGGTTGCGACAGCCTCGTCACTCTGATTCTTACTGTCGGAGAAATGACAACTAACGAGATAGAAGAGACTATCCTTGTTGGAAGTTCTTTCAACAAGTTAGGTTTCGACCTCCCTATTCAGGAGAACGAAGGCGAATTCACTTACACTTTGAATACGCTTAGCCAATATGGCTGCGACAGCACTGTTATTCTGAAACTGAACGTGGTGTCTAACTTGGACGGCAAACTTATCCCTACAGTGTTCACGCCTCACTTGCAAGACGGTCTTAACGACGTGTTCATGAAAGGCTACGATGTCTATATCTATGACAGATACGGAAATCTGATTTCGTACGGCAATGACGGTTGGGACGGTAAATACAAGGGTGAATATGCGACTCCGGGTGTCTATATCTACATTCTTACGATGAAGGATGGACGCAAGGAAAAAGGCACAATCGAAGTTGTAAAAGTTGAATAGTAAAAACGTAAAAGAGAGGCGTGCGGCGGCACGTCCGATGACGCCTCTCTTTACGATTTTTTATCGAGAATCAAATCAGCAAATTCTTTGAGACAAATTTAAATTTTGTAAAACTTATGCTTGAGACATTAATAAACTTAGACAGAGAGCTTATGGTTGCTCTGAATTTGAGCGGAATCCACACCACTTTCATGAACGGCTTCTTTTGGATGATTTCTCAAATTCTAATTTGGCTGCCTGCTGTTCTGGTTTTGTTTTACGTTCTTGGCAAAGACAAAAAGAAGGAGGCGTTTTTGATTGTTTTGTCCGTAGCCTTGGTTTTTCTCTTGTGCGACCAAATTTCGTCTGGCTTAATGAAACCTCTGTTCGGAAGGCTTCGTCCCGGCAAAGACCCGCTCGTGATGAATTTGCTAGAATATGTGAACAATTACCGTGGCGGACGGTTCGGTTTTCCGTCTTCGCACGCTGCAAACTCCTTTGGTTTTGCAATGTTCACGTCTCTGCTGTTCAGGTACAAGCCATACACGGCTGCCGCGTTCATCTGGGCTTCTTTATGCGCATATTCAAGAATATATCTGGGCGTACATTTCCCGCTCGACGTGCTTGTCGGCATCGCGCTGGGAATGCTTATCGGCTGGGGCGTTTACAAACTGTATGTCAAGTTCCGAGTTAAATTTCCAAAGATGCTCTGCACGGAGAACTGCGGAAACTTGCCGTCAGGATATTCAAAATGCAACGTAAACTTGCTGATTCTCGTGCTGGGCACAATTTTGTTCTCCATAATTTGTTTTGCTATGCAACTTAACAAATTCGTTTGACAATTTTGGCGCGGTATATGCTATATCTTCTAAAGATGTTTTTACATAAATAAAACTTAAAAAGTTGTTAAAGTTTAATTAATTCATAATGAAAAGAATATTAATTGCGATTGCTTTATGCATAACAGTCACATCGTTTGCCACAGAACGCAAATTTGAAAATGATTACAACATTGAACAGTCTAAGTTCAATAGCAGCGCCGAGGAGTCTGGTTTGTCTCTTCTCAACGGCAAGCTCGCCTTTTCAAGAAACGACTCTATTTATCAGGCTGAGATAGACGACAGCCTCGACATAAAAGAAATTGTTTTCGTGGAAGATTTAAGCAAGCTCGGCATCGAAGGCACTTTTGCTCAAGTTGAGAATACCATATATTTCTCTTCGGGCGGAGACCTCTACTCTGCCGATTTGAATAATGGCACTTGGTCAAATCCTCAGAAACTTAAAATCGACAGTTTGTCGGGAGGCAGAAAAGAGTACACTGGCTCGTCTTTCGCTCATCGCCGATGGACATACAAGATCAAGCCTATTTCCGGTTTGTACAACCCGACAGTCACTCCTGACGGTTCGAGAATCTACTTCTCTGCCGACTTTGAAAACGGAGCTGGCGGACGAGACATATGGTACATAGACCGCAAGGAGAACGGCAAGGCTTGGTATGCTCCTAAGAATGCCGGCTATGCAGTGAACACTTCTGCTGACGAGGACTTCCCGTTTCTTGCCGGCGACTCTGCGCTCTATTTCTCTTCTTCGAGAACAGACACGCTCGGAAGTGTGAATATTTTCAAGTCTTTCATGAACAGAAAAGCAAAAATGCTTGCTGCTGATTTCAACTCTGCAAACGAAGACTTCAACTTTGTGGCTACAGAAAACTGCATTTTTCTTGTGTCTGACAGAAACGGCAACAGAGACATCTACAGACCTGGGCTGATTGTCCTGCCTCCTGACACAGTTGCGGCAGACAGCGTGGCTATCGACAGCATACCGGCAGACACTATGCTTAAAGACCTCAACATCATTCGCAAGGACTTCAACACAGTTGTCTTCTACTTCAACTTTAACAAGACTTCTATGATTTCCGAGTACGAAAAAGAGTTTGAGTACATATTCAACTTCATAAACGAAAGTCCGGACAGCGAGTTTGCCATTACCGGTCATACTGACGAACGCGGTTCTGACTCTTATAACTTGAGACTATCCAGAAATCGTGCAAGAGAGGTTTACAACAAACTTGTCAAGATGGGCGTGAAGACCAAACTTGAAGAGACTGGCGACAGATTTGTTGTTGATGGTCTAGGAGAACAAAATCCGGAAATCAAAGGTGCTAAGACGGAAGAAGAGCATCAGAAGAACAGACGTGTAGAAATTAAAAAACTTGATTAAACAATATGAAACGAAATAAGATATTTTTAGTTCTGGCTCTTTGCCTAGCTGTATTTTCGTCTGCTAACGCACAGCAAGACTTGATGCTGTCGCAGGAGATTTTTTCTCGTGTGAACAAAAATCCTGCAGCAACAGGTAACACCGACGATATTGACATCTTTCTGCACGGAAGGATACAATGGGCAGGCATAGACAACGGCCCGCAGTCTGGGGTGCTTAACGTCACAAACTACTGCGACAAGCTAAAGTCAGGTATGGGGCTCACCATGGCTTACGACAAAATCGGTATAGGTCACAGCACAACCAACCTGAAGGCTGTTTACGCTTACCATATAGACCTGAGCGAAAATTACGTGCTGTCTCTCGGTCTAGGCGCTGGTGTGAACTGGGGGCATTTCGACTTCTACGCAAACACGCTGGAAAACGAGTCTGAATACGGTATGGAGTCTTACCAAAAAGGCGAAGAGACTAAAGTCACTCCTGACTTCGACCTTGGTTTTGAACTTTCAACTTCAATCTGGACTTTAGGCGGGTCTGTAACTCACCTCACAAACAGCAAGTCAACAACTTTTGAGTCTGAACGTCACTACTATTTGTACGGAACTTCTCTTATTCCAATAAACCCTAAGTTTGACTTAGGCCCTACTGTGGCATACATGCACAGAGACAAGACTGATGTTCTGGAAGTCGGCTCTTTAGTTTTCTACGACAGAATTTTGTGGGGCGGCGTTACTTGGAGACCAGACGTTAACAGGTCTTTCAACCCGTCGGTCATGGTTTTCACACTTGGGCTTGAATGGAACAAATTCAGATTCGGATACTCTTACGATTTGGGTCTAGGTTCTAGAGACCACATATCTTCTGGCGCGCACGAAATAATTCTTTCTTACGGTATCGCAAAGAAGAGCAATCGATAAATATTCATAATCCTCTTATAGGGCTGTTCTAAAATTACATTGTTTTTAGAACAGCCTTTTTTATTTTTTTTTACTTTAATTTTTGCGAAAAGCTTTTTTATCCTCTTTTTTTCGTATATTAGCCGGCAATTACAGATCATATAGAATAGGGACCATGAAGATTTTTACAAAGAAAAAAGCAGTCACACTGTGGCTGTTAGGTATTTTATTTTGCGCTAACAGTCTTGCAATTTACGGACAAGAGGACAAATGGAATCTTGTCTGGAGAGAGGATTTCGGCGTAGCGGAAGACACTGTCATAAAGGATTTCGCAGACTTGTCTAACACAGTGCCCGGACACTGTTTCATAGACAAAGAACGTTTTTGCAACGGACAAATACAATGGGACGCTGCATCTAACTCTAACGTTTGCATGGGTTTTTACGATTGCAAACTGCCTGAAACAGCCAACAACGGCTGCGGCTCTATTGACGACGGGTTTTACGGAATAGCAAACAGCACTTGGTGGGCTTACAACAGATGGGCAAGATGCGGAAAAAGCGCCGGCCACTTTGTTGCAGGTCGTGACCATACCGGCAATAAGAACGGTGCCATGCTGATAATAAACTCCGGCGTGGGCGAGGGAGACCCCATCTTCAGCAAAAAGATTGAATTCAACCTTTGCGACAGCCGCGAATACAGATTCGTCATTTACGTGTCGAGCATCACCGCATACGGCAAAGACGACCCGGCAGACCCGTCCGGAGGAAACGCCAACCTTGAGATGAACGTAACCAACATCACAACAGGAAAGGTTGTAAGGACGATTAAAACAGGCGACATCCCTTACTGGAAAGCTGGCGACTGGAGCGACCTCAAGCCATCTGCAGAAAGGTCTTGGTCTGAATACTCTTGCGAATTTACAGCCAACGACGGCGATGTGCTGGAACTGCAAATTACCAACTGGGGCAGCGGATACAACGACTTCGCCATTGACGACATCTCTCTTTATCGCAAAGATACAGAGGAAGTCCCCGACCCCATAATATCAACAAACACTATCGCGCAGTCTGGAACCACAACAGACGGCTGCATATATATGGCGGCATTTGCTGTGCCGGACGACGTGTTGCCTTCTTGGAAAAAGATATATGACAACGTTTATTTCTTATGGCAAAAGTCTGAGGACGACGGATTAACGTGGTCTAACATAATGGACGTGAGCGGGATAGACAAAACTTCTGTCGAGATTGAGGTGAACAAAGACAAGCCGACCGTTTACCGCGTAATCATCACCGGTGGCTCTTCTGAAAGCGTTGCCGAAGAGCAAGCTTTGCACATCGCTGAAAACGGAGCGCCTAAAGACGGCTGCGCCTACTACTCTATTTCTAACACCCTGGCTGGCGTCTCTCCCACCCCCGACTGCTCTTTCAGAGAAGACGGACGAATTGTGTGGACAGAAGACTTTGGCGTGATAGACTCTTTCAGCACAAGGCCTTATGACGGCTGCACGCTTAGTTTCTACGAGACTTCTGCCGACGGATTTCAGAAGGGCAATTACGTCGTGACGGCAGCACCAGACTCTTCTATCAAAAAAATAGAGCAAAGTTGGGACGGCTCATTTCTTAATTACTCTTACAAAGAAAAAACTTTGTCCGACGCTTCCGGAAAACCAAACGGCGCAATGCTGTACACTTACTTCGGAAAAGCGTCCGGCTCCGCATCAGAAGATATTCTGCTCAACAAAAAAGTTGACGGACCTTTCTGCAAATGCAAAAACTTCTCTTTCTCGTTTCAGTTTTACGGCTTTGACGAATGGGGAACTAAAGGTTTGAAAGTTGCCATCTTGGACGATGCAAACGACACGCTCGCCATCTCCTCTGTAAAGATTGACAACAGCAACTCCAGAAGATGGGAACGCTGCATCGTCCCTTTCAGTCTTCCTACAAATTACAACGGAGGCGTTAGACTGGTGATTATCAACACAACTCCGTCTGACGACTGGAACTATCTTTCTTTTGACAACTTCCAAATATCCGTCTGCGGAGAGTCTGCGCCCAAAGCCTCCATACAAATTGACAGCAACCCAGCCATATCATACCTTGGCAATTTTGAATGCGAAGGAGAGGAACATAAAGTGAACATAATTGACGCGTCTGAATGGGAACGCACCTATCCGGACTTCGGCGTAGCATGGCAAATCTCTTCAGACGGACAGACTTGGGAGTATCTATCTGCAGAACAATCGGTCACTTACGAAAGCTCCGGAGCCGAACTGCTCAATTACAGAGCCGTCTTTGCAGAGACCAAAGATGCTGCAGTTCAAGCTGCAAAAAACGGCAAACCTGACGACCCTTGCATCATATTCGGCATATCAAACACCGTAGCGCTTAAATGCAAGCAAGTAGGCTGCAAAGCCCCTGTGTTCGAGGCTGATGGCGATGACACGCTCTCCATTTGCAGCGACAGAATAAACAACGTGGAAATCACGCTAAAGCAAAAAAACAAAACAAATATCAGCGAAATGCAATGGTACTCGTCGCCTGCAGATGCAGACTCATGGACCGCCATTGACGGAGCGACTTACATGACACTTTCTGTCCTGCCTTCCGACTCGACAGACTATCTGTTCATCGCGCGTAACGACACCTGTTTTTCAGACTCTATATTTGCACGAATTAATGTGCATAAAGCCATTGTCTTCGGCGAACTGAAAGACACAATGCTGTGCGAAGGCTCTGACCTGACTTTAAAGCCTGTCCTAAAGTCCGGCTCGCCTTCTGACTACGTATGGAACGACGCAAACAGTCAAGAATCTTCATACACCATAGAGAAGGCCGACCAGAACGCAAAAATAACATTCTATGCGACAGACGGAGTATGCTCATCTGAAGAGCAAACCGTAAATGTAACAGTAGAACCCGTGTACAAGTCGCCATGGTCCAAGTTCGAGATGAATTACTGCGAAGGCACTCAATTTGAGCTGAAATATCCATTCGCTTCAGAAGAAGATTCAATGCAATTCGCAAGCAAATACACATCTAAATGGTTTATAAATGACGAGGAATATTCAAACAAATACTCTGAATCTTTCGACCTGAGCGAATCGAGCGTTATCAAACAGGTAATCACCTCTTTAAACGTTTGCGATGATGTAGAAAGTTCTTTCAACGTAAACATAACTAAAAAGCCGGAAGTCTCACTAACAGCCGACCAAGATTCGGTGTGCCTCGGTTCTGAAGTTAAATTCACAGCCTCATACACAAATGTGAAAGAGTCACAATGGATGTGCATTATTGACGGCGAAGAAACCGTATTGTCCGACAAGCAAGACCTATTCATTTCCGTGACACCAGACAAACCCGCGTCATACTACATTCTTGTGCCAGAAAACGGTTGTCCGGCCATATCTTCAGACACCATCAACATAGAGACAGAAGAGCCTTTGGCTTTCGATTTTGCAGATGTGCCTGAAAAACTGTGCGCAGGAGACGAGATCACCCTCTCCGCAACACCTTCCGGCGGCAAGCACAAAAACATACAATGGAAGAAAAACGGAACAAAAGTGTCTGATGATTTTTCCTTCACAGACAAACCTACAGAAAAGACATCTTACGAATTTATCGCAAAGGGGTTCCATTGCGCCGACGTGACCAAAGAATATTCTGTAAACGTGGAATTTTCTGCAGAATTAACGGTAACATCAGACAAGACAATCGTATGCGAAGGCTCTGACATAAACCTCTCAGCCACATACAGCAACGCAGAGTTTTTGGAATGGCAGTACTCTACAGACAACGTGAACTTCACTGCGTTCTCTAATGAGCAAGTCCCGTCAAAAACATTCGAGCAAAAGGAGATGTTCCACCCTACGTACTTCTTCAGAATGATGGAGGTCGGCTCCGGCTTATGTCCCGTGGCCTACTCAAAAACAATAAAGGTTGACGTTGAAAAGATTCTTGACGCAAACGGATCAACAGACACTACCATCTGCGCGGGAGCTGACATCACCCTTTCTTTAAATTTAGATGAAGAGCAGCTGGGCAGTCATAAATTCACTTGGCTCAACGGAACAACCTCGGTCGGTTCTGACGCAACTTACACGGCAAACGGACTGACAGAGAGCCAGACTTTCAAACTTACAGCCGAGAGCGAGGTTTGCCCTTCTGCCGAACACACTTTCAACATAACCGTTCAGCAGACTCCGGTTCTGACTCTCAACACAGACAAAAGCAACATTTGCGAAGGCGAAAGCCCTGTCCTGTCTGCAAACTACGGCACTGCCGACAAACTGATATGGCTCTTCTCTCCTGACAAAAAAGAGGGCAACCCTTCTGTACTTTCCGAAGAACTCACGACTGAACAGAGCGTGACTCCTTCTGTCGCAACTAAGTACTGGATAGAATATCCGGGCAACAAGATTTGCACTCAAGCTATCAGTTCCGACACCGTGACCATCTTTGTGGAAAAGCCAAACAAATCGACCATTTCCGAAACTCCTAAGACAATCTGTTTCGGAACATCTGTGACACTCTCCGCAGTGCATACAGAAGGTAAATCCAACGACTTTGAATGGCTCAAAAACGGCGCATCTTTAAACACATCCAAAGGATTGTCAATAACAGACACTCCAGAAACAAACCCTACGACTTACTCACTGATAATCAAAGGTGTATATTGCAAAAGCGACACTCAAACGGTAGAAATCGTAGTTGAACGAAGCTCCGAACTTTCCCTTTCGGCTTCGGCCTCTGCTCTTTGCAAAGGTGAAGAATTAACACTCTCCGCAGATTACGGCGATGCAACCTCTATCGACTGGGAATTTTCAAACGATGGCAAAATCTACGAATCGTTCGCCAACGACCTTGTCGGCACAAAAATTACAAAACCAAACTCGTCTGCACACTACAGACTAAAGAGCGCCGGAAATGGTGTCTGTCCTGCCGTGTACTCCAAGCCAGTATCCGTGAAGGTGGAAGAGCCTGTCGGAATAACGCTGCCGGAAGATACGCTTATCTGCCCTAACACCAGCGCCGCAATACACGCAACAATAGATGGCTCGCCTTCAAAAATCGTTTGGGAAAGCAAAACAGAAGGTTCCGGCTACTCCGCCATTCCGCACTACGACGAAATCGTAAACGTAATTCCGACGGCAACAACTTACTACAGACTAACTGCCGTGGCTGAGGTTTGCGAAAACGCTTCTGACGAAATGGTTGTGTCGGTTGATGAAGTTCCGGCAATGGATCTATCCATCAGCACCAATGGAATCTGCAAGGGCGATGAAGTAATTTTGACTTCAAACTTTAAATTTGGCTCGAACCTTAAATGGTGGGCGAAAACCGCAAACTCCAACTTCACTCTTTTGCAAGAAGGCGGCACCGAGTTCTCCGACACTCCGGAAGAGCAAACAACTTATAAAGCGACCGCAAGTTCGCAAGCCGGATGCAAAGCTGGTGAACTGACCGAAAGTGTTAATGTTTTCGAGCCTGTGAACATCAACGTGGAGGACAAAAAGATATGCGAAGGCGAATCTGTCTCGCTTTCTATAGAGGGACTTGTAAATTTCAGCGAAATAACATGGACGGCAGACGGCGCTATCGTTGGCTCGGACAAAACATTAGCTGCGACTCCGACAAGCACAACCACCTACGAAATCTCTGTGAAAAACGGGCTTTGCGAAGGTTCTGCCGAGGCTCTGGTGGAAGTTGTGTCCGCTCCTAAAATTACGGCTATAGAAGAGGTTTCAAACAACACATGGCAAGTTGAGGTGAACAGCGAGATGCAGCCTGTCTATTTTGAATATGGAGCCGGCAGCGGAACTACCACTTCTAATCAGTTTCCTATAAGATACGGAACTGAATATACGGTTTCTGTCTCTAACGAAATAGGTTGCAAGACCGACACAAGTTTCGTCACGCCTACGTACGACATAAGGCTGCCGGCTGCCTTCTCTCCTAACGGCGACGGCATAGACGACGCGTTTGTCATCGAAAACATCGACAAATATCCTGATGCAAAAATAGATATTTACGACAGATTCGGGAAAAAGCTGGTAACAACCAGCGGCGCAAACTACGAGGCGTGGGATGGAACATACAACGGAGTTCCTTTGCCATCTGCCGACTATTGGTACGAAATTTATGTGCATGAGATAAATAAAGAGTACATTGGACACTTCACTTTGATAAGACAATAAAACTGATATGACTTCTGCAAGTTAGATCCCTTAACTCGCAGAAGTCATTTTACAAGAGACGAAAAACCGTGTTCGAAGATGTTGAGTTCAACAACAAAATTGACAAGCGGAAACAGTTGTATCACTACGCTTTTGTTACTCTTTCTTACTATTATTAATTGATAAAAAAATAAAAATGAAATTTGCAATAAGTTTTATAGCGATTCTGCTATACGCAACATCTGCATTTGCAGGACACAAGCTGCACCCAGAGATTGACATCACGGGAGCTTTCGGACTAAAAGAGCACGGCACTTACGACATTGACGAGTCTCAATCGAGCACCGGCTCGCTAAGGGTCAAAGTGATGTACGACATCAATCCTAAATTTTCAACAGGAATTGGCTGCGGACTAGACGGATACCACTACCCTGACTACAATTCAAGAAAAACGAAACATTGATGTTCGACGACAAGCCTTATACATACAAATACAACCAGAAAAGGCACTCTATTGCATTTGGTCTAGGATTTGTATTCTAAACACACCACTCAGAGCGGACAGCCTGCACAATTAGGCCGTCCGCTCTTCCCTTTTTACCGCACAGCCCTAAAAGAAGAAAAAGAGCGTAAAAAAAATAATGTTTTTCCTCTTAAACTCATCACTTTTTAAAATTTTGATGTACATTTGCACAATTTTTCAAACTAATGGTTAATTAGCCGCGTTTGTAAGCGGCTACAAAAACAAGTAATATGATAAAAGTTACATTTCCGGACGGTTCTGTTCGTGAATACGCGAAGGGAACTACAGGGTTACAGATAGCTGAAAGCATCAGTTCTCGCCTTGCGCAAGACGTTCTTGCTGTCAGCGTAAATGATGAGATCAGAGATTTGAACCGAGCAATAGAAGAAGACTGCACGGTGAAGCTTCACAAGTTTGACGATGCTGAGGGCAAGCACGCTTTCTGGCACACGTCTGCTCACTTGCTGGCAGAAGCCCTTCAGGCTCTTTACCCGAACATCAAGTTCGGTATAGGTCCTGCTATCGAAAACGGCTTCTACTATGACGTTGACACAGACGATGCTGTTATCAAAGAGTCCGACTTCGCCGCTATCGAAAAGAAGATGATGGAGATTGTTGCAGAAAAACGCGACATGATACGTGAAGAGATCTCTAAAGCAGACGCTCTAAAGATGTTCGAAGAAAAAGGCGAAACTTACAAAACCGAGCTTATCAGCGACCTTGAAGACGGAACTATAACTATATACAGACAAGGCTCGTTCGTGGATCTTTGCAAAGGTCCGCACCTTATGAACGTGTCTCCTATCAAAGCTGTAAAAATCACAAGCGCTGCAGGTGCTTACTGGCGCGGCGACGAAACTCGCAAGCAGCTTACTCGTATATACGGTATCTCTTTCCCTAAGAAGAAGATGCTTGACGAATATCTGGCTTTGCTTGAAGAGGCAAAGAAGCGCGACCACCGCAAGATAGGCAAGGAACTGGAACTGTTCTCGTTCTCTCAGGCTGTTGGTCCTGGTCTTCCGTTGTGGCTGCCTAAAGGAACTGCTTTGCGCGACCGTCTTGAAGACTTTTTGAAAAACGTTCAGAAAAGATACGGCTATCAGCAGGTAAGAACTCCGCACATAGGACAGAAGCAGCTTTGGGTTACATCTGGCCACTATGCAAAATATGGCAAAGACTCGTTCCAGCCAATTCTGACACCACAGGAGGGCGAAGAGTTCTTGCTAAAACCGATGAACTGTCCGTTCCACTGCGAAATTTACAAAACGCTTCCTCGTTCATACAAAGACCTTCCTTTGCGTTACGCAGAGTTTGGCACTGTTTACAGATACGAACAGAGCGGCGAGCTTCACGGTTTGACACGTGTGAGAGGCTTCACTCAGGACGACGCGCACATATTCTGCCGTCCGGACCAGTTAAAAGACGAGTTCAAGAAGGTGATGGACATTATTTTCATCATTTTCAAAGCGTTGAATTTCAAGAGCTTCGAAGCTCAGATTTCTCTAAGAGACCCTAATAATAAGGAGAAGTACATCGGAAGCGAAGAGAACTGGATCAAGTCGGAAGAGGCTATCATAGAGGCATGTAAAGACAAAGGCCTTGACGCGAAGGTGGAGCTTGGCGAAGCTGCGTTCTACGGTCCAAAACTTGACTTTATGGTGAAAGACGCTATCGGTCGTCGTTGGCAGCTCGGAACAATCCAGGTTGACTACAACTTGCCGGAACGCTTTGACCTTGAATATACAGGAACTGACAACCAGAAGCACCGTCCGGTGATGATTCATCGCGCTCCGTTCGGTTCGATGGAACGTTTCGTGGCTGTTCTTATAGAACACACAGGAGGCAAGTTCCCGTTGTGGCTCACTCCAGAGCAGTGCGTCATCCTTCCTATTAGCGAGAAGTATAACGACTACGCTAAGAAGGTTGCAGAATATCTCGAAACGAAGGACATCCGCGCCATCATCGATGACAGAAACGAGAAGATTGGACGTAAAATCCGCGACAATGAGGTCAAAAGAATACCTTATATGTTGATTGTAGGAGAAAAAGAAGCAGAAAATGAAGAAATTTCTGTAAGAAAACAGGGCGAAGGTGACCAAGGTTCGATGAAATTTACTACATTTGCAGAAAATTTGCAGAAGGAAGTTGCGGAAATGATGAACCAATGGTAATCAAAAGCATCTAAAATCTTGCAAATCAAACAGATAACAATAATTAATAATTAACAAATTTAAGGAGGATAAAATTATCGCAACTAAGCCATTTATTAAAAAGACAGACAACAATGGCAGAAGCACGAAGGAGCTGGCCCACAGAATTAACGAAAAGATTCGCGTTAAAGAGGTTCGTCTGGTAGGTGAAAACGTAGAGCCTGGAGTATATACGATAGAACAGGCTCGTCAGATAGCGGATGAGCAGGAACTCGACCTTGTTGAGATCTCGCCTAACGCTGCGCCTCCTGTTTGTAGGATTATTGATTATCAAAAGTTCCTTTACCAACAGAAGAAGAGGGAAAAAGAGCTTAAAGCAAAGGCTACTAAGGTTGTAGTTAAAGAGATTCGATTCGGACCTCAGACGGATGACCATGACTACAATTTTAAATTGCGTCACGCGATAGAGTTTTTGCAGGACGGCGCTAAGATCAAGGCGTACGTTTTCTTCAAGGGGCGCTCTATCCTGTTCAAGGAACAAGGAGAGGTCTTGCTGCTCAGATTTGCGAACGATTTGGAAGAGTACGCAAAGGTTGACCAGTTGCCAGTCTTGGAAGGAAAGAGAATGACAGTGTTCCTCTCTCCTAAGAAGAAGGCAAAATAACTAGGATTTATTCTTTTATATCATAAATTAAAAATTAAAAAAAATGCCAAAAGTTAAGACTAATTCCGGTGCCAAAAAAAGGTTCACCCTTACCGGATCAGGAAAAATTAAAAGAAAACATGCATTTAAACGTCACATTTTGACGAAGAAGACAACAAAGCAGAAACGTGCGTTGACTCACGCAGGTCTTGTTAGCGCTGCTGACACACAGAACATCAAGTCATTGCTTTGTCTTCGTTAATATTTGAGACTTTTAAAAGTTAATTTTTAATTTTATTATTAATCGGATGTTTAGCAAACAAGTTCTTGAGAGAGACGCTAACGTCCACAAAACTAATAAAAAATGCCAAGATCAGTAAATCACGTTGCTTCAAGAGCAAAAAGAAAGAAAATTTTAAAGCTTACCAGAGGTTACTATGGTGCAAGAAAGAACGTTTGGACAGTAGCAAAGAACACTTGGGAAAAGGGTCTTTTGTATGCGTTCCGTGACCGTAGAAACAAGAAGCGTAACTTCCGTGCATTGTGGATTCAGCGTATCAACGCTGCTGCTCGCATCGAAGGTATGTCTTACTCTAAGTTGATGGGAGCTATTCACAAGTCAGGTATCGAAATCAACCGCAAAGTCCTTGCAGACTTGGCGATGAATCAGCCTGAAGCGTTCAAAGCTATTGTTGACAAAGTGAAAAACGCTTAAGTCCACGCGACTTGAAAAAAGGAAAGACCGCCTTAGGGCGGTCTTTTTTATTGCTTTATTATAATGGATTGAGGCTGACAGAATTTTATGATTTAGGCCTATATAAAAAGGCTGCCTAATTTGTTAGACAGCCTCTTTGCTTATGATAAATTTCATCAATTATTCTTCTTCGCCCAGCTGTCTTTCAGTCCGACGGTTCTGTTAAAGACAAGGCTGTCTGCGGTGCTGTCTGGGTCCACGTTGAAGTAGCCAATTCTCTGGAACTGGTAGTTCTGCAACGGCTTAACGTCCTTCAGCCAAGGCTCTACGTAAGCCTTGATAACCTTCAGAGAGTCCGGATTAAGCAATTCACGGAAATCCTTATCCTTCTCGTCTCCCGGATTTTCCACGTTAAACAGTCTGTCGTAAAGTCTAACCTCAGCCTCAACGGCATGTTTGCGCGTAACCCAGTGTATTGTTCCTTTCACTTTGCGGTTACTTTCCGGCATACCGCTCTTAGTCTGCTCGTCATACTCGGCAAACACCTCAACCACATTACCGTTCTCGTCCTTGCGGCAGCCTGTGCACTTGACAATATAAGCGCCCTTCAGACGCACCTCATTGCCCGGAGTCATTCGGAAATACTTCTTAGGAGCATCTTCCATAAAGTCATCCTGCTCAATATAAAGTTCCTTGCAGAAAGGCACAGAACGCACTCCCATAGACTCGTCTTCCGGATTGTTCACCATCTCCATCATCTCAACCATATCGTCCGGATAATTAGTTATAGTCAGCTTAACAGGATTAAGCACCGCGCTCACACGCATCGCCTTCTTGTTCAAATCCTCACGTATAGAGTGTTCGAGCAAAGAGACGTCAATCACACCGTCATACTTTGTGTAACCTATTCTATTTATGAAATTATGAATAGAAGCTGGAGTATATCCTCGGCGGCGCAGACCGCATATAGTAGGCATACGCGGGTCGTCCCAGCCCCTTACAAGCCCTTCCTGCACCAGCTGCAGCATCTTGCGCTTGCTCATCACCGTGTAAGTGATGTTAAGGCGGTTGAACTCGCGCTGTTTAGGGCGATAGTCCGAATCAGCGAACTGGTCGATGAACCAGTCGTAAAGCGGACGGTGCACCTCAAACTCCAGCGTACACAGCGAGTGCGTCACCCCTTCGAAATAGTCAGACTGACCATGAGCGAAGTCGTACATCGGGTAAACCTTCCATGTGTTACCTGTACGGTGGTGCGGATGAGTTGTAATTATTCTGTATATAATCGGGTCGCGGAAGTGCATATTAGGCGAAGCCATGTCAATCTTGGCGCGCAGCACCATCTTACCATCTTCCACCTTACCTTCGGACATATCCATGAAGAGCTTCAGGTTCTCCTCTACCGGACGGTTTCTGAAAGGGCTTTCCGTACCCGGAACAGTAGGCGACCCTTTCTGCTTCGCAATCTCCTCAGCGCTCTGTTCATCAACATAAGCCTTGCCCTCCTTTATAAAACGCACGGCAAGATCCCACAACTGCTGAAAATAGTCAGAAGCGTAATAGACATTAGCCCATTGGAAACCGAGCCACTGAATATCCTCCTTAATAGAATCCACATACTCCACATCCTCTTTGACAGGGTTTGTGTCATCAAAGCGCAAGTTGCACACTCCGTTATAATTTTTTGCGATACCGAAGTCAAGGCAGATAGCCTTAGCATGTCCTATATGAAGATAACCGTTAGGTTCCGGCGGGAAGCGCGTCTGGATACGCCCGTCGTTACGACCTTCTTTCAAATCCTCTTCAACGATAGCTTCGATGAAATTGAGGCTTTTCTTTTCCTCTTCTGCTATATTTTCAACCATACTACTATTTTATATGATATAATTGTAAAACAACGAATCTGCAGGACAAAACACAATCCCGCAAAGATTTGCAAATTTAAATTTTTTCAAAAAATAAAAGAAATTTTGCAATACAAAAAGTGTATGTTTTTTACGAATGACTATCTTAAAACTGCGATGGAACAAACAAATCCTTCAAAACAGCGGACACAAAGACTGATGGGCTTCAATATTGTAAAAAACAAAAGGGGTGTTTGGTTCTCTCATTAAAAAATTTCTTAAGGAATAATATAGCAAAGAGTTTGGGTACTGCCTTACAGGCAGAGGGATAAGTCTCTTAAATCAATAATCTATCTTATTACTGTCGATACGCTTCTGATGTCTGTCTGGCTGAAAAAAGTCAAATAAAAAAGAGGCGAACAAAACTGTCCGCCCCACAAAATAATTGAGTATGCAAAATAACTTATCTTGTCTGGATAACCAAAATCTTAGAATTAGACCAGAAAGCATCGTAATCCTTGATTTTCAAAACAAGGTTCTTGTCTGTTGCAGACTTTCTTTCCAAAGAGTAAGAAGCTGCTGGGTGAGAAGTAGTAAGTTCTGCCCTCTTTGAGCCCAAATCCAATTCTGTAAATTCACGTTTGTCAACTTCAGTGAAGATGCTCTTGTTGATGTTTGCAGTCTTCAAAAGTTTTTCTTTCAAACCTTTAGCCTTAAGTTCCTTCTTAGTTCCCTTGATGTACCATACCATGTTCAACTGCTTGTCCTGAGCCTGAATAGCCGCAAACTGCTGTTCTGTTTCACTCTTAAGAGAAGCGATGTCTGCTTCACGAGCCTTAACCATTGAATTCAAAGTATCAATCTGGATATCCTTTTGAGCAAGCTGCTGTCTCAAAGATTCCATTTCTTCCTTGCTTTCCTTAAGCTGTTTTCTCAAGCTTGCGATAGTACCTCTCAAACCGCCAACCTGACCTTTTGACTTAGCCAAAGCAGCTTCCAAAGAGTCAAGCTTAGCATTGTTCTGCTGAAGTCTTTCAGAGATCAACTTGAAGTCTTCCGCAATCTGCCCCTTAGCTTCAGAAGAGAATCCTTCCTGAGAATTAGACTGGTCGATGATACCCATCTCAACATTCTTAATCTGTCTGAAGTTTTCAGTAACCTCGTTGATAACGCTCAAATACTCGTTAGCCTGATCCTGCACTTTTTTTATCTCAGCATTTTTTTCTGCCTCTTTTGCAGCCATCAACTCTTCGTGTTCAGACTTCATCATACAAGACGACATACAAACAGCCGCCGCACACGCTAATAAAAATACCTTTTTCATCTTATTTAAATTTTATGTTATTATTATTTATTATTTTCAAAAAAATCACTCTTTACCACTCAGCACCATCACAAACTCGCCCTTAGGCTCATGAGCCTCGAAATGTGCCTTCACCTCAGCGAGCGTGCCTCTCACCGTCTCCTCGTGCATCTTGGAGATTTCTCTGGAGACAGAGATTTTTCTATCCTCGCCCATGAACTCGATCATCTGCGTAAGCGTCTTGACCACTCTGAAAGGCGACTCGTAGATAACTGTTGTTCGAGTCTCTTCTGCAAGTTCCTTGAACTTGGTCTGTCTGCCTTTTTTTTGCGGAAGGAAACCCTCGAAGCAGAACCTGTCGTTAGGCAAGCCGGAGTTCACCAGAGCCGGCACAAACGCCGTTGCACCCGGCAGGCACTCAACCTCCACACCAGCCTCCACACACGCCCTCACAAGGAGGAAACCAGGGTCCGAGATAGCCGGAGTTCCGGCGTCAGACACAAGCGCGATGTTCTCTCCAGCCTTAATTCTGTTAGCCACCGCCTCCACTGTCTTGTGCTCGTTAAACTTATGGTGCGACTGCATTCTGTTTTCAATCTGAAAATGTTTCAGAAGGAAACCTGTAGTCCGCGTATCCTCAGCAAGAATCAGATCCACCTCCTTCAGCACCCTGATTGCGCGGAAAGTCATATCTTCCAAATTACCGACCGGAGTCGGGACCAAATAAAGTTTTGCCATACCTCTCACCTATAATTAAGAGAACCTCATTTCGAGCAGGTCATAAAATTCGATGACTGCCTCGTCCAGCTCGTCCCAGTCAAATATGCTTTCGATATAATCAGTAGCCTCTTTCAGAGAAGACAATCCGTCCAGATGCACGATGACTTTGTTCATCAGCTCCATGTCGCCGCCAAAAAGCTCGCGAGTGTATCTGATTCTGTCATTAATTGTGATAGCCTTTTTCAGACTGTTCACGAATCTTCCCTCAGCCTTTCGGCTTCCGGTAGTCCGCACCTGCGGTTTAGACTTTACCTTAGAGACCTCAGAAACGCACTTTTGCGCCTCCAATTTATTCTCTGCAATAACCGTGCCAACATTTACATCAGGCACAGATTCCACAACTTTCTTTTCAGGCTCCGCAACCTTCGCAGGTTCGCTTGCCACTTCCGGAGCAGGCTCAAGCTTCGGCTCCTCCACCTTTCGCGGCTCAACCGGCTTCGGCTCTTCCACAACCGGAGCATCACAAACCTCTGATTCCGAACCAATTACAAGATAATCGCTCTCATCATCTTCAAACTCATCAAACTCGTCATCATCTTCAAACTCGTCGTCAACAAACTCGTCGTCATCTTCCACAGATTTTTCATCAGCGACGGGCACAACCACCTCCTTAGCAACCGGCTTATTTGCAACACACTCAGTATCAACCACTTTTGCAAATACAGAATTTTCATCAAGTTCTTTAAGCAGATTGAACTGTTCCAGCAGATTCTGCGTTTTAGTAACAGCCAGGAGATGCATAACCGACGGAATTTCGTCCATTTCGAGCATTCCTTTCGTAATAATCTCCAGTTCCTTAATATCATTAAGGATAAAACTTATCAACTTATTTTCTTTCATATAGCGTAAAATCTTCTATATTTGCAAAATCAGAGACAAATATAATCAAAAAGTTTTCTGAAATGCAGGCAGAATAAAAATAATTTTACAAATGAATTCAAAATTTTCCAAACCGTTCACGTTCGACAGGGTTGTCCGACTGACAATCGGCACCATTATCACAATATTTATATTACTGACGCTCAAATACTTGCAAGACGTATTACTACCATTTTTCATAGCTTGGCTTTTAGCGTACATAATTTACCCCATGGTTATTTTTGTGCAAAAAAAATTAAAGGTACGCTACCGCACCCCGTCGATACTCATTGTTCTGACAACCATAATAGGAGCGATAGCCACGGCGACGGCAATATTCATACCGCGCATAATATCCGAATTTTTCAAGCTGAAGGACATCATAATAAAATACACCTCCACAAAGAACAGTGGAATTTTTCCCCAATCATGGGAAAATTTTCTACAATCCTTCTTGAAGGACATCAACATATCAGAGATAGTCAACTACGACAGCATATCGAGCCTTGTCAAAGACATCTTTCCGCACGCATGGAAGATATTGTCCAGCTCCATATCGGTAACCATGGGCGCAATCATGGCAATCATCGTTCTGCTCTACCTATTCTTCATACTGAAAGACTATCATAAGATAACCAAGGAGATGATCTCATTCGTGCCCTCACGCCACCGAGCCTTCGCCTTCGACCTCACGAAAGACATGGAACGGAGCATGAACCAGTACTTCCGCGGACAGTCGCTCATTGCATTTATCGTGGGGATTATGTTCTGCATCGGCTTCTCCATAATAGGCATGCCGCTTGCGATAGTCATGGGGCTGCTCATAGGCGCGCTGAACCTCATACCGTACATGCAGACGCTCGGCATACCGCCCGCAATCCTCCTGATGCTGCTGCACGTGGCAGAAACAGGCGGGTCCGTATGGAACAACCTCATCGCCCTTGCCGCAGTGTTCGTCATTGTGCAGATTATACAAGACGGCTACCTTGTGCCAAAAATCATGGGCAAAACCACCGGGCTGAACCCTGCGTTCATACTTCTCTCCTTATCAATCTGGGGATATGTTCTCGGGGTGTTAGGCATGATCATAGCCCTGCCGGCAACCACGCTGATAATATCGTACTACAAACGGTTTGTGCTTTCAGAGCAAGAGGTAATAAACGACAACACAACAAGTTACACATAAACGCCAAAGATGAAACAGATAAAAGACAGATTCAGGCAATTAGAAGACATTTACCCGAAGAACGAGGCAAGCTCAATCTTCTACATCTGCATGACGACCCTGCTCGGCTGCACAAAAGCGGAACTGCTCTGCATGAGAGAGATAACCCTAAGCGAAGAGCAGAGCTGCAGGCTTGACCAGATGCTGGAGCGGCTAATGAAACACGAGCCGATACAGCACATAACGAAGCAGAGCGAATTTTACGGAAGTACCTTCTGCGTGACCAAAGACACGCTCATTCCACGTCCGGAAACAGAAGAACTTGCAGACTGGATAATAACAGACTGGAGCGGCAAAGAGTGCTCGGCACTCGACATAGGCACCGGGAGCGGATGCATAGCCATCACCTTAGCCAAAAACATGAAAAAGGCCGAGGTGACCGCCATAGACATATCCGAAGAGGCGCTTATTGTTGCGAAAGAAAACGCCAAGGTCAACAGCTGCCACATAAACTTTGCGCAACTCGACATACTCGACCGCCAGAAGCGAGACAAGGCTGGCACGTTTGACATTATCGTGAGCAACCCGCCATACATCAGAGAAGCAGAAAAAGAGGATATGCAACGAAACGTGCTGGACTACGAACCCGCCACCGCGCTATTTGTGCCAGACAACGACCCGCTGCTGTTTTACAGAGAGATTGCGGAGTTTGGAAAGACACATCTGAAAAACGGCGGCAAACTTTACTTTGAGATAAACCAAGCCTTTGGAAATGAGACGGTTGAATTGCTGTCTAACTTAGGCTACGAAGATATAATCCTGCGCAAAGACATGTTCGGCAAAGACCGGATGATACGCGCCACGCACAAATAAAAACTAAAGAGATGGCAAAACAAATTACAGCAGAAGAGGCAAAAGCCAAAGCCGCCGGAATGTGCTCATTAGCAGAGAAATGCGTACATGACATAAGCGAAAAGCTGAAGAAATGGAACATAAGCGAAGAGGAGGCCGGACATATAATCAGTTTCCTTTTAAAGGAAAAGTTCATAGACGAAAAACGGTACGCGCGCTTTTTTGTTCAGGACAAGCACAAATTTGCCAAGTGGGGCAAGACGAAGATAGCCTTCGCGCTCAAGAACAAAGGGATTGCCCAGAGCGACATAAACGAAGCGCTCAGCCAGATAGAGGACGACAACTATCAGGAGCAAATCGAGGCCCTGCTGCAAAACAAGCTCAAGACCATAAAGTACAAAGACAAGTACGACGCAAGAGCCAAGCTTTTCCGCTTCGGGGCGAGCCGAGGTTTCGAGCCTAACATTCTGACTAAAATCATAGAGAAGATAGAGATATAAAAAGGGGAGCAGCCACTCCCCTTTAAGTTGCCTTAGAACTCCAGTTTGAATTCGTTCTTTCTCTTCATCTCATTATACCTTTCCAAGTTGAACTTGTATAATTTAGGCGGACGACGCCTTGCTTTTTCACACTTCTCGTCGAGCTGAATCAGCACGCCCGTCGCAAACATCTTCTTCTGAAAATTACGACGGTCAAAATTCACACCAAGGATAACCTCATAAAGCCTTTGCAGCTGAGGCATAGTGAACTTCTCATCCAGCAGATCAAAACCGATCGGTTCAAAATGAATCTTATGCTTCAAGAAGGTGGTTGCATCTCTAAGAATCCTGTCGTGGTCAAAAGCAAGTCTCGGCACACTATCCAAAGAGAACCATTTCGCCTTCGCCGCATCGTCGCCGCCAACGACCTCCTCAATCTTCACCAGAGCGGAGAACGCCACGGTAATAACACGTTCGCGCGGGTCTCTGTCAACATCAGAATAGGTCCTCATCTGCTCTATATACTTAGGGTTCAGCCCCGTCTCTTCCTGCAGTTCGCGCAAGGCGCAATCCTCAACAGTCTCGTCCATCCTCACAAAACCGCCGGGGAAAGCCCACTGCCCCTTAAAAGGCTCCAAGCCGCGTTCAATCAGCAGCACCTTCAATTCAAAACCATCAAAGCCAAAAATCACACAGTCGGTCGTTACAGCCGGCCGCGGATATTTATAAGAAAAAACCTGTTCTGTCATAACTTTAAACTTCGAGCCGCCAAATTACACATAAAGCCGTAAACTACCAAACATTGCGCAAAAAAAGACGCAATGAATTTTCGTCAGCCACCCCAAAAGCCAACCATCCGCATAGGGCGCCCCCTGTAAATTACGATAGTCACGGTAAAATATCGAAAAGCCCCGCCTATCACAACAACGAAAGCCCCGGCAAAAACCGAGGCCTCCATCAACTGTTTCGATAACCATTGGGGAATACAGATAAACTATAAAAGACAACTTCTGTGAATTTACACAAACTTCAGCCAGTCCGCAGAAGTTGCCAATCAGCCAGAAAAATCACTCCCCGAACACAGAAACAAGCTTAGTTTTATACGATGAAATGGCATCTTTCAGCGGTTTGTTCACATCATAACTTGCATCATCAACCGCATTGTCAAAAGACCATGAGAAATCACCTCCGTTCATACGTCCCGACTCCTTTTTCACGATTTCCGCAACATCTTCGGCAGGGTCCGGAGAGCAGCTGTACATCAAAGACGAGTTAGTGTCAAAATTATCATAAGCAGAACCGCCCTTCAGCGCCTTGAAAGAAGACGGCACCTTTTCGTCCCTTGCCGAAGCCTCGTAAGCATCAAAGTCCGTTGCATTGTCCTTATGAGAGACAAAGCTGAATGTAGCAGGAGTTTCAGTGTAATAGTTATTGAAAGACTTGATGATACCTCCGTTCTCGCCAGAGAAAGTGCCCTCGCCCTTCGCGTCAGTACCCTGTCCGGAAGACATCATCGGCTTGCTCACATTACGGAAATAGTTAGCCTCCACAAACGCGCTGCCTCCAGTAGTCACGCCCACGCCATACTTAGAAACGCCGTCAAAATAGTTATTATAGACATGCACAGACATAGTACGGATACGCGGGTGACGCGAATCAGAGTGGTCGAACCAATTGTGATGATAAGAGATATAATTAGGCCCAGTTTCAGACTTCATACCACAAAGCGACATCTTTCCAGAGTCCCAGAAGTGGTTGTACGACAAAGTCATATACTGCGAATCGTTCTTCAAGTCCAATGAACCATCGCCCTTCGCCTGGTCCGAAGCAGAACCAGTAGCGCCATAGAAAAAGTCTATATGATGCACCCACACATGCTTGTTATTATCCTGAAAAGCGATACCGTCATCACCGAACATCATCACCGCAAGATTGCGCACCTCGAAGTTGTGAGCGCGGATAGCCCGCACGCCGAAACCGTAGCAAGTAGCATCGTTACCCACACCCTCGACAGTGACGTTCTTAACCGGACGCGAGTCGTTAGACGCCTTCACAAGCAAGTTGTTAGAGTCGCCGGAACCAGTCATTCCGTCGGCAGTAATCTGCCCAATCAGACGAATACATATAGGGCGAGTCTCGAATCCCTTCTGCAAAGCCGACAAAATAGCGGAAATACCTGTGCATGAGGTTGTTTTAGTTGCCGCAGTCTGCACATCAAGAGAAACTGAGGTCTTAGACTTTTCAGTAATATAAAGCACAACCGCGCCATCTTTCAAAGTGCCGTCATTATTGTACGCCCCCACCCCTTCCGGGTTATTGAAATGCGCGAAACCGTCACGGTCATGAGCCTCAGCCTTGAACGACACCACAGTAGGCGAACCGCTTTCAGAGCCGGAAACAACAGGGACAATCTTCATGCTGTACGAACCAGCCGCAAGACCAAGCACGTCCGCGCGAGCGTAAGAGCCATAATTGCGGACAAGCATATCATCAACCTTCACGTATTTAGAATCATCGTCCGAAGCCCCCTTGCAATACACGTTATAGGACGTTGCGCCGTTCACCAAAGCCCATTCTGCATAGCCAGACTCAAACCAGCCTCCATAATTCAAGACCTTAACCGAGCCGGTCACAATAGGACTCGGAGCAGGTTCCGGTTCTGGCTCAGGCTCAGGAGTCGGGTCAGGAATCACCTCTTCCGCCTTGTTTTCCACGAACACAACACTATCAACCTCAGTTGACAAATAAGACGCAACCTCTACGCCACCTTTATAAATCTTAATTCCGTTCTGAGCCCCAGCCACAAAAGCCGCAGCAAGAAACATACTAAATAAAAATCTCTTTTTCATATTTCGCAAGTTTTAATTATCACAAATAAAGAAAATATAAACACCTGATTATCAACGTTTTATAAATTTCAAAACCTTTCCGTCGAACTGCAAGAAATAGACTCCGTTCGGCAAATCAGAGACATCCTTTACGAACACGCCATCATTCGCAACACCCTGGTTCACAACAGTTCCAGCCACATTAAAAATAGAGACTGTCGCCGATTCAGGCAAGCCCTTTACAAAGATTCTGTCAGTCACAGGATTAGGGTAAGCGAACAGTTCCGCCTCATTATCAAAACCCACAGCTCCAGTAGCCTCGCCACCATTCGGCTCAACAAAATAGATACGCTGGAAAGACGAGAAATCATACGAAACCGTCCCGCCGTCCTTAAACTCCGCAATCACCTCGTCGCCCACAAAAGAGATTTTACGAAGAGATTCAGTGTCATACGAATCCAGCTCGCTAGCCACGAACGTTCCAGCCTGCAACTGTATGCAAGAGAACATTGCTATAAATATAAGTCCGTTTTTTCTCATATTAGTAAAATATTAACCTTAAAAATCAATTAAAAACAAAATGCAAATCCGTCGTAGAATTTGACAAGCGCAAGATTCAACTTTTTCTGAAAAAAAGCGTAAAAATACGTCCCAATAAAGAGCGAAAGAAACGGATAACAAGGAGGACAAACGTAACAATCATAAGAGACAAAAATAACTCAGTTTCACATAACAAACGAGCAATCAATTCGTTATCATAGATAAATAGCAAACCGTTCTGCTACGTTGTCTGTTTTCAAAAAAGCAAAAAAAAACGATATTTTTGCACTGAACCCTTAAAGTTTGCAATGCAAAATAAACACTAAAATTTAACGGTTTTGGCATGATTTTTGCTTTATTTTGAGCGTTAGAGAATAAAATTTACAATAGATAAAAGAAAAATGAAGTTATCGATGTTTCTGAAAAAAATCGAAGCCGCGAGAGCCATACTTGCGGCGTTATTGCTGTGCGCCGGGGCACAGGCTTGGGGGCAATCTTTGTCGCCCAGCGAATCCTTCCAAATCAATGGAGACTATATTTTTGTAGGGAATACAAACACTCAACTAAAAGACAATTCGGACGCTGACGTCATTCAAAAATTTGAGGACGGCAAAACGACCGAGCTTGAGGTTATAGAAAGAAATGATGTCTCCTACAAGATAGAAAACGAAGACAAGACAGACCCTGAAATCTTCAACAGCAGCTCTGCATCATTCAATTTCGGTTCTGACCCATCTTTGATATGCAAAACAGACAACATCCTGTACGCAATGCTGACATGGTCCGGAAAAAGCTTCAAAAGCGACGCTGACACCAAAAAGAATACCGTCCGCTGGAAAATAAATGACGGAAACGGCTACAGAGACGTCGTTGCCGATGACGTCAGAATTGAATCAAACAACTTCAGCGACTTTGCAAATGGCGGAGGTCTGTACACTTGTTACGCAAACATCACGGAAGAGTTGCAGGAGAGCGACATTTACATTAAAAACCTGACAGAAGGCGGAAACATAGTATTCACCGTGGCCAACATAGAAACTGAATTAGATGACGCAACTTTCTCTGGAGCAAAATTCTCCGGATGGAACTTGATTGTCGTTTACAAACAATCTTTGCGTCCTCGCAAACACATATACATTTACAACGAACCTGTTTTTGGATACGCAGGTTCAGTAGGTACAAACGGCGAAAATCTAACGATAAACTATGCAACTCCTTTAAAATACTCTGGTTCTGGAGATTTCCAGTACTCTACCGCCGCAGCCAGCGCGTTTAAGGTGATGCAACAAATACAAGCCATAAACAGCGTTGCTCACAGCTTTTTGTTCGATGGAGGAGGCTCAGCAGTTAAGACCAAAGCCATTTCTGGCGACCCATTCGACAACTCTATCTCTCTTGCCGAAGCAGAAAAGGGCAACAATCAGAGCTACACCAGAGGGTACGATTTGCACACGTTCAACATCGCAAACCCATATACAGAGAAGAACAAAAAAAGGACATACGATTACGTCAATAAAGGTGCAGAGAGCATCAACGTATCGATATCTGGAGCAAACGAGCACCACTACATCACAAACTCTGTGATTGCTTCTGGCTATCCGAAAAGCCCTTCAATCGAAGCTATCCAAAAGGCAGAACAAAAAGGTTCATGCATCACTTACGACCTGACAATCAGGACCGGCGAAAATGTGGAAGACCTTGACAGCTTCTGCATAAACATAAAATTGCCAGACTATACAACTTCAGTTTCTGACCTTAGCGCAAAAGGTACTATGTACAACCATATAAATAGCAGTACAATTATCAATATCAACAATGAAAATTTCAACGCTCTTTATCTGAACAAAGATAAATATGCAAATAACTACAAGAATCTGCTAAACAAACTGAACAACGCATTAGACGACGGAATTAAAGATGATGGAACAGGCTCTTTGTCAATTCAGTTTAAAGATGTTATTCCTGCAAAATTAGCAAATCAGTCTATTTTTGAATTTGAATACAAAGTTTGTGTTGACTCTGCTTATTACGCTCTCAAAAACTCTCTGACAGAGGGAAAAACCGACATAATTTCACAAACCGAGCTTGACGTAAAAGGCAAAGACTCTGGCAACAAAAGCCACGTTTACAGCAATCCCTATAGCGTATTTGACGAAAAAACTGATAAATGCAAAGAATTCGGAGATTTTTGTGGAGGAGACGGACCTACCCCTGACTCTGACGGCGACGGAGGCGGTGGCGGCAGAAACGGACAGCCTACACGTGTTGAAATCAGTTGGGAAGTTGGATGCAACAACGTGCCGTCTAAAATAACTCTCGACGCCTGCGAAGGCTCTTGCATGGACACGTCCATCATAAAGGAAATAATCAAAAGAGACTACAATTACGACATAGACTCTGTTGCAAAGGCTGAAAAAGAGATGTGGGTCAACGTAAAACGTGACAGCATCATCAATATTTGTCAGATGAGAATAGGTAAGCTATTGGAAGAGAGAAAGCCAGACTCTTTGTTTTCTGATACTTCCAACTGGTCCATCATGCACAAGTACTGGCATGGAATATCTGAATTCAACGATTTCACTTCTTTTGACCCGTCTTATATTACAAAATTTTTAAAAGACACTTGCTACGTAGAAGATGATGATGTCATTGCCAATGTTTTGAGCAGAATCGAAGCTGTTTATAACATTCCAGAAGACACAACTCACCTTGACCTAAAATTGAAGGTTAACGAAGCTAACAACCCCCTTTGGAAAGATGGCGACAAGGTCTGCATCCCTTCTACCAGCGCAACTTACACGATTGAGCTTGTCTCGCCTTATAAGTTTAAAAACAAAAACGGCTGCTCAGGCCCTATCAAAGTCATCGTAAACGAAGAGGAGGTTGAAATGCCTAAGATTTTCAAGGACGGCGAGGAAATTGCGTTCGGCGACACCGTGCAGTATTGCCTTGGCGACAATGTGGATCAATTCGCTATTGTAAAGTCTAAATCTAATTACAGAATTTACGGAGATACAGTTAGTTCAACCTCACGAGAAAAAGGTGACACAATATTTTGGATTCCCAATATTTCAACTACATCAGAGAAACTGGACTCGTTCTTCTTCGTTCAAAGAAACAACGGTGGTTGCGAAGGCGACTCTGCTAAATTCTACATTCAAGTGCTGAACGTGGAGGTGAAAGACGTGCCGGAAATCGCAAAAGCAGACACGGTTTGCCTTAGTCTCCAAGAAGGCACATCCATCGAAATCTCTATTTCTAACCCTGCCGTTATCGAAGAAAAGAGAAAAGAGGGACTTGACCTTCGCTGGGTTAAAATAGAAAACAAAGTGATTGTTGACACGTTGGCAGAAAATGTCAACTCTATTGAAGTTCCTATTGACTCCGCAGGTGTATTTACTTACGGCGTGCGCTATTTCTATCAAGGCTGTGAAAGCGACATATCAGAATTCAAACTTACCGTAGAAGACACCGCTCGCACTCTTATTGTTGACACGATTGACGTGTGCCAGTATTACAATCTTTCGTCCACCGAAATTATGGGCGTCATAAACACAGCAAAAAAGAGTCTGAACGCAAAAGACTCGATTATGTTCTTCAAACACGAAGGTGACGTTAAAATTTTCGACAATTACACCGAAGACAAGTCTATAGAATTGGAAGATGTTGTTTCTGAATTTAACTACAACATACCGGGCTTGAATACGTTTGTTGTCCGTCCAAAGACCATGCCGACAGGCTGTTTAGGTGCTCCGAGCGTCGTGGCTATTAACGTAATAGCTACAGACTCTACAGCTCCTACATTCAATCAAAAAGGCGATTCCATTTTGTACTGTCTTGGCGACGAAGCTGCGGAAAACATGAATCTGTTTGTTAATAAGACTCAGTCTCCGACAAATAAATTCCAATGGTTGTGGTACTCAGACACAACAAAGACTCATGCTGTCACAACTTTCCCTGCAAGCAAAGTAAAGCTCGGCACAACTGTCACATCTGTCTCTACAGACTCTAAGTTTGAACAGACTTATTTTGTCACACGCATAGACTCAAACAACTGTGTCAGCCGCTACTCCACATTCAAGGTTGTTGTGGACAGCGCCATAACTACTTGTCCGCTAATAATTGACACAACAGACCAAGCCAAGGGGTGCGAAAATCGTGTGCTGGAAATATGCGCAATGTCTCACGACTTTGAAGACGACATTGTGCCGCAGAGGCCGTTCCCTTCTTCAAACTACATCATAGAATGGTTCCAGAAAGATTCGGAAGATGAGCCTTGCGACTCAACTCCAAACAAAAGACAGCCGTTGAATCAGCTAAAATTGCCTACTGATAACGCCGACACTCTTTATTATTGCGTGCGTCAACGTACGGTGTTAGGCTGTAAAGGAAATATGATTCCTGTCAAAATCATCATACATCCTAATGAAACGATAAAGCCAGACTTGGCTGAAAATGTGTTCTGTCAGTTTGACGATTCTGTTCTTGTAGAAAAGAGGGTGACTGTGCCAAAAGGATACTACAAGAAATTTTACAATACTGAAGGCGACTCTATTCCGTCCGCTGACGCTTGGTTCACGACAGACAAAGCTGGAGTTTTCGAAAACAATTTCTTCGTCCAGCTGCAAAACGTAAACACTCACTGTTTTTCAGAAATGATTAATATCCCTTACACTGTCAATCCTCAGCCGGAGATGCCTCTGGTGGAAAATGACTCGGTGTACTTGTGTCTGAACAGCGGAATTATCAACATTGAAGAGGCTAGCGGAACAACGACTCAAGGTCTCAACAAAGTTCTTGTCTGGAAAGATGACAAAGACATGATTGAGACGAACTCGGCTGCGAAATTCGCTCTCTTTGAAGTTAAACAGAAAGACAAAACTACTGGTTGCGAAGGTCCGCTCGACTCAATTTTCGTATCTGTGGAAAATAGTATCAGTTACTATCCTATCGACGAAAAGGAGCTGAAGAAATGCGACGGCGACACTATCGACCTAAGAAGTTTGGTGAACGAGGCTGTTGTCCGTCATCGTGAAGAGACAACTCCGCTTCCGTATATATACAAACTTACCGGAAGTTCAAGATGGAAAGAGCCGATGAGCGACAATGAGGCTTCGTCCATCACAGAAAGCGGAAGGTTCTTTATTTCGACCTCCGACGCGCTAACCGGATGCGAGTTTTCTGACACTGTTGAGGTTGTCTTCGTAAAGAGACCTACAATAGAAAGCGTATCTGACACTATTTGCGCCGGCGAGTCTTTCACTCTTACAGCAAAAGCTACAGACGCTTCAAAAGACGAACTTTACGGCTATTTCTGGGAAAATGAATCTCAGATTAACTCTAAGGCGACATTGACCGGCGTCCTTGAAAAGACAGACTCTTTCTTTGTGAGGGTTGTTGACGAAAACGGATTCTGCAGCGACACATTTGTTGGCGTTGTGACTGTTAACCCGAAGCCGCTGCTTCCTGTTGCAGATGACAAATTTGAGTTCTGCCAAAATACTGGAAAAGACTCTATTCAAATTATTACTGCCGAATTTAATACTGATAAAAAAGATAAAATTCTGCAATGGTACAAGGAGGTGAACGGCTCGTTTGAATTTGTCGGAACAGATCTGTCCGTTTCTACGAAAAAAGCGACCAACTCGCTCGGCTACAAAGTTGCAGTAAGCCAACTTGACACTGTCACTCGCTGTGAAGGGGAAAAGAAAGAGATCACGATTGTTATTAACCCTGAAATTCGTCCTCTGGCTACAGACTCATTCGCCACTTGCGCCCCTTATACGGCTTCGCTTATCGACCTTTCTGAGAGATATAGCGGAGGAACTGGAA
Source organism: Paludibacteraceae bacterium (assembly GCA_017632345.1). Classification (GTDB taxonomy): domain Bacteria; phylum Bacteroidota; class Bacteroidia; order Bacteroidales; family Paludibacteraceae; genus RGIG9379. The sequence continues at coordinate 30,886 of JAGBRL010000009.1, forward strand.
ACGTGAGCAGAAGATATTTCTTGGGTAATGAAGAAAAGACGGAAGAGGATGCGAAATCAATTTCTGTCAACGGCAAATATACTGTTCTTTATACCGACGAAAAGAACTGCGAAGCGAAAGATACTGTTATCATAACAATAAACAACAAGGCTGAAGCTCCGCAGCTTGTCGGCGACACTATCGTCTGCCAAGGTATCGGAACTCACACGCTGACGGCGAACAAACGTGGCGCGAACACCGCTTCGCAAAGCTTCTTGTGGCACAACAACGGAAACGTGACTCTGAGCGACGTGCTGAACTTAAGCACCGACGACGCTTTCGACAATGTGTATTTCTTGCAGGCTAAAGATACTGTTACGGGATGTGTCAGCGACTCTGTAATGTTCTCCGTAAGCATCAGAGACAGCATCGTGTTCTCGCACATCAATGATATTCTCAGCTGCGAAACGCATGCCGTAAACATTGCAGAAC
>JAGBRL010000010.1 GCA_017632345.1 Paludibacteraceae bacterium
GGATGCGTTCCAAATGGGCTTGAATACAGAGATTTATGTGGATAAGTCTCTTATTCTGTCAGAACTAAATAAGTTGGTGAGCAGTCAAGGAAATTTTGTCTGCCTCTCCCGTCCTCGCCGTTTCGGAAAGAGCATGGCGGGTAACATGATTTCTGCCTATTACTCAAAGGGCTGCGACACACGCGAGGTCTTCAGCCAGATGAAACTCGGTCAAGAGCCATGCTTTGACAAGTATCTAAACAAGTTCAATGTCATCAAGCTGGATTTGAACGGGTGGCATCAAAACGCTATTGTTGAAAATTCGGTTGTCTCATTGATAGAGGAAATTAACAAATCCCTTTTGGTGGATTTTCGAAAACAATTTCCCGAAATTGTTTTCGAAGAAAAATCCTCTCTTGCAAGATGTATTAAGGAAGTCTATGCGGAAACCGGCGAAAAGTTTGTCATCATCATAGACGAATACGATGTCTTGATTCGTGAGCAAGTTCCGCAATCGCTGTTCGACAGTTATCTAAGTTTCCTCAACGGACTTTTCAAGGACACAGCCATTCGCCCTGCCATCGCACTTGCATACATCACGGGCATCATTCCTATTGTGCGCGATAAGGTGCAGTCCAAACTGAACGAGTTCACGGAATATACCATGTTGAATTCCGGACGACTGTCCGGTCACGTCGGCTTCACACGCGAGGAGGTGGCGGCGTTGTGCGATGAATACGGCATGGACAAGGAGGAATGCGCCCGCTGGTACGACGGATACAGACTTACGGACACCATCGACATCTACAATCCGTTGGCGGTGGTCTCTGCCATGAGAAATCAGGAGTTCGGAAGCTATTGGTCTATTACCGGTTCTTTTGAAGCGTTAAAGGATTATATACTCATGGACTTTGAGGGTATTCGTCAGGATGTTGTCGCCATGATTTCAGGCGGTAGTGTGGAGGTGGACGTACATTCCTACCTGAACACAATGGACTGCTTTTACTCCAAAGATGACGTTTTCACTTATTTGATACATTTGGGTTACCTTTCATACAACAAGAAAGACAAAACTTGCTGCATTCCCAACGAGGAGGTTCGGCAAGAGTGGGTGCGTTCTGTCAAATTGAGTCCCGACTACAAAAAGCTGATGGAAATCATCAACGCCTCAAAAAAGCTCCTCGACGCAACCGTCGAAGGCAACGAGGAGGCAGTGGCAAAGGCTCTCGACGCAGCCCATACAGAGGTGACCAACCCGTTGACTTACAACGACGAGCATTGCTTCCAAAGCGCAATTTGCTTGGCTTACTTCTACGCCAACACGCGCTACACACTCTTCAAAGAGTTGCCGACAGGCAAAGGTTACGCAGACTTGGTTTTGATTCCTTATCTGCCAAACATTCCGGCAATGGTGATAGAGTTGAAACACAACAAAAGCGCAGGAAGCGCACTTCAGCAAATTAAGGACAAAAACTATTGTCAAGCACTCAACAACTACAAAGGCGACCTGCTTTTCGTAGGCGTAAATTATGACGAGAAAACTAAGGAGCACAGTTGCAAGATTGAGCGGCTGGTGAAAGAGTAGTTCTCCAATCCCAAATTTTTACTATGTTTATAGGAGGTCAAATGGTTAGTGAAATGAATTTTGTTCATCACATATCAAAGGTTTTTCGGGGCTTTGGTGGCGGTTACTTTTCTGCCATCACTCACACTATGGTGCACGAGCTGGGGCATGGTGTGTATAAACTGCAGCATACATTTGCATACAAGCAACTTGCAGAAACCAAAGGCAAAACAGACAACCTCATGGACTATAACGGCGGCTCTTTCCTTGCTCACTACCAGTGGCGTGTGATGCAA
>JAGBRL010000011.1 GCA_017632345.1 Paludibacteraceae bacterium
ATCAGTTGCACTTGACTTGGCAGATACAACTGATATTGGCTTGCCAAAATGGTTTTGTTATCTTCCGGAAGAGCCATCTTCACAACAGTATCGTTTTTGTCGGTACCGAGCAATATGCCAATGGTAGGATTCTCGTCAGGAAGTTTCTCACATCGGTCATAATAGTTCACATACATCTGTAATTGCCCCAAATCTTGATGCGTAAGTTTGCCTGTTTTCAATTCTATTACCACAAAGCATCGAAGCAAACGATTATAAAATATCAAATCAGCAAAAAACTCATCGTCTTCAAGCAGTATTCTTTTCTGTCGCGCTACAAATGAAAAACCATTACCCATTTCAAGCAAGAAATCTGCTATATGTGATATTATGGCACTTTCCAAGTCCTTTTCATAATACGTGGCTTTACGTTCCAATCCAAGAAACTCCAACACCATAGGGTCTTTTATAATTTCTTGGGGTGATTGCGGTATTCGTTCTTTGCGAGCAACTGCCAATACGGCATCTTTGTCATTACTTAATAACAGACGTTCGTATAACATCGAGTTTATCTGACGTTCGGTTTCTCTTGCTGTCCAGCCATTATTGACAGATTCTAATTCATAATATTCTCGTTTACTGGGATCGGGTATCTGTATAAATAGTCTATATTGTGTCCAGTTCAATTGTGAACGCAGTGCGTTCGCAATCGGGTATAATCGGTAAAACTGTCGGCAAAATGATAACTGACGGGAAGAAAAACCGCTACCATATTCAGGTTCTAGGGTCAAAGCAAGGTTCTTTATCAAAAATGTTCCATAATCGGCACGTTCCTTTCCTTGCTGTTCCTCTTCAAAGATGCGCCTGCCGATGTTCCAATACATTTGAACACGACAGAAATCCACACTGCGCACTGCCGTCTGACGCGCAGCGTTTATGATACCTCTCACGTCATCGACAAAGGTCTGTTTTATAATATCTTGACTGATGTTTTTGCTCATAAATCCTCCTTTTGCTCGTAATAATACGAATAGTCAATACCCTTCATAAAAATGCCACTCTCAAACAGAGTATATGCTTTCTTGCGACTCTGACCATCAATAGAGTTATCAGAATAAGTAAACCAATCGAGAAAAGCAGTTGTATTCTTACTGGACAATGTTTTAACCACCTCTGAAATATCTTCTTGAGCAAAACAATCTGTTGCATAACGCTTGCCGTCAGCAGACATTAATTTCAGTTGTATACACTTTGAATACAACTCAGCATGTGTTTCTTTTTGTCGATTCTTGACTGTTCCCCAATAGACACGCGGACGAGGGCTATTGGTAATGGCTGCCACAATATCCACGATAGAGAAGTACCATTTGTTTTGCTCTTCGTTCCAAACGGCACGCACCTCCCGGTCGTTGTAGAATCGTATGGATTGTTTTATACTCATACCTGCTCCTCCAACTCCTTAATGATTCCATCTATCTCCGCGCGCAACTCATTCTCTCTCGCCACAATCTTGCGGATACGCTCATTGAGTTCCTTGATGTCGGTCTCTTGGCGCGTCTCTTTCGCCTCCACATAACTGCTGACAGAAAGATTATAATCATTCTCGGCTATAAGGGCATTATCCACCGTTTTTGCAACGGCTTCTATATCCTCTTTCTTGTCAAAGATATTTAAGATCTTATCTATATGCTCCTCTTCGAGGATGTTGTTGTTTGTCTCCTTCTTGAAGAAGTCCGCACCGGTTGCGTCTATAAACTGCGTCTTAGTATCTGCCTTGTGCTTTGACAACACAAGTATATTCACAGCGATGGACGTTCCATAGAAAAGATTGGGAGCTAAAGCTATAACAGTCTCCACAAAGTTGTTATCTACCAAGTATTTTCTGATTTTCTGCTCCGCACCGCCACGGTAGAAGATACCCGGGAAACATACTATAGCCGCCCTTCCCTTGCCTGAAAGATAGCTCAATGCGTGCAACACAAAAGCGAAGTCGGCTTTAGACTTAGGCGCCAGCACTCCTGCCGGCGCAAAACGTTCGTCATTAATCAGTGTCGGGTCGTCAGAGCCTATCCAGCTTACGGAGTAAGGCGGATTGGAAACAATCGCATCGAAAGGTTTGTCATCACCAAACTGAGGTTTCATCAGGGTATTACCCAATGCTATATCAAACTTGTCATAATTGATATTATGCAAGAACATATTCATACGGGCAAGGTTGTATGTGGTATGATTAATCTCCTGACCGAAGAAACCCTCTTCGATGATATGTTCGTCAAACTGTTTCTTCGCCTGCAGAAGCAACGAGCCGGAACCTGCCGCAGGGTCGTAAATCTTATTGATAGTACTCTGATTGTGTATAGCCAAACGAGCAATAAGCTTCGAGACGCACTGAGGGGTGAAGAACTCGCCACCGGACTTACCGGCATTTGCGGCATAGTTGTGAATCAGGAACTCGTAGGCATCGCCAAAGAGGTCTATGTGGTTGTCCTCGAAGTTGCCGAAGTTCAGCCCCTCCACACCCTTTATGACCGCCGCCAGACGGCTGTTCTTGTCCTCCACAGTGTTGCCGAGCCGGGTGCTTGTGGTGTCAAAATCGGCAAACAGTCCTTTGATGTCCTTTTCTGAGTCATAACCATTGGCAGAGGCTTCTATTGCCGTAAAAATAGCCTTTAGGTCTGTGTTCAGATTGGGGTTCTTGCTTGCGTTTTTTGCGACATTCACAAAAAGCTGACTTGGGTAGATGAAGTAGCCTTTTGTTTTGATTGCATCGTCCTTAATATCGGGAGTGATAACATCATCCGACATACTTGCATAATCAACCTCATCGTCTCCACCTTCGATGTAATTGGTGAAGTTTTCACTGATGAAACGGTAAAACAATGTGCCAAGGACAAACTGTTTAAAGTCCCACCCGTCAACTGCGCCACGCACCTCGTTGGCGATTTTCCATATTTGAGCCTGCAATTGCGCTCTTTGTGTATTACTTATCATAAAAAAAACTTTCAGGTGGGTTATATAAATTCATTTCGATAAATAAAAGTTTATCAACCCACAATTTGTACTTTTTGATTATAAACGATGAATTTATAGAACTCACCTTAATGCTGTGGTAAAGTTACGTATTTTTTATTATTTTCGTCATAAATTCAGTTTCTTATGTTTTAAAATTATAAGTAAATGAAAATCGCAGTGATAGGATATAGTGGTTCAGGCAAATCGACGCTCAGCAGAAAGTTGGGCGAAAAATACGGCTTGCCGGTTCTGCATATAGACACGGTAGAATTTAAGCCTAACTGGGTGATTCGAAGTCTGCCGGAAAAGCAGCGGATTGTTGCAGAGTTCCTTTCGCAAAACGACTCATGGGTCATCGACGGCAACTATGGCAAACTACATTTTTGGGAACGTATGGAGCAGGCGGACAAAATCATCATGCTGCGGTTCAGCAGACTGCAATCACTTTTGAGAGTCATAAGACGTTACCAAACGTACAAGGGCGAAAGCAGCCGCCCAGACATGGCTAAAGGATGCCCTGAAAAGCTTGATTTTGAATTTATCTGGCGGGTAGTGTACGGCGGACGAAAAAAAGAGTTGCTCGACCGCTACAAAAAGGTCATAGACCTATATTCTCACAAAACTATTCACCTAAACACCCAAAAGCAAATTGACGCTTTCTGGAAAGAGGAGGAGCAAGCAAGGCTGTTCTCATCACTATATCTCTAAATGAAAAGAGCCTGTACTAAAATCCTTTTTTTTGATTTTTAACTTTTTGTTTACCTAAAATTAATTTATCTTTGCTGAGTAAACTAAAATTTACTGGCAATCTTTTTTGCCCAATAAACATTAAACAAAATATAACTAATATAAAAAACTGTTTTACTTTATGAAAAACAATTTTTGCGTAATCATGGCTGGCGGTGTAGGCAGTCGGTTCTGGCCTTTCAGCACTAACGAAAGACCTAAGCAGTTTCTTGATTTGTTTGGAACTGGACGCACTTTGCTGCAAATGACTTTTGACCGATTCAAAAGAATCATGCCGGTGGAAAATATTTACATAGCTTCTAACACTCTTTATAAAGACTTGATTCTTGAACAGTTGCCAGAAATTACTGAAAATCAGGTACTTCTTGAGCCTGCTCGACGCAACACGGCTCCGTGTATCTGCTATGCAGTGAACAAAATAATGGCTCTGAACGAAAACGCTAACATAGTGGTTTCGCCTTCTGACCACCTTATTTTGAAAGAAGACGAGTTTGTTGAAATTGTGAAGCGCGGACTTAATTTTACTGAAAATAATGATTGCCTTCTCACTCTTGGTATTAAACCAAGCCGTCCGGAAACAGGTTACGGTTATATCCAAGTGGACGGAAACGACGGCAAGAAAGATTTCTACAAAGTAAAGACTTTCACTGAAAAGCCTAATTTGGAACTTGCAAAGGTGTTCTTGGAAAGCGGCGAGTTTTTATGGAACTCAGGTATGTTCTTGTGGAACGGAAAAACTATTTCTGAGGCGTTCGACCTTTACGCAATAGAGATGTCTAATAAATTCAAGTCCGGAAAAGAATTTTACAATACAGACAAAGAGCAAGATTTCATAAACAACATATATCAGTCTTGCACAAATCTCTCTATAGATTACGCAATCCTCGAAAAGGCTAAGAACGTGCACGTCATAGCTGCCGAATTTGGATGGTCCGACCTTGGCACATGGGGTTCTTTGTACGAACTTTCAAACAAGGACGAAAATAACAACGTTACACTGAAAGGAAAGTCTCTGCTTTACGAAAGCAAAAACAACATAATAGCTATTCCTGAAGGTAAACTTGCTGTTGTGCAGGGTCTTGACGATTATATCATAGCGCAGGCTGACAATGCTCTGCTTATTTGCCAGAAGTCTGAAGAGCAGAGAATCAGACAGTTTGTAAACGATACAAAAGTGAAGATAGGAGAGGAGTACATATAGTTTTAAAGTCCTTTAAAATAAAAATGCTGAGTGTTTTTAACACTCAGCATTTTTTTATCCTTCTTACTTAAGGATATTTCTAAAATCCTAAGGCCGGAAATAAAATTTCTTCCTGCAATATGAAGAACAAAGCTCCGCCTAAATATCCCAACAAGGCAAGCAACGATATGTTTTTGAAATACCAGCCGAAACTTACCTTTTCGAGACCCATCACAACAACTCCCGCCGCAGAGCCTATTATGAGCATAGAGCCTCCAACACCTGCACAGTATGTAAGGAACAACCAGAATGTTCCGTCCTGAGTGTAAGGAATCATTTCAGCCGTAGCTCCAACTGCCGGAATTATGTCATACATACCCATCGCTCCTGCCACAAGAGGCACATTGTCAACAACAGAAGACAAAGCCCCGATTATTACGTTTATCACATATATATTGCCAACTTTTTCATCCAAGAACATAGAAAGGCTATCCAATATTCCGGCACATTTCAAAGCGGAAACACTCATCAATATTCCCATGAAGAAAAGGATAGTTACAAAGTCAACTCTTCCTAACACATTTGAAATACGCGCTTTGCATGACTCCGGAACATGAACCTTCTTGCAATACAATATTTCAGTGTATATCCACACAACACCAAGACCTAAAAGTATTCCTATAAAAGGAGGCAGATGAGTTATGGACTTGAATATAGGCACAAAAATCAAACTGCCTACACCAAGCGCGAATATAATTTTCTGCTCTTTTTTTGTTATTATTTCAGAGGCTTTTATATGATTGCTTGCCAAATTAGTTTCTTTAGAAACCCTCGATGTTATTTCTCCCTTCAACAGTCTGGAAACTATGAATACAGGAATCAAGGTTGATATTAACGAAGGTATTATCAAATTAGGTATAAGACCTCCTGTCGTAACGTTTCCGTTCACCCAAAGCATTATGGTTGTAACGTCTCCTATAGGCGAGAACGCTCCGCCGCTGTTAGCGGCTATTATTATAACTGAGGCGAAAAGCCATCTCTCTTTATAGTTGGAGATAAGCTTTCTGAGGAGCATAACCATAACTATTGAAGTTGTCAGGTTGTCCAGTATTGCAGACATTATAAATGTGATTCCGGACAAGATCCAAAGCAGTTTCTTTTTGTTTCTTGTGTTTATTCTGTCCGTTATTATAGAGAAACCTCCGTGAATATCTATAATCTCCACTATGGTCATGGCGCCCATAAGGAAGAACAGAATTTCGGCAACATCTCCTACAGACTCTATTATCTGAACTTTCGTCACAAAAGAAACTATTCCTTCTTCCTGACTTGCAAACGAACTTGCTTTTTTTGATAAATAATCTAAAAATTCTTCTGAAGACGGAAGAATTTCAGGCGCATAAAATATGTACGCCGTCCATAGCGTTGAACAAAGTATCAACGCAGAAGCTGCTTTGTTTACTTTAAGCGGATGTTCCAAGGCGATTGCAGCATAACCTATGAGGAACATAGCCACCATTAATACGACCATAAAACTGTATTTTTTAAAATAAAAATCTATAAAAACAAACAAAAATAATAAAAAGGTTTTGAATAATAGTCTTTTGGTTTAATTAATTTTTTTATCAACTTAAAAACACTGTTGAAAAACATTGTTGAAAACTCTTTTTTAGGTATGGATAAATTCTAAAAAATAAATTTTTAAAATCCAGTTTTTTGTATAATGGAATCTACTTATGAACTTTCAAAATTTTTTGACCTCTTTTTTTCTTTAATCATTCAACCTAATTTATAACACTTATCAATACTTTTGAATGCTTTTTATCATTAACTTTGCATTGTTGTTAATAATGTTGATAACTATAGTTTTTGACTTGTTTTCAGTATTTTACGAAAAGGGTTTCTTTTGATAAGTTGTTTCGTATTTCTTAATACTGAATTTTGCAAGAAAAAAATGAATTTTTTTTCAACCTTATTAACAGGCTATTATCATCATCATATAAGTTTATTTAAATTTAAAGATTATTTATATTTATAATAAAAAGTTGAAAAATGGAGAAAATGGATTTGATAAACGAAATAAACAGACTGAAGATTGAGAAGAACGCTGTGATCATGGCCCACTATTACCAAAGAAAGGAGATTCAGGATATTGCTGACTGCATCGGCGATAGCCTTGCTCTGGCTCAATGGGCTGCAAAAACTGATGCGGACATAATCGTGCTTTGCGGTGTGCACTTCATGGGAGAGACTGCGAAAATCCTCTCGCCAAACAAAAAGGTGCTGGTTCCGGACGTTGCGGCGGGATGCTCTTTGGCTGATAGTTGCAAGGCTGCCGAGTTTGCCGAGTTTATTAGGAAAAATCCGGGTCATAAGGTTATTTCTTATGTAAATACTACTGCTGAGGTGAAGGCTCTGACTGATGTTGTCGTGACTTCGACTAACGCAAGGCAGATTGTGGAGAGTTTTCCTGAAGATGAGAAAATAATTTTTGGACCTGACAGAAATCTCGGAAATTATATAAATAGCGTGACTGGCAGGAATATGTTGCTGTGGAACGGCGCTTGCCATGTGCATGAACAGTTTTCGGTGAGGAAAATTGAAAAGCTGAAGGAGGTTTATCCTGATGCTAAGGTGCTTGTGCATCCTGAGTGCAAGGGTAGTGTGGTGAGTCTTGCGGACAAGGTCGGCTCTACTGCGGCTCTGCTTAAATTTGCTGTGAATTCGGACAGCAATGTGTTTATTGTTGCTACCGAAAGCGGTATATTGCACGAAATGCAGAAACAGGCTCCGGAAAAGACTTTTATTCCTGCTCCTCCTGAAGATTCTTCTTGTGCGCTTAACGATTGCAATTATATGAAAATGAATACTTTAGAAAAGGTTTATAATGCTTTGAAGAACGAAACTCCGGAAATTATAATTGATAAGGAGCTTTCTGAAAAGGCTGTTAAGCCTATAGCGAGGATGCTTGAGATTAGTGAAAAACTTGGCCTTTAATTATTTTTTGACATGACTTTGGACGATTTGCAGACGCGCGTTGACGATTGGATCAGGGTGTACGGCGTGCGTTATTTCAGCGAGCTTACTAATACTGCTGTGCTGATGGAGGAGGTAGGAGAGCTTGCTCGTGTGATGGCAAGGAAGTATGGCGACCAGTCTTGCAAGGAGAGCGACCTGAACAAGTCGCTCGAAGATGAGATGGCCGATGTGCTTTGGGTTCTCGTGTGCCTTGCTAATCAGACTGGCGTGAATCTTACCGAGGCTTTTGAAAATAATATTAGGAAAAAGACGGAAAGGGATTCTGAACGTCATATCAATAATATCAAACTTGTATAGATTTAAATTTTTTATAGAATGAACGACAAATTTCAAGAACTTTTTGAACAGTATGATTTTTCTTTGACCGACGCTAAGGTCAAGGCTGCTGTTGATAAGATTGTTTCTGATAACTTTGACAGAAATAACGAAAAGGCTGTTTATAGCAAGATTCTCAGTTTTATAGATGTAACTTCTTTGAATTCAACTGATTCTGCTGATAGCATAGTTGAATTTACTGAAAAGGTTAATAATTTTGACGACAATTTTGAAATATTGCCTCACCCGGCTGCTATATGTGTTTATCCTTCTATGGTTCCTGTTGTTCGTGACACTTTAAGTGAGGACATAGAGATTGCGGCTGTGGCAGGTTTTCCTCATTCGCAGACTTTTCTCGAAGTTAAGGTTGCGGAGGTTGCAATGGCTGTGATGGAAGGCGCTACTGAAATTGATGTCGTTTTTCCGCTCGGAAAATTCCTTTCAGGTAATTATGAAGAGGTTTATGATGAGATTAAGGAGATTAAGGATGCTTGTCGTTCAGCTAAATTGAAGGTGATTTTGGAAACAGGCCTTTTTAAGACTTCTGAGGCTATTAAAAAGGCTTCTATAATATCTATGGTTGCAGGAGCGGATTTCATTAAAACATCGACGGGAAAAGTGGGTCAGGGGGCTTCTCTTGAGGCTGCTTATGTCATGTGTTCTGCGATTAAGGAATTTAACTCTAAAAATAAGGCTGAAGTTGGATTTAAAGCTGCCGGCGGAATTTCTGAAACTTCTGATGCCGTGAAGTATTATTCTGTTGTTGAGAGCGTGTTGGGTGAAAAGTGGCTTTCGCCTGAACTTTTCCGCATTGGCGCAAGCAGGCTCGTGAACAGTCTGCTGTCTTCTTTGGTCGGAGATGAGGTCAAATATTTTTGACGAATTTTTTTCATGGTTATAAAGAAAAATGACGGTTTTTTAAAGACCGTCATTTTTTTCTTTGTATGGTATGCTCGAGCGTCATTATCAGCGATTTTTTTATGTCGCTGTCTTCAAAAGTGTCGAGCGTTTTTATCGCTTCATTTTTGAAGTCGTTCATTCTTTTTTCCGCATACTCTATACCTTTGTTTTTTATTGAGAAATCTATAATTCTTTCTATATTCTTTTTACTGAAGTCTTTGTCTTTCAATATTTTAATATATTCGTCAGCATCTTCTGAATTTTTAAGTGCGTAGAGCAGAGGCAGCGTTATCTTGCCTTCGCGTATGTCGTTTCCGACAGGTTTTCCTATCTCTTTTTCTGATGAAATATAGTCGAAAATATCATCTTTTATTTGAAAGCATATTCCGTAAAGCTCGCCAAAAAGTCTCAGTTTTTCTATATTTTCGTCGCTCGCATTTACAGATATTGCTCCGGATTTTGTGCATGTTGAAAAAAGCATAGCCGTCTTTTTTCTTATCACTTGCAAATATTTTTCTTCGTCAACTATAATATTTTTTGTATTGCTTATCTGCAAAAGTTCTCCTTCAGAGAGTTCTTTTCCCAGATTTGTTATTTCGTTCAGTATTTTAAGATTCTGTGTTTTATTTGCTATTGACAAAGACTGCGAAAGTAAATAATCTCCTACGAGCACGCTAATTTTATTTTTCCAAATAGCGTTAACAGACTCTTTTCCGCGTCTTTCGTAAGTGTCGTCAACTATGTCGTCATGAACGAGGCTTGCGGTGTGCAGCAACTCCAGCGCTATTGCGCTGTTTATGGTCGCGTCATTTGTTTTGCCGCAAATTTTTCCTGCCAGAAAAGTCATGATAGGGCGTATCTGTTTTCCTTTGTTATCACGCAAATAACCGTTGACAACACTAAGAAGTTCATTTTCAGTCTGAAAAGCCTCTTCAAAATATTTGTCAAATAACTTAAATTCTTCTCTGATAGGATCTTTTATTTGCTCAATTGAAATCATCTTTTTATTTATTTTCAATCAGTCTAAAATTCCTACAAATATAGTGATTTATCGTAAATATTTAGTTTTACTTGATATTTTATTATTTCATAAATTTGGCTTTTATTTCTTGTTTGTTCTTTTTTGTCTAAAATATTAAGATTTTTGTTTTTGTAAAACGTTATTATGAAATCTCTTTTTCTTACTTTTGTTAATGCAATTTTATGTAATTTATAGCTCGTAATTTATATAGGTTGCTTCGGTTTAAGAAATATTTGAAATTTTGTATATGAAAGAAAAAAAATTGTTTTTGATTGATGCTTATGCATTGATTTACAGGGCTTATTATGCACTTATAAAGAATCCGAGAATTAATTCAAAAGGTTTCAACACTTCGGCTATTTTAGGTTTTGTAAATATTCTTGAGGATATTCTTAAAAGTCAGTCGCCAACTCATATAGCGGTTTGTTTTGACCCTTCGGGTCCGACTTTCAGACATGAGGCTTACCCGCAGTACAAGGCTCAGAGGGAGGCTACTCCGGAAGATATAAGGGCTTCTGTTCCAATTCTTAAGGATTTGATTTCGGCTTACAATATACCAATTTTGGAGGTTAGCGGATTTGAGGCTGACGATGTTGTAGGAACTGTCTCGAAGATTGCCGAAAAAAATGATTTTACCGTTTTTATGCTGACTCCTGACAAGGATTATGCTCAGCTTGTTTCTGAAAATATTTTTATTTACCGTCCGAAGCATGGTGGCGGTTACGAAACTCTTGGTGTTGAGGGTGTGAAGGAGAAGTGGGGACTTTCGTCTCCGGAGCAGGTTATCGACCTGCTTGGTCTGATGGGAGACTCTTCTGACAATATTCCAGGTTGTCCGGGAGTGGGGGAGAAAACTGCTGCTAAATTGCTGGACGAATTTGGGTCTATCGATAATTTGTTAAAAAATACAGATTCTCTTAAAGGAGCTTTGAAAAAGAAAGTGGAGGAGAATGTGGAGCAAATTAAGTTTTCAAAATTTTTAGCAGAGATTCGTCAGGATGTTCCTATCGAGTTTAATGAAGATGAACTTTTGCTAAAATCTCCTGATTTAGAAAAATTGAAAAATATATTTACGGAACTTGAATTTAAGAATTTGCTTAAGAAATATTTTTCTGCTCCTAAAGTGGAAAAAAAATCATCTCTTCAACCGTCTCTCTTTGAAGAATATGTGGACGAGCAATCGGGCAAAATAAAATATTCAAATCTCAGCGACTTAAAATCGACTCCTCATACGTATCAACTTATTGATAATGAGGAAAAAATAACTGATTTTTTGGCTAAAATTTCATGTCAGAAATTTTTCTGTTTTGACACAGAAACTACAGGAATTGACTATTTTTCGTCAGATTTGGTAGGTTTTTCATTTAGTTGGAACGAAGGAGAGGCTTTTTATGTTCCTGTTCCTGAAAAACGTGAAGATGCTCAAATTTTAGTTAATCGTTTCAAATCTGTTTTTGAAGATGAGTCTATTTTTAAAATAGGACAGAATTTAAAATTTGATATTTTGATTCTTCGCAATTATGGCATAGAAGTTAAGGGCAAAATGTTTGACACTATGATAGCTCATTATTTGATTCAGCCTGAACTTCGTCATGGTATGGATTATCTTGCAGAAATTTATCTGAATTATAAAACTATCACTTATGAAGAACTTTGCGGAAAAGGCAAAGAGTTGCGACCTATTCGTTCTGTTGAACTTTCTCGAATTTGTGACTATGCTGCCGAAGATGCGGACATAACTTTAAAGCTTAAAAATATTCTTGAAAAAGAGCTTAAAGAAAATAATCTTGAAAAATTATTTTACGAGATAGAGATGCCTTTGATGGAGGTTCTTGTGCAAATGGAATATGACGGAGTTTGTATCGATACAGATTCTTTAAAGCAATCTTCGGTTATTATATCTGAAAAACTTATAAAAATAGAAAATGACATATTTGCTCTTGCTGGTACTGAATTTAATATAAGTTCTCCGAAGCAGGTAGGCGAAATTATTTTCGAAAGATTAAAAATTAACGAAAAGGCTCGTAAGACAAAAACTGGGCAGTATTCTACATCAGAAGAGGTGCTTGAGTCTCTTCGCGGAAAACATCCTATAATAGACAAAATACTTGAATTTAGAAGTTTGAAGAAATTGTTATCTTCTTATATAGAGGCTTTGCCTTCTTTGATAAATTCAAAGACAGGACGCATACACACTTCTTACAATCAGACTGTAACTGCTACAGGTCGTTTGAGTTCAAGTAATCCTAATTTACAGAATATTCCAATTAGAGATGAACTTGGCAAGGAAATTCGTAAGGCTTTTGTAGCAAGTGAAGATTGTCTATTTTTCTCTGCCGACTATTCTCAGATAGAACTCAGAATAATGGCTCATCTTAGCAATGACGAAAATATGATAGAAGATTTTAAAGCAGGTTATGATATACATTCCGCAACAGCTTCTAAAATATATAAAGTTTCTATAGATGATGTTACAGAAGATATGAGACGTAAAGCCAAAACAGCTAACTTTGGAATAATATATGGAATTTCAGTTTTTGGTCTTGCAGAACGTTTAGGTATAACTCGCGGCGAAGCAAAAGAACTTATTGAAGGTTATTTTGAATCATATCCGTCTATTAAAAAATATATGGATAAATGTGTAGAAGATGCTAAGGCAAATGGTTATGTAGAAACTTTGCTAAATAGAAAAAGATTTTTGGCAGATATAAATTCTCAAAATAGTGTAGTAAGAGGCTTTGCCGAACGAAATGCAATCAATGCTCCTATACAAGGAACAGCTGCCGATATTATTAAAATAGCTATGGTAAATATTTATAGAAGGATTAAAAAACAAAATTTAAAATCTCAGATGATTTTGCAGGTGCATGACGAATTGAACTTTAATATTTATAAAGATGAAATAGAAGTGATGAAAAATATAATAGTAGAAGAAATGGAATCTGCTTTTAAACTTTCAGTACCTCTTAAAGTTGATTATGGTATGGGCGAAAATTGGCTTATTGCTCATTAAAAAAATATAAAGGGACGTAAATTTTACGTCCCTTTTTTGTTCCACGTGGAACATTATTATACATCGAAATTTTCTTTTATGCTGTCCATAATTTTAAACAGTTCTTCTTTTGTTTCTGCTTTTAGCATAGCTATTTTTGTTTGTTTAAAATTATCTATACCTTTAAAGAGTGGGGAAGCGGCTATATGTCTTCTTGAGTGTGTTATGCCTCTTCGTTCATCAAGCCACTTTACATTATTTTCTACCTGTTGTTTTAAAATATTTAAATAAAATTCAAATGGCTTTTTATCTATTTTTTTACCTGTTTCAAGATAATATTTAATATCTTCAAATATCCATGGCTGACCTATACTTCCGCGTCCTATCATTACAGCATCTACACCATAAATTTCAAAACACTCTTTTGCACGTTCTGGAGTAGTTACATCTCCGTTTCCTATTATCGGAATTTTTATTCTTGGATTAGCTTTCACTTCGCCTATAAGAGTCCAGTCTGCTTCTCCTGTGTACATTTGAGAACGAGTTCTTCCGTGTATTGCTAAAGCTTTAGCTCCGCAGTCTTGTATTTGTTCTGCTAAAGTTGTTATGATTTTACTGTTTTCATCCCATCCTAGACGAGTCTTTACAGTAACAGGTTTATTTACTGCTTTTACTACTGCCTTGACTATTTCTAATAATTTTGGAACATCTTTTAAAAGTCCTGCACCTCCGCCTTTACCAGCAACCTTTTTAACAGGACAGCCAAAATTTAAATCTATTATATCAGGATTAGCCTCTTCTGCACGTTTAGCTGCTTCGGCTATTGGTTCTGGTTCTCTGCCATATAATTGTATTACAACCGGACGTTCTTCTTCGTGTATAGTAAGTTTTTCTTTTGTTCTTTGTATATCTCTAATTAGAGCATCTGCAGAAATAAATTCTGAATATACCATATCTGCCCCGAAACCTTTACATAATAATCTAAAAGCAGGGTCAGTAACATCTTCCATTGGTGCTAAAAATAGAGGATGTTTATTAAATTTTATATTATCTATTTGCATATTTTATAAGATATGTTCCACGTGGAACGTGTTAATATTTTATATAATTTATTTTGTTCCACGTGGAACGTTATGTTTTTATTGATTATTTGGTACTTCTGAAGCATCTACTAATTTATATAATTTATCAGAAGGTCTTATTTTGCAAGGAACTGCAATAGAAAATAATTCACCTCTTTCACATCTGTCAGCTTCTTTATAATCTACTTGCATATTTTCGGCTTTTAATTCTATTACTCCTGTTGTTGGTCCCATTATTAGTAATTCGTCTCCTTTGTTAACTCCGAATTTAGTTTCTACTAAAAATTCAGCAACTCCAAGTTTTGAAAAATATTTCATTCCTTTTCCTATATATACTTTTCTTTTTGTAGCTTCAGAACCGTAAGTGGAACTCCATTCTCCTAATCGTTGACCTAAATAATAACCATTCCAGAAACCTCTGTTGAATACAGTCTTTAATCTTTCGTCCCAATTATTTATTTTTTCTTCGCTGAAAGTTCCGTCTATGTATGAATTAATCGCTTCGTTGTAACATTCCACAACTGTCTTCACATATTCAGGTCCTCTTGCTCTTCCTTCTATTTTTAATACTCTTACTCCAGAATCTATTAGTTTATTTAGAAAATGGATAGTTTTTAAGTCTTTAGGCGACATTAAAAATTTATTGTCAACTTTTATTTCTATATCTCTTTCATCATCTATAAGTCTGTAACTGTGTCTGCATACCTGATAACATGCTCCTCTGTTTGCAGAAGCGTTTAGTTCGTGCAGACTCATATAACACTTGCCGGAAATAGCCATGCATAAAGCTCCGTGACAGAACATTTCTATTTTTATCAATTCTCCCTTTGGACCTTTAATTTGCTCTTCGTTTATGGCTTTGTATATAGCTGCTACTTGATCCATGTTGAGTTCGCGAGCCAAAACAACTACATCTGCAAATTGAGCGTAAAATTTTAAGGCTTCAACATTAGAAATGTTTAACTGGGTCGAAAGATGTACCTCTACACCTTGCTGAAAAGCGTAAAGCATGGCGGCTACGTCTGCCGCTATTATCGCTGATACCGCAACCTCTTTTGCAGTGTCTATGATTTCACGCATAAGAGCAAGGTCGTCGTTATACATTACCGTGTTTAATGTCAAATAACTTTTAACTCCGTTCTCTTTGCAAATTTTTACTATTTCACGCAAATCGTCCGTTGTGAAATTACTTGCTGAACGTGAACGCATATTCAGTTTTTCTATACCGAAATAGACTGAATTGGCTCCTGCCTGTATGGCTGCTTGCAGACTTTCGTATGAGCCTACAGGAGCCATAATTTCAAATTCTTCTCTTTTATAGTTCATATATTGATATTTTTATTATTTTCTAAAATAGGGTAGTGCAAACCTATTTTTAAAAAGCACTTTGCAAAGGTATTACTTTAATTGTGATTTTATAGAGATTGTAAAAGCAAAAAAATAAAAGACAACGTCAATCGTTGTCTTTTCTCTATCTTTTTTTATATTTTCAAGGAAAATTTTATTCTCTGTTCTGTGAATCTATCCATATCGTGGTAGGACCGTCATTAAGAAGTTCTACTTTCATGTCTGCCCCGAATACTCCTGTTTTAACTTCTTTTCCTAAATTTTCGCTTACTTTCTTACAAAACTTTTCATACATAGGAATGGCAAAGTCAGGTTTTGAAGCTTTTATGTAAGATGGCCTGTTTCCTTTTTTTGTTAGTGCATGAAGCGTGAATTGACTTACTACTAATATTTCTCCGTCCATATCTATAACAGACTTGTTCATCACGCCGTTTTCATCTTCAAAAATTCTGATGTTGACTATTTTGTTAGCGAGCCAGTCTATATCATCGTCATTGTCTCTATCTTCTATTCCTACAAAAACTAGAAGACCTTTTTTTATTTCAGATTTAATTTTGCCATCTACAGTAACAGAAGCATGCGTTACTTTTTGAATTACAATTCTCATATTTCGTTATTAAAATGTTTATAAACTATATTTGCTTTAGAAATTCCGATTTCATCGGCTATTTCTTCTATCGTAAGTTCTTTTATACGCTTTACGCTTTTGAATTTTTTAAGAAGTATTTCTTTTGTTTTTGGACCTATGCCTTTTATGTCAAGTTCAGATTTAATCTGACTTTTGCTTCTTTTTTCTCTGTGAAATTTTATTGCAAATCGATGAACTTCATCTTGCATATTTGCAAAAAACTTGAAAAGTTGGTCGCTGGGATCTAATCCTATTACCATCGGCGGAAATCCGAAAAGAATCTCTCTTGTCTTATGTTTTGAATCTTTTGCAAGTCCGGCTATAGGTATGTTGAGTTTTAATTCATCTTCTACAACCTGACGTATGATTTCCATCTGTCCTATGCCGCCGTCCGCCACAATCAAGTTTGGAAGTTTTTCTCCCTCGTCCATCATTCTCCTGTATCTTCTGAAAACAACCTCACGCATGGAGGCGTAGTCGTCAGGACCTTCCACAGTTTTTATTATATATTTTCTGTAATCTTTTTTCGATGGTTTCGCCATTTTGAAAACAACGCACGCAGCCACCGCATCAGAACCTTGTATGTTTGAATTGTCAAAACATTCTATATGTGCCGGAAGCTCTTCAAGTCTAAGCCTGTTCTGAATCTCTTTCATGAGTTTTGTGGCACGTTGCTCAGGATTAAATTTTTCCATCTGCTTCATCCTGTCAAACTTATACTGTTTAACATTTTGCTGAGACAATTCTAAAAGCTTCTTTTTATCGCCTCTCTGAGGTATTGTGAACGATACATTTTCTATATCGAAACCAATTTCAAAAGGAACTATTATCTCTCTGGACTTGCTTCCGAACCTTTCTCTCATTTCTACAACTGCGCTTGCAAGTATTTCCTCTTTCTCTTCGTCTGTTCTTATCTTATATTCGAAAGTGTAGGCCTGTGATATAGTTCCGTTTGTCACTTTCAGAAAATTCACAAATGCTTCGTCGTCATCTATCTCTATTGCGAACACGTCTATATTTGTGAGAGCAGGATTTACGATAGTGGATTTAGAACGATATTTTGCGATGGAATCGAGTTTTTCTTTTGCAATCTGCGCATCTTCAAAACGTAATTCTTCTGCGGCTTTCATCATCTCTTTTGTGAGATAATCTTCTATAACTTCAATTTCTCCCTTGAGTATATATTTAATCTCGCTTATGTTCTTGTTGTATTCCTCTTCGCTTTGCAATCCTTCACAGCATCCCTTGCATTTTTTTATGTGGTACTGCAGACAAACTTTATGTCTTTTTTGTCCGATGGATTCGGGAGAAAGATTCAAATTGCAAGTTCTGAGAGAGTATAAGTTGTGTATAAGTTCTAGCACTGTCTTCATTGCCGGAATGTATGTGTAGGGTCCGAAATATCTTGAACCGTCTTTCACTACATTTCTGGTTTTAAATACTCGCGGAAAGTGTTCGTTCTTTACGCATATCCATGGATAGGTTTTGTCGTCCTTCAGCAATATGTTGTAACGAGGCTGATGTTTTTTTATCAGGCTGTTTTCAAGAAGAAGCGCGTCTTGTTCTGTTTGGACAACTATGTATTTTATGTCCGCTATTTGTTTCACAAGCACACGTACTTTTGGCGAATCATGAAATTTGTTAAAGTACGAAGAGACACGTCTTTTCAAATTTTTTGCTTTGCCTACATAAATAATCTCTTCTTTACTGTTCAGATATTGATATATGCCCGGACTTTCTGGAAGAGAGAGTACAATCTCTTTTATGCGAGTATTTTCTTTTTCCATTTTTTATATTTTTAGCAAAACTAAGAAAAATTAAAAAATCATGAAAATTTTAATTTTTTGTCAATTTTTTTAAGAAATGTGAAATTTATAGCAAAGAGTTAAAATTATTCGATGAAATGGGACTTTTTTGTCTATTTTGATATTTTTTCTGTATGTAATTTTTATATATTTTTGTCAATTTAAATAATTGATTTATAGTGAGTTAATTAGATAAAATAATCATTTTTAACTTTTTTAGACTTATTTAGATTCTAATATCCTGATTGAGTGTGTTGACTTCAAAAAAAATATCGCAAGGATTTTAAGTTGAGTTTAAAATTATTAGATTTGCGAATCTTATTAAAAATTGAATTTAACTTTATAAGTATAAAAATAATGTCTTATAAATTTTTCAGTAATAAAGATTGTGAGTTTTTTCCTTGTCATAAAAATGATGATTTGAACAATTTTAATTGTCTCTTCTGTTATTGTCCGTTGTATATGTTGGGCAGTGATTGCGGCGGTAATTTTGTTTATCTTGAAAACGGTATTAAAGATTGTTCATCGTGCGACATTCCGCACAGAAAAGATTTTGGATACGAATATGTGCAGAAAAAACTCAGGCTTTATGCAGAAAGTGTAAAAAATGTATAGAAATTGTCTTAAGGCAGCTTTCAAATGAAAGAGTCATTTTCATTAATTAAGTCAACTGAAAAAAGTGATTTATCATCTTTGAAGAGACTTAAATGAACCTATCTTTTTCAAAAAAAACACTTTTATGTGAAAAATAACGCACAACAAATAGCAGATTTTGAATTTTAATCTTAAATTTGTGCAATTTCGCAGATTGTGGGCATTGACGGAGTTAAAAAAGCCGTCTTTGCATATTTTTTGCGTCTTAAAAAAAACAGAGTAAATAATTTAAAAGTAATTAATAAATTTAACAAATCAGATTATGAAGTTTGGACATTTTGATGACCAACGTCGTGAGTATGTTATCACGAATCCACGCACTCCGTGGCCTTGGATCAACTATTTGGGTAACGAAGATTTCTTCGGATTGATTTCTAACACCGGTGGGGGTTATGACTTTTACAAAGATGCTAAGTTCCGCCGTCTTACTCGTTACCGTTACAACGGTGTGCCTATGGATGCAGGCGGTCGTTATTTCTATATAAACGATAACGGAACTATTTGGAATCCAGGTTGGAAGCCAACTAAGACTGAGCTTGACAAGTATGAGTGCCGTCACGGTATGAACTATACTATCATCACTGGCGAAAAGAACGGAATTGAAGCGTCTGCTTTGTTCTTTGTTCCGTTGAAAACTCATGCAGAAGTTACTAAGTTGACTCTTACAAACAAGTCTGACGCTAAGAAGAGCATCAAATTGTTCTCTTTCTTGGAATGGTGTTTGTGGAATGCGGCTTCTGATATGGAAAACTTCCAGAGAAATTTCTCTACAGGAGAAATCGAAGTGGATGGTTCTACTATTTATCATAAGACTGAGTACAAGGAACGTCGCGACCACTATGCTTTCTACGGTGTGAACGCTCCTATCAACGGATTTGACACTGACCGTGAGTCTTTCCTTGGACTTTACAACGGTTTTGACGAACCGCAGGTTGTTGAAGCCGGAAAACCAAGCAATAGCGTTGCAATGGGTTGGTCTCCAATCGCTTCTCACTATATCGAAGTTGAATTGAACCCTGGTGAAAGCAAAGATTATGTATTCACTCTTGGTTATATCGAAATGGAACAGAATGAAAAGTTCCAGGCTACTACTCAGGAAGATATCAAGAAAATAGTTGACGGAGGATTGAAGGTTTCTACAATGGCTTCTCCTATCATCAACAAATATAAGGCTCAGGAAGTTCTTAAGAAATTCGACACAGCGGCTAAGGTTGATGCTGCATTTATGGAACTTCGCGCATACTGGGATAACTTGCTGAACATCTACACAGTTAATTCTGGAAACGATAAGCTTGACCGTATGGTTAACATCTGGAACCAGTATCAGTGTATGATCACGTTCTGTTTCTCTCGTTCTGCTTCTTTCTTCGAAAGTGGTATAGGACGTGGTATGGGATTCCGTGACTCTAACCAGGACTTGGTTGGTTTCGTTCATCAGGTGCCTGAACGTGCTCGTCAGCGTATCATCGACATCGCTTCTACTCAGTTCCCTGATGGTGGATGCTATCACCAGTACCAGCCATTGACTAAGCGCGGTAACAACGATATAGGTGGTGGTTTCAACGACGACCCTATGTGGCTGATTTTCGGTACAGTAGCTTATATCAAGGAAACAGGTGATTTCTCTATCCTTGACGAGCCTGTTCCATTTGACAATAAGGAAGGTTCTGAAGTTAGCTTGTTCGAACACTTGACTGTCTCTTTCAACCACGTGGTTGAAAATCTTGGTCCTCACATGTTGCCGCTTATCGGTCGTGCAGACTGGAATGACTGCTTGAACTTGAACTGCTTCTCTTGGGACCCTAACGAATCGTTCCAGACTACTGAAAACAACTCTGAAGGCAGCAAGGCTGAATCTTTGATGATTGCTGGTCAGTTCGTTGTTTATGGTCGCGATTATATCGAACTTTGCCGTCAGATTGGCAAGAACGATGAGGCTGCTCGTGCAGAAAAATTCGTTAACGATATGGTTGAAGCTGTTAAGAAACATGGTTGGGACGGCGACTGGTACTTGCGTGCTTACGACTTCTACGGTAAGAAAGTTGGTAGCAAGGAAAACAAGGAAGCTAAGATCTTCATCGAGTCTCAGGGATGGTGTACAATGGCAGGTATCGGTTTGGAAGACGGTATGGTTAAGAAGTCTTTGGATTCTGTTAAGGAAATGCTTGACTGCGAACATGGTATCGTTCTTAACAACCCTGCATTTACTGAATATGTTGTTGAATACGGAGAAATCTCTACTTATCCTGCTGGTTACAAAGAAAATGCAGGTATCTTCGCTCATAACAACCCTTGGGTGATTATTGGTGAAACTGTGCTTGGTCGCGGTGACTACGCTTGGGATTACTACAAGAAGATTTGTCCTGCTTATGTAGAAGAAAAGAATTCAGAATTGCATAAAGTAGAACCATACGTATATGCACAGATGACAGCCGGTAAGGATGCTCGTAAACCGGGTGAAGCTAAGAACTCTTGGTTGACTGGTACTGCTGCTTGGAACTGGTACGCTATCACTCAGTTCATCTTGGGTATCAAGCCTGCTTACACAGGTTTGGAAGTGAATCCTTGTATTCCTGCTGATTGGACTGGTTACAAGGTTTCTCGTAAGTTCCGTGGTGCAAGTTACGAAATTACTGTTAAGAACAACGGCGTGATGAAGGGTGTTAAGAAGTTGGTTGTTAACGGTAAAGAGGTTGAAGGTAACATAATCCCTATGCAGCCTGCTGGCAGTGAAAATACTGTAGAGGTTATTATGGGATAATCTATAAAGTTTGAGACACAGGGCACTGCCTTGTGTCTCAGGCTTTTATGAAATTTGGAGTTTTTATTTAGTACAAGTAATAGATTTCTTGAGATATAAGATATTAGGTTTATTGCTTAAAAAAAGAAATAGAATAATGAAAAAGTTATTTTTAGCAGTTTTTTCGGCAGCTCTTTTGGGTATGTTCTCCTGTGGTGGGGGTTCTCAAAAGGTAGAAGATGTTGGCTCTTTTGACAGCACTGCTGTTAAGTTCACATATCCTGAAGGTTCTCCTGTCGCAAAATGGGGAGCTCTGCAGGTAAAAGGTTTGCAGCTTTGCGATAAAAACGGCAATCCTGTTCAGCTTGCCGGTGTCAGCACTATGGGATGGCACTGGTGCGGAGATTGCTACAACAGAGAGTCTTTCGAATACTTGAAAGAAAAGTGGAACATCAATGTTTTGCGTCTCGCTATGTATGTTGAAGAGGGTGGTTATAATGCTACTCCTGAAGAAACTTTTAAGAAAATGTGCGATTTCATCGATATTTGCGGTGAAATGGGTATATATTGTATTGCTGACTGGCATATACTTACTCCGGGTAATCCTTTGGATCCTAAGTACTCTGGAGCTGAAGATTTCTTTAAGAGACTTTCTTCTAAATATGCAGGTGCTGATCATATAATCTATGAGATATGTAATGAACCAAACAACTGTATGGAGAAAAACAATCCTGAAAAGCCTTGGGAATGTACTAAAAATGGTTGCGTGACTTGGGATACTATCTCTGCTTATGCTAACAAAATTATACCTATCATTCACGCTTCTGCTGACAGCGTGGGAGCTACTCATCCTATCGTTATCGTGGGTACTCCTCAGTGGGACCAGCTTGTGGATGCTTGCTTGAAGGTTGGTATGTGTCAGGGTAATGGCAAGGATTTGAGCGACCCGCTCCCAGAAAGAGATGCTCGTCTGAAGTTCGACAATATCATGTACGCCTTCCACTTCTACGCTCTTGAACATAAGGAAGGTTTGGACGAAAAACCTGGTTATTATAACTTCTATTCGTACATGTACGATGTGCTTGGAAAACTTCCTGTTTTCTGCTCTGAATATGGTGTGACTTATGCCGACGGTGACCGTGGTATAGACCTTCCGCGCACAGATAAGTGGATGCTTATGTTCCAGGGTAACAACTCGGGTAAACAGCTGGTAAGTAGCTGTAACTGGAGCTTCTCTGATAACGAACGTTTGTCTTCTGCTCTTAAACCTGGTTCTTGCGCTAAAAAGCAGTGGGACAGCACTACTGTGTCTGGAGAATACATAAAGAAGATTATAACTTCTATTAATACTGGTGTCAGAGATTCTTCTGTTTTGAAGCCTGAACATCTTTACACAAAGTAATTTATAATTAAGACAAAGGCGCTGTAAGTCTATAAGGCGTCTTTGTTTTTAATGTTTAAAGTATGAAGAAAAGTCATAAATTTCTATTAGGAGTGGCTGCTTTAGGCTTGGCGTTTGTTCAATGTTCAGGTCCTAAAGATGGAAATGTTTCCTCTCAGTCTGTATCTGCTGAAAAGTTTAAATTCGAGGCAAAAGATACTTCTTGGAAAAGTTTGAGTGTCCGTGAAAAAATCGGACAGACAATGATGGTGAATGCTACATATTTCAATCACCTCAAGATGGGTGACGGAGATATGAAGAAGTTCATGGAAAAATATCCTATTGGTAGTATTTTCATTCCCAATTGGTATTACAATGAAAATGGAGGAAAAGATGGTGATATCTATGCCTTAATTGCCAAGGCTATAAAGGATTATAATGACGCGGCAAAATACCCTGTTCTCGTCTCTGAGGATTTTGAACGTGGTATGGGCGAGACTTACTCTAAATATACGCACATGCCTGCCGGAATGTCTCTCGGCGCGGCTAACGACGAGGAACTGGCTTACAACTTCGGTAAGTCAATCGCTATGGAGTCAAAGGAGATGGGCTACAACTGGTTGCTTCATCCGGTGTGCGACTTGAACATGAATCCGCTTCAGGAACTGGTTATCGAACGTTCGGTTTCTGACAGCGCTGAACTGGCGATTCCTTTGCTGAAAAAGCAGATGAAGGGATTGCATGACCAGAACGTCATCTCTACTGTAAAACATTTTCCTGGAGACGGTGTTACAATGCGTAACCAGCACCTTGTGACTACTGCCAACAGCTTATGCGAAAAAGAGTGGCGTGCCACTTTCGGTAAGTTGTTCCAAAGCATGATTGACGAGGGTGCGGCTTCCATTATGGTGGGTCATATCCAGCTGCCTTTCTATCAGAAAGAGAAAATTAACGGTTTGCTGCCTCCGGCTACATTGTCTAAGGAACTGATGGTAGATTTGCTGAAGGGTGAGATGGGCTTCGAGGGTGTTGTCATCACCGACGCGCTCAACATGGGCGGCTGTGCAGGTTATTATCCTACTGAATTGGAGGTTTCTGTACAATGTTTCATTGCGGGAGCCGATGTCGTGCTTTGGCCGTCTTTGGCTTATATGGATACTGTTGAGGCTCGCATCAACCGTGGAGAGATACCAATGTCTCGTCTGGACGATGCTGTTAAACGTGTTTGGGCTATGCGCGAGCGTTTCAACTTTATTAAGAAAAGCGACTCTTTGTTCACTGAAATGACGCAGGCTGACAAGGATTTGGTGTTTGAGACAGGTAATAAGCTGGCTGAAAAGGCTGTGACTTTGTTGGAAGACAGAAACAGCGACATTCCGTTGAAAGCGGAAAAGAGCAAGAAGATTCTGCTGATGCCTATCAGTTACGAAGACAAGGGCAAGACTTTTGAATTTACAAAGAAGGAGTTGGAAAAACGTGGCTTCGAGGTGGATATGTTAGTAAGTCCTCACTTCTATCAGTGGGGTTGGAGGATAGACTCTTTGTACACTTACGACAAAGTCTTCATCTGTTTTGAAAACAGATATTTCCACCCGATTGGAACGCCGTTCTTCAAAGAACACGAGGCGTATGGCGTTTGGACTGCCAATATGCTCGACCCTAACAAGCGTATTGCGGTTTCGTACAGCAATCCGTACTTGGTGAATTTCTACGAAGAAATCGCTTCTATGAAGGTGAATGCGTACAGTTGCGACTCATTCTCACAGAGAGCGGTGGTGAAGGCACTTTGCGGAGAGATTCCTTTCAGCGGAAAATCTCCAGTCAGATTGAATCCTGAAGAATTGAAATAATAGTATTAAGTAATAAAAATTTTTATTTATGAGTAATAATCAAAAACTCTCTGTATTGGAGAAATGCGCCTATGGTGCAGGAGACTTGGCGTGCAACCTCTTCTGGGGTATTGTCTGTATCGCCGGTATGTTCTACTCGGACATTTTCGGAATTGAGCCGGCTGATGCCGCAACAATGATGATGATTGTCAGTTTTTTGGATATCGTAATTGATATTTTCATCGGAGGTGCTTCTGATAGATGTAATACCAAATACGGAAAGTTCCGTCCTTGGATTCTCTACGGATTTGTTCCGTTCTGTATTGCTGGTGTTGCAGCCTTCTTCACTCCTGAAGGATTCTCAATGGGTGGAAAATTAGTTTATGCGTATATCTCGTTCTTCTTGTTCAGAATTCTTTACGCTGTTGTAAACGTTCCTTACGGAGCTTTGCTTGGTGTGCTTTCTGAAAGTCCAGAAGAAAGAGATTCAGTTTCTGCCTACAGAAACATCGGTGCTCAAATAGGATTCTGGTTAAGTTTCTCTATGGTTATGAAGTTTGCTCAGTACATGAAGGAAGCTACAGGAACTACTACTCCAACTTCATTTTTCTATGTAATGTTCATCTATGGAGTGGTTGCATTAATTTTGCTCTTCTTCACATTTAAGTTTACAAAAGAACGTGTGAAACCAGTTAAGGAGCAAAACAACAGTTTGGCAGAAGACCTTGGAGACCTTGTTAAAAACCGTCCATGGTGGTATCTTTCAATTGCTGGTATCGCATTGATTCTATTTACAGCGTGCCATAACTCTGCTGCAGCCTTCTACGCTAAATACTTCTTGGCAGATATAGAGGTTGTTGAGCAAGGTGGTAAGATTTTGGAAATTTCTGAAACTAACGACAATAAGAAAACTCCTATTTACATTCTTGAAAATGGTAGAATAGATACTGCTTCTGTTGGTGTATTTAACATAGGTGGAGAAAAAGTAGCAATCGAAAGATGTTTTGAAGTGGTTGGACCTGATGGAAATCGTGTAAATATTAAAGTTGCAAGAGGTGAAGATGCGGCTCCGAAAGTGGGCGATAATTTAAGTTTCTTCAAATATAAAGTAGAGGGTCAAATTTTCGGGTTCAAACTTGATTGGGAAACATTCTATATGTTGTTTAGCTCTTTAGGTACACTGTTTACTATTTTGGGTACTCTGCTTATCAAACCGATTGTTTCAAGATTCGGTAAAAAGTGGACTTGGTTTGCTTGCTTCTTGTTGGCGGCAGCAGAATCTGTGTTATTTATGTTTATACCTAAGGATGGACTTGCTACTATTATCCTGTTGAACTGTCTGTTCACCCTTATTATAGGTTCTACTGGATTTATCATGTGGAGTATGTATGCAGACGTTGCTGACAACGCTGAAGTTGAAACTGGTCGTCGTGCAACAGGCTTGATTTACACTTCTGCGACAATGGCCCAGAAATTAGGTTATGCAATTGCAAATTCACTTCCATTGTTCGGACTTGCGATGGTTGGTTTTATTGCAAATGATGTGAACATTACGCCTGATATTAAGGAGTCTGTAAAGACCATTTTCGTATTCGTTCCGTTGTTTGGTGCGGCTTTAGGTGCGCTTGCGGTATTCTTCTACGACATCGATGAAAAGAAAATCGCAGAAAACTCAAAGAAACTTGCTGAAATGAAGAAGAACAATTAATTTTTTCAACTTTCATAATTTCTTTTTTAGGAGTTAGTCATTTATTGGCTAACTCCTTTTTTTTCGATGAAATCATATTTTTTTACTGCATTTACCTGTTTTTGATATTTTTTTTATAGTTTTTTGAAAGAAAAGTCAAAATTAGATAGTGGTTTCTTGCATAATTTTGCGTCGTTATTGAACATGTGGGAGGTGAATCTTATTTTTTTAGGGCAATTTCTGTAAAGTTGCTTTAAGTCTAATACACAAGAAAACATTTATTTACGTAGTGATTCGCCTCGGTTTGTAAATTAAAATTTTATGTACTATGGTAAGATTTTTTAGATTTTCGATGTTGGTCATCGGATTGTTTTGTGTTAACTTTAGCATCAACGCCCAGTTGGCTAAGGATAACAAGTGTAAATTTTTGGGTAATATTACAACTTCCTACAATTGGCAAGAACAAGCTGATGCACAGGGAGTAGATGAGAAGTATTACCAGCTTTGGAACCAAATCACGTCAGAAAACGGTAGTAAATGGGGCTCTATCCACAAAGGATGGGGTAAGTTTGATTGGTCAAATTCTGACCGCGCATATAACTATGCGAAACAGCACGGCTTTCCTTTCAAGTTCCACTGTCTAATATGGGGTAGCCAATATCCTTCTTGGATTGAAAGTCTAAGTGCGGCGGATACTTACAAGGCAATTGAAGAGTGGATGGATGCGGTAAAAGAGCATTATCCCGATCTTGAATTGATCGACGTGGTGAATGAAGCTATTTATGCGGGTGGAAAATATCACTCAAGCTACGAAAAGACAAAAATCATTGAAGCGTTGGGCGGTACAGGTAAAACTGGTTATGACTGGATTATTAAGGCATTCCACATGGCACGCGAACGCTGGCCTAATGCAAAATTGATTTATAACGACTACAACACTTTTCGTTGGCAGAAAAACGAGTTCATAGCTTTGGTTAAAGCTTTGATTGACGGTGGTGCTCCGATTGATGCGTATGGTGCTCAGTCTCATGACCTTACGGATATGGAGTTCGACGAGTTCAAAAGAGCAATGGACGAAACTCAGCAAAAATTGAAAATTCCTATGTACATCACTGAGTACGACATAGGTACAGACGATGATAATTTGCAGTTGCAGCGTTATAAAGAGCAGATTCCTTATATGTGGGAGGCTGATTATGTTGCAGGTGTGACTCTATGGGGTTGGATTTATGGTAAAACTTGGACTACAAACGGTAACTCTGGTATCATTAAGAACGGTCAGGACAGACCTGCGATGAAGTGGTTGCGTGAGTACATGGCTACTGATGCTGCAAAGAACGCTAAGGGTCCTTTCTGTGGTGCAGGAAATAAAATCACTGCAGACTTCGAACTCTCTGTTAGCACTGCGGTTGTCGGGGATGAAGTTAAAATTTCTGTCTCTGCTTCTGTTAAGGAAGGTAGTGTTGACCATGTGGATATGTTTATAGGTGATTCGTTGCTGGTAAACAAATATGTGGCTCCTTATGAATGGTCTTTTGCTCCTGCTAATCCGGGTTCTTTCACTATAAAGATTGTTGTTTACGATAAGGAAGGCAATACTCTTGAAAAAACGGCTAAACTGACTGTCTGCGATGAGAGAAAACCGTATTCAGGTTCTGCAATAGAATTGCCTGGAACTCTTGAATTGGAAGATTTTGACAGAGGTTGCAATGGTCTTGCTTACAGCGATTCTGATGACGAAAATGAGGGAGATGGCGAATATCGTAAAGAAAGTGGTGTGGATGTTGTTAAAGGTAACGGCGGACTTGCAATCGGTTACACAAGCGCGGGCGAGTGGATGGAATATACTGTGAATGTTAAGAGCGCGGGTAATTACTCTTTTGTTGCTGATGTAGCTTCTGGCTCTGACAATTCAGGTTTCCATATAAGTCTGATGAATGGCGGTGAAGAGATTGAACTGACCGACAAGTTGGATGTTCCTAATGGCGGAGACTGGGATACTTACACTCAGATAGAAGGAGAGTTGTCAAAATCTTTGGAAGAGGGAGAACAGATTCTGAGAGTTACAATCGACGGTCCTTATGTGAATATAGACAAAATAGTGTTCACTTGCACTGATTGCAAGGAAGAAACTACTTCTGTAGAGAGCATTTACGCCGATGAAATCGTTGTTTCTCCAAATCCTGCGAAAGATTTCATAGAGTTGAAAACTGATGATTTTGAATATGCGGAGATTATTGATTTGGCAGGAAAGATTGTAAAAAAGTCTGACGAGAAAATTATAAATATATCTAATATACCAATAGGTTCCTATATTATTAAGGTTTATAGCATCAATAATCCTGTTATATCCAGAATTTTTGTAAAGATGGATTAATGAAAATGTCTAATAGTTTGATGAATCGGGGTTGCTGTGTTAGCAATCCCGATTTTTTTATTATATTTGCAATAATATTTTTATGATTCGTCATGTTTTTTTACGGCAACTTTTATAACTATGGCGAATTTTAAATGTGACTTATGAAAGTTGCCTTATATCCTAATTAACAGGAAATAAAATGGTGGAGATTAAACTGGTATCAACAAAAAAAGAGCTTAAGGAGTTTATCCGTTTTCCTCATGATTTGTTCAGGGGCAACGAATATTGGGTGCCGCCGCTCGACAGTGACGAGATGGACACTTTGAGAAAGGATAAGAATCCTGCGTTCGAACATTGCGAAGCGGAATACTGGCTTGCCTACAAAAATGGTAGAATTGCTGGTAGAATTGCTGGTATCATCAATCATACCGCAAATAAGAAATGGGGTAAGTTTGTGCGCTTCGGATGGGTCGATTTCATCGACGATATTGAGGTGGTTGAGGCTCTTTTCAGAACTGTCGAGGAGTGGGGCAAAAGTAAAGGAATGGAGAAAATCCAAGGTCCGCTCGGATTTATTGACATGGACAACGAGGGTATGCTCGTGGAGGGCTTTGACAAAATGCCTACGATAGCTAATATTTACAATTATCCGTATTATCCGCAGATGATGGTCAAATTGGGCTACGAGGGCAAGGAAGACTGGATACAGTTCAAAATGAAGGCTTCTCAGTCTATCCCCGAAAAAATGGAGAGAATAAACAATCTTATAAAGGAGAAATATAATCTGAAGGTTCTATCTTTTAAAAAGAAGAAGGAACTGCTGCCTTACGCAAAGCCTTTGTTCAATACTCTTAATCTGGCTTTTTCTAATCTCTACGGTTATTCTGAACTTACGGAAAAGGAGATAGACAGGCTTGTGAAGAATTATTTCACTTTCATAAATCCGGAGTTAGTGTGCATTGTTGTCGATGAAAAGGACGAAGTTGTGGCTTTCGGCATATCTATGCCAACTCTTTCCAAGGCTTTTCAGAAGGCTAAGGGAAAACTTTTCCCTTTTGGTTTTATTCACATACTTAAGGCTCTTAAAAATATGGACGAGATAGATCTCTATCTCAACGGCGTGCATCCTGACTGGCAGAAAAAAGGTGTTCATTCCCTCTATTATGTGGAAATGAACAAGGCTTTCATAAGAAAC
This sequence comes from Paludibacteraceae bacterium, assembly GCA_017632345.1. GTDB lineage: Bacteria > Bacteroidota > Bacteroidia > Bacteroidales > Paludibacteraceae > RGIG9379. The sequence continues at coordinate 29,893 of JAGBRL010000011.1, forward strand.
AACATAAAGGTAGCAATCACCAATCCGCAACTTGAAAACAACATTAATGCGGTGAACGTATGGAGCAACTATGAGAACGAACCTTATTTGCGCAGGCGTTGCTACGAAAAGGTTCTATAAGCAACTTCTATAGGTGGGTTCTATAAATTTTTTGAGTAATCTCTGAATTTATAGAACTCACTTTTAACATCCGTACACTTTGCTAAATTTCTTCAATTGCTCTTCTATGTATTTTTTTAGTTCCGGAGAGTCTATTATCTCTACCTCGTCCAGCAGCCCCATTACGAAGCGTCCGACCCCTTTGAAATTGCTTATTTGCGTGTCGAGCAGCCAGTGATTTTCGTCGGTTTTCGACAGGTAATCTTCCGCAAGCGGAAACTCTTCTACAAGCAGATTGCGCGCCATAACGGAGAGTTTCAGTCTGACCCTTTTCGGCTCGCTGTAGTCCGACGTTCTGAAAATGTCTATGTTGCCCTTTTGGTGCATACTTTCAAACTGCCAGTCTGTCTCCTGAATTTCCACGCTATCCACCCTGGTTACATTGAACAGCTTGTTTTTCATATCTTCCACATCAAAGCACCACATTTGCATATGATTTGGAGTCAGGTCCAAAACCTCCACAAGTCTGTCCCGAACCTTGCCGGAGTGCGACGAGGCGTAATTTTTCAACATAACCAGTTTCTTTTTTTTCTTAGACTCGTTTAGCAACCTCACATTCTGCGAAAGCTGAGTGTTTATTGCGCTTTTTTCTATAGAAGTGCAGTTATATACTGCTGACAATTTTTTGCGGAGATTTCTTTTCAGCACATTAGTTTCGCTTAGTCCGTCGAGAAGTTGGTTAAAGATAAGAGCCTCTTCGTCTGTAAAATAAATCACCTTTGAGATGTCTTTAAAGAAATTGTTCTTCTTTCCAAACTTGGGCACGCTCTTTTGCACTTCCTCAACATAGAAGCCAGCCTCTTTCAGCGTTTCTACGTATCGGTAAATGGTGCGCCTGTTCACGTTGAGTTTTTTAGCCATATCGGCTATAGTGTACAAATGAGGTTCCATCATGAACATCATCACTTTCAGCAATCTTTCTATTTTTGGTTGGTCCATATCTCTTCCTTAAATTTAAACGGGCTCAATTTACAACAAATCTTCTTAAGAAAAGGAGGGGAGAGACAAAAAAATTCCGCAGAACTGTAAAACTCTGCGGAATCTGCAATAACGGCAGCTTCTATGAATTAGGTTGCTATGATTTTGAATTTTTATAGAAGTTGCCTAATAATATATGAAAAATTAGTCGTCCATCTTGAAAAGTCTGTTCTTCTTGTCAAATTTTAGGTCTCTACCATCAGAAAGTTCAATTTCGTGTCCGTACATATCTTTCTCTATCTTTCTGATTTGCTGACCCTTAAACATGCTGTCAACTAACTTCTGAATATCAGATGGTATAAAGGTTGCAGGCACGGAGCTTTTGTCAAATTCAATCTCTGTCCATTCACCTTTGTTATTGAAAGCTACCTCGTTGCCGCTCACAAACTGAACTTCGTATGACTTTCTTATGAAATCTCTGTCAATCTTGATGAAAGAGACCTCTTCGTTAGAGAACTGCTCCTTCAGAGTAGTCCTTGCCTTTTCCGGCAACTCATTTACATTTTGTGTAATGATGTCTCTGCCAGCGTTTGCTATAGAAAAACTAGACAAACCTAATAGTATTATAAAAGCTTTCTTCATAACGTAAAAATTTAATTGTTTATCATTCTATTATTTATCGACTGCAAGATATTAATAATTTATAATAATTACAAATTTATTACGATTTAATTTATGAAATTAACATAAATTAACATTTTTTACATATATAACGTTCTGAAAATAATAAATGTTCACAAAAACAGAGTGTTTAGAAGTTGTTATAATTTTATATATTTGTGCACAGCTCCTTTATTTAAAAATTCAGAAATTGTAAAGTCATGAGAAGAATAGTTGCATTTATATTGTTTATGTCTCTTTTTTGCAATGTGCCTGCGGAGATGATAAACAGCACAGATTTTGAGGCGTTAGATTGTGTTCCTGCTACGCGTGATTTATGGAAGGCGGAGGGTTTCTTGCCTGGCACGTGGGATAATGGTCTTGCTGACCGTACTATGGTTGATGATTCGGCGGTTGCGGTTTCCGGCACAAAGTCGCTAAGAGTTCTTTATCCTAAAGGTAAATATGGCACGTCGGACAACGGAGCGCAGGTGGAACTGAAGTTTGATCCGCGCAGGGAGGCTTTCGCTTCTTACTGGCTGCGTTTCTCGGAGGATTTCAGTTTTGGCTCTGCAAGCGAGGGCGGAAAATTGCCGGGTCTTACGGGTGGCGACAATTGTTCTGGCGGCTCGGCGTGCGACGGCACTAATGGTTTCTCCGCTCGGCTGATGTGGAGAACGGGCGGAAGTTTGGTGCTCTATCTTTATCATATGGATAAGCCTGATAAGTATGGAGAGGATTATGAACTTGCTTATCCCGACGGCTCTGCGGTGATTGTCGAAAGGGGAGAGTGGATTCATGTGGCTGAGCGAGTGAGGATTAATACGGATGGAGAGTCTTACGACGGCGAGGTGGAAATATGGGTGAATGGTGTGCGGACGCTCCTCCTCGACAGTCTGCGTTTCACTTCTAATGGTGATATGGTTGACAAATTTTATATCTCAACTTTTCATGGAGGCTCTTCGGCTGATTGGGCTCCGGAGAATGATTGCCATATATGGTTCGATGATATACGTATCGGAACTGTTTATGGAGATGTGGCTTTCAGAGAATGTTCTAAGCCGGATTTGGGCGCCGACCGTGCTCTTTGTGCTGAAGAGACCGTGGTTTTGAAGACTGAAGAAAAGAAGGGAGAGAGATACTCTTGGTCAAAAGACGGCTCGCTCATTGGCAATGGGGCTTCTTTGCAACTTTCGGAGGCTGGCTTGTATGTGCTGACCGTGGATAGTGCGTGGTGCTCTAAAAGGGATACTGTTGTGGTTTCTGAAAAAATTTTGACGGATCTGGGCAACGACAGGTCTATTTGTTCCTCTTCTTTCTTGAAAATTTCTTCTAATGTGCAGGGTGAAGGTCTCTCATACGCATGGGAGAAAGATGGCGCACCGGCTGGAGAAGGGGAGTGCCTGATGGTAAAGGACGCGGGTGTTTATAGACTTACGGTTTCGGCAGAGGGTTGTGAACCGTCTGCTGATGAGGTGAAACTCTCTTCCGGTCTGCTTTCTGTGGCAGATGTAAATGGCGCTGTGGGAGAACCTTTCACGCTGAAGGTGACGGATGGTGGTTCTAATTATGGCTGGTATAGTGAGGAGGGCGATTTGCTGAATGTGGGCGCGGAATATGACGCTGTTTTAGAAGAGGGCAGACATCTTTTATTTGTGAAGGATATGGATGCGTTTTCTGGAAGTGTTGGAATGAAGAAATTAACTGTGGCTAAGTCTTATACTTCTGCGGCTTTGGACAGAAAGATGAAGTTTGAAGTTTTCAGATTTCTCTCGGTAGATTCTGTTTCTGTCTATTTGGTAGATGAGCAGGATGTGGTAATTCGTGTGCTGGACTCAGACGAGACGGTTCTGTATCAGACGGAGAGCAAACGGCTTAAAGCGGGCGTTAACAGGATTGCGGTGAATGCGGAGCTTCTGCCGGGAATCTATTTTATGGATGCGTATGGCTCTACTGGAAAACTTCGCCATTCCAACGAACTTGATGATGTTAAGTTCCCTTACGAGATAGAGGGCGTAATCTCTCTTCTTGGTTCTAACTTGACGTGGATAGACAATAAGCCGTGGTATCTGTTTTTTTATGACTGGAAGGTCTCCGCAGGTAATAATTGTGCCGCCGCTCCTGTCTTTGTGGAGGGAAAGGCAGATACAGATGTGCGGAATGTGAAGGAGAGCGGACTGAAAGTCTTTCCTTCGTTAACTAATGATTTCACAAAGGTTTGCGGATTGTCTGGCTCTGAGATAATAGAGGTTTTTGACGAATTGGGTAATTTGATTCGCTGCAAGATTGATAAGGAGGCTGATTGCGCTACTGTCAGTTTTGAATATGCAGGTGTTTATTTCTTAAAAATATCTGATAAAGGTATGACGCAAATATTTAAAATAGTGAAAGTGTGATGCAGTTCATGACTCTTTTATGGAAATTCACAGCTCTTTCATACAAATTATTTAGGACAATATGTGCTTTTATTATTTTTTATGTCAAAATTTAAACATAATCTTCTTTGATATTGCGCATTTAAAATATATCTTTGCCTATTGGAGAATAAAAATGTAGAACCATTTTGAAAAAAGATGAAAAATTTAGTATTCGCGACTAATAATGCTCATAAAGTGGAAGAGGTGCAGCAGAAGCTAAACGGTCTGTTCACTCTTAAAACTTTGTCTGAAGTAGGGTGTAACGAAGATATTCCGGAAACGTCAGACACGATAGAGGGCAATGCTTTGCAAAAGGCTCGTTACCTTTGGGAACATTATGGTTGCGACTGCTTTGCCGACGACACAGGGCTTGAGGTTGAGGTGCTTGGCAATGCTCCTGGTGTGCATTCTGCACGTTATGCAGGAGAGGCAAAAGACTCTGAGGCGAATATGGACAAACTACTGTCCGAACTTGATGGCAAAGAGAACAGAAAGGCTCGTTTTCGTACTGTTATCGCATTGATAATAAATGGAGAAGAACATCTGTTTGAAGGAATAGTCAACGGCAGAATATTAACAGAACGGCATGGAGGCAAAGGTTTTGGTTATGACCCTATATTTGCTCCGGAAGGAAAAAATCTCTCTTTCGCGGAAATTTCTATGGAAGAGAAGAACTGCATAAGCCACCGAGGCCGTGCCGTAGAAAAACTTTTAGAGTTTCTTAAAAATTCATGATTATGAATAAGATAAAATGTCTCATCTCGTCGCTTTCTTTGCTTTGCCTGATGCAATTATGCTACGGACAGGTGGCTATGCACAGTTGGGCTTCGCACTTTTCGTACAGCAACACAAAACAGGTTGCTATTACTAACGATAAGGTGTACGGGCTGTCTTATGGAGCTTTGTATTCTGTGGACAAAAAGCATGAAAGCATAGAAACTTATTCTAAGATTACCGGACTTTCTGACGGAACAATCGACCTAATAAAAGGAAATGGCAACACGTTAATCGTTGTTTATGCAAACATGAACATAGATTTGATTGTTAAAGATGAGGTTTTTAATATATCTGACCTTAAACGTAAAGATATTTCGGGAAAAAGGGTCTATGATATCTGTTTTCATGACAGATATGCGTATCTCTCTTGCGGCTTCGGAATAGTGGCTCTTAATCTTGATAAAAAGGAAATAGCAGATTCGTATTTTATCGGTGAAAACGGAAGTATGGCTGCCGTGCTGTCTTCTACTATTGCAGGGGATTCTATTTATGCGCTTATGAGCGACAAGACAATAAAGGCGGCAAATGTAAATTCTAATCTTCTGAATTTTGAAAACTGGAAAGTTTTGTCTTCTGATGATGTTGAGACTGACTCGCCTTCCAAAATTGTCTCTTTCGGCAAAAATAATATGTTCTTGATCGACTCGGATGTGGTGTATAATCGTCAAGATGGCAATTGGAAGGTCTTTTTGAATGGAAAATTCTCTAATATTGAGATTTGGAACGATTATGTGACGATCTCTTCCACGAAAGAGAATTTGATAAAAATCTTTGACAAGGATTTGAAAATTTGTGACAGTATAAACGTTGCGAATTTCAACGTCATTTATGATAATGCATCTAAATGCGCATGGAGCGCGCACGGTTGCTTATACAAGATAGAGAACGGGGCTATAAGCAACAGTTATATACCTAACGGACCTACTTATAAGGATATGCTTTTTGCGAAAGTCCGTAACGGACGTCTTATAACTGGGTATGGAGAAGGTTTTTCGACGGCCGGCATTCTTCAGATTTATGATGGTAATAATTGGAAAAACATTACGCAGGCGAATATAGGTGAGGAGTACGCGCCGTATTTTTTCACGCTGCTGGATGCGGAGGTTGACCCTAGGGACCCTCGCAGAATGTATCTCGCTACTTGGAGGTCTGTCTTTGAACTTTATGATGATGTTGTAGTGAAACGATATCTCACCGGAGAGTCGTCTCTCGAATTGTGCACCGCGGTTGGTGACCCTAACGTTATTTTGATTGACGGATTGACATTTGATAAAGACAATAATCTTTGGATGCTGAATATGCAGGCTGGAGACTTGATTCATGTTAAAGACACTGACGGTAACTGGCATCACACATCTTATAACAATTCAAAACTGCAGAACACGGCAACTGCTCGTCCTCCTTTTATCTCTTCTGACGGGAAAAAGTGGATATTGTTTCCTCGTTTGGGAGTGGGTGTGTTTGTCATTGAAGATAACGGCACTCCGCTTAATTTCAGCGATGACAAAACAAAATTGTTCACATCTTTCAGCGACGGCTCTCCTGAAACTATCGTGCCGAGCACATACCGCTGCATTGCAGAGGATAAGAACGGCGATATATGGTTAGGTACTGACGTCGGTCCGCTAATATTTAAAAATACTGAAGAGGTGATGAATAGCGGCTATACTGTTGAACGCATCAAAATAACTCGTGAGGATAATGCCGCATTCGCAGATTATCTGCTTGCAACGGAACAAATAAACGCGATTGCTGTCGATGGTGCAAATCGTAAGTGGATAGGAACTGCCTCTTCTGGTGTTTATCTGCTTTCTGATGACGGACAAGAGACTATATATCATTTCACTACGGAAAATAGTCCTCTGACTTCTGACATTATCACAGCTATTGACATTGACAAAGAAAATGGTATTGTCTATATAGTGACTTCTGAAGGACTTTTCTCTTTTGGTAGCGACGCTTCTGAGGGCAGAGAAACTTACGACGATGTTTATGTATATCCTAACCCTGTGCGTCCGGACTTTTACGGAGATATAACCGTGACAGGGCTGATGGAGAACAGCGAAGTTAGAGTGACAACTTTGAACGGAGAGCTGATTTATCACGGACTTTCAAATGGTGGAACGTTTATATGGGACGGCAAGTCGGTGTCTGGCAGACGTGTGGCTTCTGGCATATATCTGATATTTGCCACAACATCAGACGGAACAGAAAAAATGGTTTCTAAGATTGCATTTGTCAAATGATTATAGTTAGATTATGAAGATAGATTCTTTAGACAAAATAAATGACACTGCAAAAGAGTTTGTTTCTATTATGGGAGAACACAAAGTGTTTGTTTTTTACGGATCTATGGGTGCCGGAAAGACAACGTTCATAACGGCTTTGTGTAAGGAACTGGGTGTGACTGATGTTATAAGCAGTCCGACGTTTGCTATTGTCAACGAGTATGAGACGGTTTCTGGAAATTCAATTTATCACTTTGATTTTTACAGAATTAACAAAGTGGAGGAGGCTTTCGACTTTGGATATGAAGATTATTTTTACAGCGGAAATTTATGTTTTATAGAGTGGCCTGAAAAGGTTGCGGATCTTATTCCGGACAATGCTGTGAAAGTTTTTATAACAGAAAAAGAAGACGGCTCTCGTGAAATTGAATGTCAGGGAATTTCTTAAGGCAATTTCTATAAATTAGGTAGAGATAATCTTGAGAGGATTTTTCTTTTAGGTTGGAAATATATTGGCGAAGAAGCGATGTGTGTGCATCGTGACTGGACAAATTAGAACGAATTTCAGAAAATATAAGGGAGGCTTATCTTATCGCTCTATCAGATAACTCTTCTAATTATGTAAAAAAAATAGAATATGAGCGAAAACCCGGACCGTGATGGGTACGAATATGTTATAAGAAGATGGCACAAAAAAAGATTATCATAATAGGAGGAGGCGTGGCAGGTTTGTCGGCTGGCATCTATGCGCGACTTAATGGTTTTGACTCTGAGATTGTTGAAATTCATTCCTTGGCAGGCGGGCTTTGTACTGCGTGGTACAGAAAACAGTATAGGTTTGACTATAGTGTTCAATGGCTTGTGGGAACTCGTTACGGAACGTTTTTCAACACTTATAAGGAGACTAACGTAATAAACGACGATGTTAAAATTCTTAATGCAGATTTTCATACGCGAATGGTGCTTCCTGACGGATCTGATTTTCTTGTTTATGCCAATATAGACAAATGGCAGGAGTATTTGCTTGAAAAGGCTCCGGAAGATGAAAAAGCAATAAAGAAAATGTGCAAGGATATGCACAGCTGCCGTTATCTGAACTCTTTCGACCTTGCGCCTTCTTTAAGAAATCCGCTTCACTACATAAAGGCTCTTTTTGATAGTTTCCCTACTCTTATGACTATTGTGAAGTACAGAAAGAAATCTTTTTATGATTATGTTTCAAATTTGAAATTTAAAAATGACTGGCTAAGAAACTCGTTGCTGAGTCTGTACGGAAACACTGACTTTTCGGCGGTTGCTTTTCTCCTGATTTTAGGATGGTACACAAATAAGAACGCAGGCTATCCTATCGGCGGCTCTCTGGCTCTTGCTGAACGAATGTACAAGCGATACACAGACTTGGGCGGTAAATTCACTTTCAAAAAAGAGGTTAAAGACATTATAGTGGAAAATAACGTCGCAAAGGGTGTCGTGCTTGATGATGGCACTGTGCTGGAGGCTGACTATGTGATAAGTGCAGGAGATGGTTACAACACTATTTTTAATTTGCTTAAAGGTAAATACACATCTTCTAAGGTTAAAAGCAGTTACGAAAAATGGAGCCCGTTCTGCTCGTTTGTGCAGGTCTCTTTTGGTGTGAACAAAAAACTTGAAACTAAATATCCTGTTCAGTTGGTTCTTGCTACCGGACGAAAAATAGGTAGCACGGTGTTGTCTCAGTTTTACAGAATTTTGAACTATAACTTTGACAACACAATGGCGCCAGAAAACAAAACGTGTATTGTGATACGTTTTGACAGCCCTTATGACCAATGGAAAAACATGGACAGAAACAGCGAAGAGTATAAGCAGGAAAAGGAACGTATTAAAGCTGACGCTCTGAAGATTTTGGATGAAAACTATCCTGGAAGCTCTGAATTTGTGGAGATATGCGATATTGCTACACCTCTTACTACGGTTCGGTACACAAAGGCTTGGAAAGGTTCTTACGAAGGGTTCAGACCTACATCAAAAAACATTACAGATCAGTTAAGTCTGACTCTTCCGGGACTTGACAAATTTTACATGGTAGGGCACTGGCTCTTTCCTGGAGGCGGTATTCCGCCTTCCATACAGTCAGGCAAATGGGCGATTCAGATGATATGTAAAAAAGAGAAGGTTAAGTTCATCAATAATGACAAATAAAAAAACAGGCTAAACGTCGAAATCACAGATGTTTAGCCTGTTTTTATTTATAAGTGCCTATTTACTGTACAACAAAAACTTTTCTATAAAGTCCAACCGCGCACTTTGCAGAAGGCTCAATTCCCTTAGTCTGAAGCATTTTGTTCACAAGCCTCAAGTCGTAAGGCTCTTCCATCGCGATAAGAACCATGCAGTCTGTGCCTTTCGGCTCTGCAAATTCTATAGGAAACTCCTTCAAATCTACTGTTGAGTTGGCAGGAATCATCAGATGAGATAAAGTGTGAGCCTCGTCAATAGGAAGACAGTCGAAAAGGTTGCCATTTGCATCAATATCGATAACATTCACGTAAAGCATCTTGTCGCTGTTATTCTTAATGCGGAAAAAAGCCTGGTCGCCCAGTTTCACGTTAGGAGCAGCAATCTTGCCTGTAGCCCTTTCTATCACTTCAAATGTGACCGCATAATCCGTATTGGCGTTATTTATGGCAGCAAGCTTATCACCCTTCTGCTTTGCGAGAATAGTTTTCGCAATGTCATTCTCTATAATATCTCCGCGATAGGTACAACCTGCAGCCTCATGGCTTATCTTGTCAGAACCGCCGTTAAAAAGAGATTTTGAGGCATGAGCCATAAACTGAGAAGTTGCAGATTTCTGATTGCCTTTGACGTTGTCAATTACCGCGCTAACCTTCTTGGCGTCGCTTTTACCCACGGAATAGACCTTTTCCGCCTTTCTGTCCAATATGGAAAGAGCCGAATTTTCAGCAACCTTAATCACGTCATCAGCAGAAAGCTTCATACGTTTCTGTAATTGAGACCAAGAACCGTCTTTTTGAACCTCAACTTTCCCTATCACAGAATACACATATAAGTCCTGCGCTGTCGCAACCATAGCGAAAAGAGCCGCATATACTAAAAAAATCAATCGTTTCATAACATTAATCATTTTAAACTGTTAAACAAAAATTCATCATTTGCCGAACAAAATAAAGTTGCCCTGCTTGTTTTCGAAAATAGGCATCTGCTTGCCGTTAGTCGCTTTACGAACTGTTTCGCGTATATATTTTTCAAGATTATCGAGAGTGATGTTGCCATCCGCGTCAACAGCCTTTCCTTTAAGACCTTCGATAAGCGCCTTGGTAAATATTCCGTTAGACCATTTTTCGCTTTCGTTAGACTTCTGACTTTCTGTGCTTGAGTAGAAACCTATCACGCCAGGTTCAGAGAAAGCGAAGTTTTCTGTAGTTGACTTCTGTCCGTACAAAGCTCCTGAATGGCACGCGTCCATAAAGATTAGCACCTTGCATTTCTTGTCTTTAAGACGTCTTGTAGCAGAACGAATATCGTCAAAATTCACGGCAGAAGAGAACAAGTCGTCACTTTCCGCATTCACAGAAAGGAAATAAGTGTCGTTGCCCTCTTTGCTTCCGTGTCCTGAGAAAAAGAGCATCACCACATCACCCTGTTCCACAGAATTTACAATATTAGATAGCCCCTTCTTGATGTTTTTGTCGGTCGCCATCTTATCCGTTATAAGCACCGGCTTTTTCAGCGTCTGATAATGTTTCTGCACATTGCAAGCAGAGATAGCATTGATAAAATCATTAGCGTCCTTAGAAGCGTGCTGAAGTTTCAAGTCTGCCTGATTATAGTCGCTTACCCCGACTGCCATAACGTGCAAATTAGGCTTTGGCATGTTTCCTTTGTAGTGCAGCAGCACCACAGCGGGGTCGCTGTTCTGTCCGTTAGCATCTTTAGCTATAAGCTGAACACGGCAATCCTCCACATTTCTCGGAAGGGTGAGTGACATTTGGTTCCCTACTCGCTTGACACCCTTTGTTCTTGGCTGAAGCTCGCCGTTGATGTATGCGATAATCTCTGCAGGCTTTCCGTCAGCAGTCTTTGCCTCGTACGTGAACGTAACGTTTGATGCTGTATAAGAATCTCCGTTCTTAGGAGTCAAAATATTAATAGTTGGAGGTTTTGTTCCTACACCTGCATTGTTATACACCGGAGCATTATAGGCAGGCTCTGTATTCTGAGCCAAATTGCTGTTAGACCCCGACGCAAGAAGCGACTGTTTATGCTTTCCGTCATCATAGTTCGCCAAAGTATTAGCCGCAGGTAATTTGCTATTGGACTTGCTCTGCCAAGCAAAACCGGCAGACTTAGCGGCGGCAGCCTTTGCATAAGACGGTTTAACGATATATTTGCCCAGCCTGTTTATACAGCCCCATTTAGCTCCGTACTTCACAACTGCAAATGGGTGGTTGTCGCTGAATGTGTAAGAAGGGTCATATCCTGTGAAATTGGGCTTCACTACCCAATTACCGACAGAATTAACGAAACCGTATTTCTTTAACTGCACATCGTATCCCACATATATGCTCTTTCCGAGAGGAGTGTAGGCAGCCCATTCCGTTCCGGCATTTTTGGCCTCGTTCTTATCAACAAAAACAGGCTTCACAACAAACTTGCCCTTCTTGTCTATGCATCCCCATACTCCTTGATACTTCACTAGGGCGTATTTCTTGTCCTTTTCCAAATCCATCTCAGAATCAACGTCATCAAAAAGAGGCTTGATGACCCAGTCTCCGTAATAGTTAACAAAACCCCACTTCTGAGAAGGAATGTCAAAACCGCAGAAGATGAAGTTCGAGACAGCGCTTTTTTTCTTCATCTCTAATGCGGCAGTAACCGCGCTCGCTGAACTCTTAAAGACAGGTTTAGAGATGAAATTGCCCTTTTCATCGATGCTGCCCCAATATCCATCTTTCTTTACTATGGCGTAATTACGCACTCTTGAGAAAGAATTGTATCTGTCACAATCATCAAAAGTAGGTTTTATCACCCACACACCTTTAGAGACAAATCCCCATTTTTTTGTTTTATTGTCCTGCATTGCCTGATGTTGAGAAAAAACAGAGAAGCAAAAAAACATCATAACAAATAATAACGGGATCTTTATATAACCAACCTTTATCATATTTTTACTGTATTTAAATTTATTAGTTCACTTCAATTTCACAAATATAAATTTTTTATGTGATTCTTTGTAAGAAAGAACGTTCTTTTTCACAATATATTTTGTTTAATGTTTCAAAACAAATGCTAAAATATAGCCTTAATTTAAGGCTACTTCTCAAAATCATCTCGACCTAATCTATAAGGACTGTTTTAAATTGTCAAATTTTATATTCGAAAAATGCTGAACAAGCCTTTAAATAAGGCTTATTCAGAAAAATTACCAATCGGTAAAATATTCTAAATTAGAAAATTAATTAATAAAGTTGTTTTGTATAACAATTAATTTGTTTAACTTTGCGCCGAGTATGTTAGGAGTCTCTAATTAAGAGACAATCCTTATTTTTAATTTATCTAATTACAAAAGAATGAAAAAATTATTTTTTTTGGCTTCTTTGGCTGCGTTAGTTGCTTGTAACAAGGAAGAAGGTTTAGAAAATGAACAGAACAACGATGTTCAGTTGAAAGAGTCAAATTGGGCAACAATGTCTGAGTTTAAGTTGGGTCATGTGGGCAAGGACTCTATGGTAGTTGTTAAACTTAACGGTGAAGTTGTTCACACTGAAGCGGGACCTACAGAAAACGCTTCTTTCCTAGGTGCTTCTTGGGGTAATTTGTCTAACGGAACTCGTGCGTCTTATGATTTGAACGACTTTAACTATACAGTTGAGTATGTTCCGATGACGGGTAACTTTGACTTCACACACTATGAGAATGCGGTTCTTGCATTCGAAGATTTGCGCAAAGGCATTGACGCAGACTATAATGACTTTGTTGTGAAGGTGCAAACTGCTATGTTTGAACAGCAGACTTACGACACTACTTATGTGAAGGTAAATGGTAAGAAGAACGACAAATGTAAAGGTCATAAGAATGACAAAAACAAGACTCAGTGTGTTATCACTCCTGAGAATGTTGAGATTAAAGTAGCTTTCCAAAACATAAAGCCTATTGCTATGGGTGCTGAGTACAACATGGCTTTCGGTTGCCAGATTGTTGCTTTGCAGAAATGTTCAAACAAGGTTTTGGGTGTTAAGGAAGTTATCTTGTCTAAGGATGTTCGTAGCGAATACTTTAACGGCACTAAGGGTATGCTTAACACTGTTAACGAAAGTTCAGCTAAGAAGTTCAACATCAAGGGTTATGAAGTTGAAACAGATGTTTATTCTAAGAAAGACACTGTTATCGCTACTTTCGAAAACATGTTGCAGTGCGAAGTTAAGTTCCAGTTGATTTATTTCATCGAAGTATATCCTTCTGACGGTTCTGCATCTTACAGAAACTATTCTGTTATCGTTAAAGACGAATGTTTCTTTGAAAACTTTGTAGACTTCATCAACGGTACAAACGGAGCTGCTTTGGGTCATGACAACTATGCTTTGGGTATCTATTTGCCTTACGGATGCGGATTTAAGTATCTTGCAGAAAAGGAAAGCGTTTTCGACGCTTATCCAGAGTTTAAAAATTGGTTGAATGGAAAATACAGTAAAAATCCTTTCGTTAACCCTAAGGAAGAATACATTTACAACGCTCCTGCAAACAACGAAAATCTTTAAAAATCAGTAAGATTTGTGCATATATTAAAGGCTGCCCACGAAATGAGCAGCCTTTAATTTTTTTAAGGTGTGTTCTGTAAATTCAAAATCATATAGACCTAACTTATAAAACTCTCCTAAAGTTTCTTTTCCAAGTTCTTCAACATTTCGTTCACGCTGACCTTCTTTTCCGGGTGAACCAAATCTGGAGCTATTTCAGCAAGAGGCTTAAGAACAAAATCTCTCTCCGCCAATAACGGATGAGGCACAGTCAACTCTTCAGTTTTCACGATTTCATCGGCATAAAACAGTATGTCTATATCGATGATTCTGTCGTGATAAACTCCGTCAGAACTTTTTTGAGTTCTGCCCATCTCCCTTTCGATAGCCTTTGTCATCTCAAGGCAGACATGAGGCGAGTGGTTAGTCTCTATGCAGATAGCCGCGTTCAGAAAAGTGCTGTCAGACTCAAAGCCCCACGGTTTGGTTTCGTACAATGAAGACAGAGACACAATATCACCCAGCAATGAACCGCAAATAATCGTTGCGTTAGTTATGTTCTGCTTCTTATCGCCAAGGTTAGAGCCGAGTCCAAGATACAGTTTCGGCATCTTAATTTGTTTTGAATTTATATTTGACTTCGGCAAGTTCAGCGTTAGCCTTTACAATTTTATCCTTCAGCCCGGATTTGTACACCTGCAGTTTCTGAGCAAGAGAATCATCGGCAAGAGCTATCATCTCGGCGGCGAGGATTCCGGCGTTCAATGCTCCGTTTACACCAACTGTGGCAACAGGAATGCCCGGAGGCATTTGGATAATTGAAAGCATGGCGTCCAGACCATCCAGCATCCCTTTGATAGGCACTCCAATGACTGGCAATGTAGTGCTTGCAGCCACTACACCCGGAAGAGCCGCAGCCATGCCCGCACCTGCTATAATAACCTTCACTCCGCGGTCCTTCGCTCCTTTGGCAAAAGCTTCAACCTCGTCAGGTGTGCGGTGTGCCGAAAGAGCGTTTATCTCGAACGGAATCTCCATCTCATCTAAAAACTTCGCAGCCTTCTCCATCACCGGAAGATCCGATGTGCTGCCCATAATGATACTTACGATAGGTTTCATAAAAAGAAAATATTTTGTTTACATAAAAAGCGTGAATCCGCAGTGTGCAAAGATAGCAATATGCTGAAGAGAAAGAAAAATAAATCGAGTCAAAAATAGAAGAAAAAGAATGTTGGAGGTAATCTATAATTACAAAAAAAGCAATACGGCGATAAAAAACCGTCAAGCAAATAAAATTTTAGCAATAAATTTTATATCTTTGCACGTCTGATTTAAGATGGAAAATGTCAGGTTCTGTCAATCAGTTACAAATCAGAAAATTAGTTAAATATCAAATTATAAATAATTTTTTATGATCAACACTAAAAATGCAAAATTGAACGCATGGGTGAAGATGTGGGCTGATATTTGCCAGCCAGAAAACATCTACCTTTGCAACGGTTCTGACGAAGAGTTCACTCGTTTGATGGACGAGTGTGTGGCTAACGGTTTGGCTCGTAAGTTGGACGAAAAGAAACGTCCTAACAGCTACTATTTCCAGTCTGACCCAAGTGACGTGGCTCGTGTAGAAAACCGTACATTCATCTGTTCTAAGAAGCAGGAAGATGCAGGTCCTACAAACAACTGGATGGATCCTAAGGAGATGAAGAAGATCCTTATCAACAAGTATAACGGTTGTATGAAGGGTCGTACAATGTACGTTATCCCTTTCTCAATGGGTCCTCTTGGCGGTCCTATCTCTCAGCTTGGTGTTGAAATCACTGACTCTGCATACGTTGTTGGTTCAATGAAGATCATGACTCGTATGGGTGACGCTGCTTTGAAGTTGATCGAAGAAAAGGGAGATTTCATCCCTTGTATCCACTCTGTAGGTAAACCATTGCCAGACGGATTGAAGGATGCTAAGTGGCCTTGTGCTCCAATCGAAGATAAATATATCGTTCAGTTCCCTGAAGAACGCGAAATCTGGACTTACGGTTCTGGTTACGGAGGTAACGCTCTTCTTGGTAAGAAGTGCTTCGCTTTGCGTATCGCTTCTAAGATGGCTCAGGAAGACGGATGGTTGGCAGAACACATGCTTATCCTTCGCCTTACTAAGAAAGCTACAAACGAAACTAAGTACGTTTGCGCTGCGTTCCCTTCTGCATGTGGAAAGACAAACTTGGCTATGTTGATTCCTACAATCCCAGGATGGGAAGTTAAGACTGTAGGTGACGACATCGCTTGGATGAAGTTCGACGAAGAAGGTAACCTTCGTGCTATCAACCCAGAGGCTGGATTCTTCGGTGTTGCTCCTTTCACTTCTGCTAAGACAAACAAGAACGCTCTTGACTCTTGCTGCAAGAACACTATCTTCACTAACGTAGGTTATACTCCTGATGGTGACATTTGGTGGGAAGGTATCGGATACGATTGTCCAGAAGGAACTATCGACTGGAAGAACCGTGTTTACAACCCAGAGTCAGGCGAACCTTGCGCTCACCCTAACTCTCGTTTCGCAGCTCCAGCAAGCAACTGTCCTGCTATCGACCCAGATTGGGAATCTCCAAAGGGTGTTAAGGTTGATGCTATCCTGTTCGGTGGACGTCGTCCTAACACTGTTCCATTGGTACACGAAGCTGAAGACTGGGCACATGGTGTGTTCATGGGATCTATCGTAGGTTCTGAGGTTACTGCTGCTGCTATCGGTTTGAAGGCTGGTGTTCGTCGTGACCCATTCGCTATGTTGCCATTCTGCGGTTACAACATGGGTGACTACTTCCAGCACTGGATCGACATGGAAAAATTGCCACAGGCTAAGGGTGGTAAGAATATGCCTAAGATCTTCTTCGTAAACTGGTTCCGTCGTGATAAGGAAAATCCAGCTCTTAAGAGCGAAGGCGGATTCTTGTGGCCAGGTTACGGTGATAACAGCCGTGTTCTTGCTTACATCTTCGATCGTTGCAACGGTCAGGGTGAAACTGTTGACACTCCAATCGGAAAGGTTCCTGCTGCAGGCCAAATTAACATCGAAGGCTTGAAGAGCTGCTACACTGAAGAAACAATGAAGCAGGTTCTTGCTGTTAACGTTGATGAGTGGAAAGATGAAGTTGAACGTATCGAAGAGCACTTCGCTAAGTTCGGCAAGAACCTTCCTAAGGAACTTGTTGCTCGTCTTGACATTCTTAAACAGCGTCTTGGTATGTAATTCTGTAAGAATTTATAATATTAAAACCGCATCTTCGGGTGCGGTTTTTTTTGTGTTTAGAAAATTATATTCAATCAGAAGGAGTTTTTAATCTATTTTTATTTGTATCTTCGTCACGTTTTATATGTTATCAGGAAAAGTGCAAATCAAATAGAAATAAAGATGAACAGTTCTGTTAAAAAAAAGAAAAATGAAATTTCATTAAAACTGCTGTTGGCAGTGTCGATTTTATTCACATTCTTCTCTTGTGAAAAAGAAGATTACCTAGAGAAACGCTATTTGTCTCGCGGTTATAAAGATACATTAGTTCTGTACGATACCCTGATTACTCATGACACTATAGTGCAGCGAGATACAATTGTAAATTTAGACACATTGATGCAACATGACACGATTGTTGTTTTTGACACTGTAGTGGTGCACGACACTGTGTTGCTCAAATATTTTAAAGTTCCTCGTTATATAGCTCATGCAGGAGGAGAAATAGATGGCTATACTTATACTAATTCGTTAGAAGCGTTGAACCATAGTTATGAACTTGGATTCCGTAGCTTTGAAATAGATTTTGTGGAAGATAAAAACGGAAAGATATTAGGTGCGCACGACTGGGAGCTTTGGGCTCAGCTAACAGGCTGCGATAGTACATTGCCAGTTACAGAGGAACATTTCTTGACTCATCAAGTTTTCGATAAATTTACTCCTATGAGTATGGATATGATAAACCAGTGGTTTGCAGAGCATCCTGATGCAATTTTGGTGACAGACAAGATTAATTCGCCTAAAAAAATGGTAAGCCAGTTTGTGGATAAGTCAAGGCTTATAATGGAGTTGTTTTCTTTCGATGCTATAAAGGAGGCAAAAGAGTGCGGAGTGGAGGTTATGATGGCAGAAAATGTGTTGAATGAGATTGATGGCGATTATATAGACAAACTGATTTATATCTTAAATGAAGATATTGAATACATATCTATTTCACGGCGAAGCATAGAAAAATATAAGAATTTGTTGGTGAAGTGTAAGAAAAGTGGCGTAAAAGTTTTTGTTTATCATGTCAATTTTGACGAAGGCAAAGACGAAGAATACGTTTACTACAATGAACTTCAGTATGTTTACGGAATGTATGCAGATAGTTGGATTGGCGAGTTTTCGGACGATCAGTTGGATTGACTTTACAGACGAGGGGATTGAAATATGATTTCAATCCCCTCGTCTGTAAAGTATTTTGGTTAATTTATAGAGTTTCTGACAGGAGAGCGTCAAAACTTCCATAATTGAAAATATGCCTCCGAAAGAAGTGATTTTGTCGGATTTATTTGTACCTTTGCCATAATAGATTCCGTGTCAATAGAAAAATTTTTTCAAGCAACACTAAGATAAGTGAATTTTTCTGATACGACAAAATCCTGAGTAACTTTTTGTTGCTCAGGATTTTAAAAAGTTTTTATAAATGTGGTGTTGCGGATATAAGGTATACAAAATTAGAACTTATGCGAATCGGGTTGAAAAAGATTGGAAATTTGGTATGGAAACGACATATAAACATGTACAATAACAAATTGTTATTATGCATGTTTACATTTGTGTTTATTCCTTTTTACGTTGAAGCATTTACAGAATCTGAATTGAATGAACTGAAAGGCTTGAACATTCCATTGTTTATAATAGAGACAACGGATGGTGTAAATCCTAGTTGTGAATACATATCGCCACCAGAAGGGTGTATTGGCGAAACAATACAGAATAATGAGTATGTTACCGGTAGTTTGATTGTTATTTTGGAAAATGACACTGTGTATAATAGTGGTCGATATGTTGAAAATAAAGGAGGAATGAAACTCAAAATAAGAGGCAATACTAGTGCGTATACAGCGTATCCTCCTTATAAATTAAAACTTGAAAAAAAAGAAAATTTGTTTTTCCTGCATGAAAAGCCGAAAGAGAAAGAGTATGTCTTATTAAGAACAGCGTCATCCAACAGACTTAATCCTTTTTTAGGAAATAAAGTTGGAGAATTGTTAGGTGCTGATTGGCAACCTAAAAGTCAATTTGTAAACATAATACTCAACAATGAATATAGGGGGCTGTATTTGCTGTCTGATGTTATAAAAAAAGGCAAAAGTCATTGTGATATTTCTGCGTCGGGCTATCTTATGGAAAACGATGCGTATTGGTGGGCAGATGAAGGGAAAACATTTCAAGGAAACTATCTTGCACGTTCATTAGGATATACATTTAAATATCCAGAAACTTTGAGCAATGAGGAGTTTGATTACATCAAAAATTATGTAATTTCTTTTGAAGAGGATTTGTATGCAGGTAAACCTGTGACAAAATGGATTGACTATGAGTCATTTGCAATTTGGGTCCTGGCTCATGATCTTTTGGGGTCTGTTGACGGTGCGGGTTCAAACATATATATAACTAAATATGATAATACAGAAAACTCAAAACTTAGAATGGGGCCATTATGGGACTTTGATGGAATATTTCAGGAAGAAAACCTTTCTTCTATACACTTTAGTACCGGGTGTTTCTATTATCCTAAATTGTTCAAGTTGCAAGAGTTTTGCGGCATTTACTCAAGAAAGTGGCAAGAAATTAGGAATGTGTTATATGATGATATAATGAGCATGACTGATTCTATAGTGTCTAATTATGGAACTGCTATTGATCTAAGTCGTGATTATACTAGACGAATATGTGGAGTTAATTCTCCTAGCATAGAGTCGAATGTGACTGAAATTAGTGAATGGTTCTCGGAACGGATTAGTTTGATTGATGAGCTATCTGTAGATGTTGGTATTACGGCAGAAGAACCAATATGTGAAGAAATGAGAATATATGATTTTTCTGGTCGTTTATTGAACGTGGTTTCTGTAGATTTTTGTATTGAAAAACTTCAACTTTCTCCAGGGTTATATATTATGTGTTTTTATAACAATAATAATATTGTAGGTCGAAACAAAATTGTTATTTATTGAGAAGTTGTTTAAATTTAATTCAAAACTAATTTGAGAGACGCGTCATGTTAGGGCGTGCAAAAAGTTCCAGTTTGGGACTGAACGATTCTAGAAGTGAAAACATCGCACCATGTTGATAGGTGCAGAGTCATTGATGGAAACAAGAAAAGTCCGACACTCTAAAAGCCACTTTGGGGTGTGAGTTGGAGGTGGCACTTTGTCCTGACGAGTGCCTCACGAAATTCCAAGTAGTGCCAAAACGATGGATTGTAGAAAGGTCCTTCGTTTGGTTGGAAAACTTTAGAAGGTTGGCTATAGACTATGAGTCTCATGCGGAAACTGCAGTGGACATGATTCAATTAGACTTCTGTTTTCTGATGCTTAACAAAATATTTTAGAAAAATTTAAACAACTTACTTCCACTAAACAAATATTTTTCATAAAAATGCATTTAATATTGAACTTCACGTTTTATTTTGTTGTACCTTTGTAGGCAACTAAGGAGCGGTAGGGCTTCGTTATATTCCATAAACTAAAATGGCAAACAGTATAGTTGATAAAGTTACAAACGAGGAGTATAAGTACGGATTCGTTACAGACATTGAAACTGAGATTATACAGAAGGGTCTGAACGAGGACGTGGTTCGTTTGATTTCACAGAAAAAGGGTGAGCCGGAATGGCTGCTTGAATTTCGTCTGGAAGCGTATCGTTACTGGACTACTTTGGATATGCCTGAGTGGGCGCATCTGAATATTCCGGAGATAGATTATCAGGACATCTATTACTATGCGGCTCCAAAACAGAAGAAGGGACCTCAGAGCATGGACGAGGTTGACCCTGAACTTATCAAGACCTTTGATAAACTTGGTATCCCGCTGGAAGAGCGTGCCGCTTTGTCGGGCATTGCCGTGGATGCGGTGATGGACAGTGTTTCTGTCAAAACCACATTCAAAGAAAGCCTTGCGGAGCTGGGTATAATTTTCTGCTCGTTCAGCGAGGCGGTTGCTAATTATCCGGACCTTGTCCGCAGATATTTAGGGTCGGCTGTCCCTTACAAGGATAATTTCTTCGCCGCATTGAACTCGGCTGTTTTTAGTGATGGATCTTTTGTCTATATTCCTAAAGGTGTGAGGTGCCCGATGGAACTATCTACTTATTTCCGTATAAATGCGGCAAATACAGGTCAGTTTGAGAGAACTCTCATTGTGGCGGATGATGATAGTTACGTCTCTTATCTGGAAGGTTGTACTGCTCCTATGAGAGATGAGAATCAGCTGCATGCCGCAATTGTTGAACTGATTGTTCACGATAGGGCTGAAATCAAGTATTCTACGGTTCAAAACTGGTATCCTGGAGATAAAAACGGCAAGGGTGGTATATACAATTTTGTAACTAAGCGCGCTCTTTGTAAGGGCGACAGCTCTAAGGTGTCGTGGACTCAGGTCGAGACAGGGTCCGCTATTACGTGGAAGTATCCGAGCTGTGTGCTGATGGGCGACAATTCTGTGGGCGAGTTTTATTCTGTGGCGGTTACCAACAACTATCAGCAGGCGGATACAGGAACAAAGATGATTCATATTGGCAAGAACACGCGCAGTCATATAATTTCTAAAGGCATTTCAGCTGGATTTAGCCAAAATAGTTACCGAGGATTGGTTAAGGTGACGAAAAACGCTGACAATGCGCGAAATTTTTCTCAGTGCGACAGCCTTTTGCTTGGCGACAAGTGTGGTGCTCATACATTTCCTTATATGGACATAAATAATGACACTGCAATTGTTGAACATGAGGCTACCACGTCCAAAATTAGCGAAGATCAAGTATTTTATTGCAATCAGCGAGGCATTAGCAACGAAGATGCTGTTGGCCTGATTGTGAATGGATATGCGAAAGAGGTTATAAATAAACTTCCGATGGAGTTTGCTGTTGAGGCTCAAAAGCTTCTGATGGTTTCTCTTGAAGGTAGTGTCGGTTAATTGTATTTAAAGATATAAGATAAAGATAATGTTAGAGATAAAAAATTTGCACGCAAATATTAACGGCAAGGAAATTCTGAAAGGGATAAACTTGACTGTTCGTCCGGGCGAGGTTCACGCTATAATGGGTCCTAACGGTTCTGGAAAAAGCACGTTGTCTTCTGTGCTTGCCGGTCATCCTTCTTTCACGGTGACAGAGGGCGAGGTTAATTTTTATGGTAAAAATCTTTTGGAACTTTCGCCAGAAGACCGTTCGCGTGAAGGTGTATTCCTCAGTTTTCAGTATCCTGTCGAGATTCCGGGCGTGAGCATGGTCAATTTTATGCGCACGGCTGTTAATGAACACAGGAAATACAAGGGGTTGGAACCGATGTCTGCTTCTGATTTCCTTAAGCTTATGCGCGAAAAGAAAGAGGTTGTGGAGTTGGATAATAAATTAGCTAACCGCTCTGTGAACGAGGGCTTTTCTGGTGGAGAAAAGAAACGTAACGAAATTTTCCAAATGGCTATGTTGGAGCCAAGACTCTCTATTCTTGACGAGACAGACAGCGGGTTGGACATAGATGCTTTGCGTATAGTCGCAAATGGGGTGAATCGCCTGAAAAATGCAGATAACGCAAGTATCGTTATTACTCACTACCAGAGATTGCTGGATTATATTGTGCCAGATTTTGTGCATGTGCTGTACAAAGGCCGCATCGTGAAATCTGCAGGCAAGGAACTGGCTCTTGAGCTGGAAGAAAAGGGCTACGACTGGATAAAGAAGGAGCTGGGAGAATAATCTTGCGCGGTGCAAATGGTTTCATCTTGCTAAATGTTAAGGTGAGTTCTATAAATTCACCGTTATAATTTAAGAAATATAAATCAAGGGGGCGAACTTTTCGGTACTTTTTGATTTCTTTCGGTAGCTTGCTGTTTGTCAGTTGGTCACAGTGCTCGCACTGCTCCCTTCTTTCGCACAGCAATCCGCTCGAAATGAATGCAAAAATTCCGCGAAATGAATTTATAGAACCCACCTTAAATTCGATTCAAATGAGTAATATAGAGAAGTCTTATATCGACATATATAGAGATTGTTCCTCCGCAATCAAAAAGGATTGTCCTGATGTGCTTAATGCGTGTCGTGATGAGGCGATGTGCGTGTTTGAACGTATGGGATTGCCCTCTTGCGGTCTTGAAAATTACAGACATACGGATCTGAGCAAGCGTTTTGAGACGGACTTTGGGCTTGATATAAACAGGCTGGGTGTGAAGGCTAATCCGTACACTTCTTTCAGATGTGATGTGCCGGGCATTAATTCTCACCTCTTTTTTGTGGTGAACGATATTTTTTGCGAGGAGACGGATGAGGCTAAGGCTGAGATTGAGGCTCTGCGTGAAAGCGGTGTTATTGTAGGCAGTCTTTTGAAGTGCGCGGCAGAGTATCCGGAGATTGTCGGCAAATATTACGGCAAGGCTGCTGATGTGGAAAGTGACTCCACTGTGGCTTTTAATACTGCTTTTGCGAAAGACGGCCTCTTTTTGTACGTGCCGGAAAATGTGGCGGTAGAGAAGCCTATACAGCTCGTAAACGTGATGTCGGCAAGTCTTGACCTTATGGCTAATAGCCGTAATCTTATCATACTTGAGAAGGGCGCTTCTGCAAAATTGCTGGTTTGTGGACATACAAACAGCAAGGTGAAGTTCCTTGCAAACAGAGTTACAGAGGTCTTTGTTGATGAAGGTGCTGTGTATGAGCATTATAAATTAGAGAATACAAATGACAGCATGACTAATATTGGCTCGCTTTTTATAGAACAGCAGGCTGCGTCTAATGTTTTGGTGAATGATATAACGCTTCATAACGGACTGACACGAAATAATGTGCGCATCAACCTGAATGGAGAGCATGCGGAGACGGTCCTTTGCGGCATGGCTATTGGCGACAAAAAGGAACATATAGATAATTTTACTTATATAAATCATGCCAAGTCCAACTGTAATAGCAGAGAGTTGTACAAATATGTGCTTAATGATGAGGCAACGGGGGTTTTTGCAGGCAGAATTCTTGTAGATAAGGATTCGCAAAAGACAGTGGCTTTGCAGAATAATAAAAATATTTGCGGTTCTGCAACGGCTAAGATGTACACGAAACCTCAGCTCGAAATTTATGCTGATGATGTTAAGTGCAGCCATGGTGCAACGGTAGGGCAAATCGATGAAACGGCTCTTTTTTATCTTAGAGCGAGAGGTATTTCTGAAAAAGAGGCGAAGATGCTTCTGATGCTTGCGTTTACGGACGATGTTATTGAAAATATACGTTTGGAGGCATTGAAGACTAAGATTCGCCACCTTGTTGAGAGCCGTTTCCGAGGAGAAAGCTCAAAATGCAATGGTTGTGATATTTGCAAATAATGTGAAAGGCGTGTAATGCGTCTTTCTCTTTTTTATAAAGGTAGCTTCCTTAAATATGGAATTTAAAAATGTATTTTATAGAAGTTGCTAAAAGTGAATTACAAGATGCGCAGATTTGTTTTTTTCATGTTGATTGTTCTGCTCTCTTTTTCTTGCAGGGAGCGTGAGGATTCTTCGATTCCGGACAGCGAGGTTTATTTGAAACTTTCGTGGGACGATTATGTACGGTTGCGGAATCCGGGAACTTACCAGATATTTACAACTGGCAATAATGTTTATCCGGCAAATACAAAACTGGGATATGGCGGATTAGTCGTTTTTCGTGATTTTGACGGAAATGTAAGAGCGTGCGATTTGTCTTGCCCTGTTGAGGCTATGCGGTCTGTCCGTGTTGAAATAGACATGCCGTATGCGGTTTGTCCGCGCTGCGAGTCTAAGTTTGACTTGTCTTTTGGCTTTGCGGCACCGTGCGGAGGCCCTGCAACCGAGCCTCTTTACGTGTATGACCATGTGGTTGATAACGGCAGCACCATTGTTGTTTCTAATTGAAATAGGTAGAGGAATAAGTGTTGATGCAGTAATATGAAAAACATAGGAGTGAAAGATAATTATGTGCAGGAGCTTATTCTGCAAGGTGAGCATCAGCAGCAAGATTTTAAATTTGAAATTTCGGATGCTCGCAAGATAGCGAAGTCGCTCTCTGCATTTGCTAATACTGACGGCGGCAGGTTGCTTATTGGTGTTAAGGATAATGGGAAAATTGCCGGTGTCCGTTCTGAAGAGGAGGCCTATATGATAGAGTCTGCGGCTAATGTTTATTGCTCTCCGGAGGTCAGATTTTCTATGACTCAGCATCGTGTGGAGGGGAAGGTTGTGCTGGAGGTTTCGATTCCGGAGGCGGAGAATAAGCCTGTATGCGCAAAAAACGAAGAAAACAAACTCTTGGCATACGTGCGAATTGCGGACGAAAATATTCTTGCGTCACCGATACATCTTGAAGTGTGGAAACAGAAAAAAGGTGAGAAGGGAAAACTTATAGAATATACGGAAATAGAGAAAAAATTGCTTGGCAAACTTTCGGACGGAGATTTTTCTATGAACAGGTTTTGTAGGGAAACGGGGCTTCTTAGACGTGATGTTCAGGCTTTAATTGCGAATTTTGTGCGTTTTGGTGTTGTCAGGCTTCAGTTCTTAAATAGGAAATGGACTGTGACTGTTATTTGATAATTATTTTTTTATGAGTCTGGAAGGTATGACAGAGAAGGAGCAGAATACGTTTTTTTATAAACTTCACCGAAAATTCAGGAAGGCGGTGGAACTTTACGGGCTAATAGAGGAGGGTGATAAGATTTTGGTGGGATTGTCTGGCGGAAAGGATTCTCTTGCTTTGGTTGAGTTCTTGGGAGAGAAGATGAAGGTGTTCAAACCTCGCTTCTCTGTTGTGGCGGTGCATGTGGTGATGTCTAACATTAAGTATGAATCTGATTTGACTTATCTGAAAAATTATGCGGAGAGTTTCGGCATTGAGCTTATTTTGCGTGAAACATCTTTCGACATGGCTACAGACTATAGAAAGTCGCCTTGCTTCCTTTGTTCATGGAACAGGCGAAAAGCTCTTTTTGAAGTTGCTAAGGAGCATGGATGCAATAAGATAGCTCTTGGTCATCATCAGGATGACATCTTGCAGACTATGCTTATGAATCTTACTTTCCAGGGTTCGTTCAGCACGATGCCTCCGCTGCTGAAGATGGCCAAGTTTGACATATCCATAATTAGACCGATGGCTTTGATTAAGGAGGCTGATATAGAGAAGCTTGCAGAACTCAGAAATTTCGAAAAACTGAAAAAGAGCTGCCCGTATGAGAGCAGTTCCAACAGAACGGATATGAAGGAGGTTCTTGCTATGTTGGAAAAACTCAATCCAAACGCCCGCAGCAGCATGTGGGGAGCGCTGACTAACATCCAAAGCGAATATTTGCCTAAGGAGGTTTAATCTTGCTCTTATATTTTCAAAAAGTCACTTATGTCTTTGTATGTCAGACGTTTGCCGTGAAGAAGGATGGCTGACTTGTATATCTTGCCCGAAAGATATGTAGTGAGTATTACTGTGACCGTTAATATCAACATAGAGAGAAGCACCTCCCAGCTTTCAACGCCGTAACATAGGCGAGAGGTCATCACAATGGGCGATGTCAGCGGAATGAAAGAGCACCACATGGCAATGTCGTTGTCCGGGTAGTACGCTGTTTGTATGCTTGAATAGATGGCAAACACTATCGGAAGCATAACTGGCAATAAAAACTGCTGGGTATCTGTTTCTGGACCGGATACTGCTCCTATTGCTGCAAATAATGATGCGTACAGCAGATAGCCTAAAAGCGAATATATGATTATGCACGGCAGCAAAGAACCCCATTCGGCATTGCTTGTTATGCTGGTGATAAAAGATATGTTGTCTGTTGAACTTATTGAGTTCAGTAAGAATAAAATTACAGCCCATGCAGCAAATTGAGTAATTCCCACTAAAGCGACGCTTATAATCTTGCCATACATCATCTCCAGTGGCTTGACAGACAGAAACATCACTTCGAGAATTTTATTGCTTTTTTCAGAAACAATGCTGCGCATAACAAGAGATCCGTACGTGAATATGAAGATGTACAGAAGAAAGGAAAATATAATGGCAAGAGATGCGGAGGCCTCTGCCGATGTCATCTGCGTCAGTCCCGCCTGAATCATGTCTGTGCCCGGCGCGTCATTCTCCGCCTCAAAGAACAAGGAGGGCAGGGATGCGAGCAAAAACATAAAAAAAGGAGTTGCCAATGTGGTTATTATAAAAGAATTACGTCTAATTCGTGATATGTATTCTTGTTTTATAATTAAAAGGAATTTCATAATAAATTGACTTGTTGTTTTGTTGCTTCGATTGTTTTTATAAATATTTCATTTAGAGAACTCTCCTTTTTGTTGAATGATGTTATTTCAAAGTCTTTTGAAAGTTCCATAATCAGCTGATTAGTAGAGACTCCGCTGTTTTTCTTCACTGTAACGGAATTTCCTTTAAACTCCGTAATTGAATACAAATTGCTGTTTGAGAGAGAGACAGAGTCATTATCGTATGTTATCACAAAAGAGTCGTCAGAGAATCTGCGTTTTATCTCTGTAATAGAACCGTTTAAGATTATTTTTCCGTCGTTTAGCAGAGCTATGTCGGAACAAAGTTCTTCGACCGAAGCCATATTGTGCGAAGAGAATATGATTGTAGTCCCGTTGCTTCTCAGTTCTTGTATTTCGTTTTTGATCTGTTCTGAATTGATAGGGTCAAACCCGCTAAAAGGTTCGTCCAGAATCAACAG
This sequence comes from Paludibacteraceae bacterium, assembly GCA_017632345.1. Taxonomy (GTDB): domain Bacteria; phylum Bacteroidota; class Bacteroidia; order Bacteroidales; family Paludibacteraceae; genus RGIG9379. Next base: position 57,729 of record JAGBRL010000011.1, read on the forward strand.
AGACGGTTCATGAATTACGGCCACAATAAACTGTATTTTTTGTTGCATGCCCTTGGATAGAGAGCCAGTTTTTCTTTTTGCAGCGTTTAGCAAATCTAATTTTTTCAGCCAGAATCTGCATCGCTCTTTAGCGACGTTTTTTGAAAGCCCTTTTAGTCTGGACAGGTAAACGATTTGCTCTTCCACACCAAAGTCTTTGTACAGACCGCGTTCTTCGGGCAAATAGCCAATTTTCATAATCTCCTTTTCAGAGACCTCTTTTCCGTTCAGAAGAATCTGTCCGGAATCGAGTTTTGTTATGTTTGTCGCGCATCTGATAAGAGTCGTTTTCCCAGCTCCGTTTGGTCCAAGCAACCCAAAGGCGCTGCCTTTTGCGACGGAAACCGTCACTTCAGACAGGGCGTTTTTGTCTTTGAACTTTTTGCTAACGTTTATCGCTTCTAAAATCATTTTTCTAAAATTATAAGCACATAAATCTGTCAAAAATAGAATCTTCAGATATGTTTTTAACAGTGTGATAAGTTTTGAATCCAAATTTATCAGCAGTTTGCAAATTTTGCAAATTATCATCAATGAAAAGGCTTCGTTCCGGGTCAACTTTTGAAAGTTTCAGCACTTTTTCAAAAATTCCGTCATCAGGCTTTGCCTCTTTAAGTTCGTAAGAGAGAAAGCAGTGCTCAAAGTAGCGAGAAAGCAAATATTTTTCGTCAATAAAGTCAAAATGGATTTTATTTGTGTTGCTCAATAAAAAGATCCGTCTCTTTTTTTGTAGAAACTGCAACAGTTTAAGAGTTTTTTCTGGAATGTCCAGAAGAAAATCGTTCCATGCAGCGTCTATTTCTTCGTCTTTAAGGCTAGTGTCAGAAAATTTTCTAATCTCATCACGAAAAATTTCAGAAGAAATTTCACCTTTTTCAATCTGATAAAACATCCCTTTTTTGAAGCTATTTTCAATCAGATTTTCTATATTTTTTATGCCTAATTTGCTGAAACTCTGGATACAACGATTTTTATCCAGGTTTATAAGCACAGATCCAAGATCGAAAAAGACATTGTCAATCTCACTAAAATTTAAAAAATCATTCATATTTTATGCTCTAAAAATTTGTTTTTTTCGCAAAAGTGTTTACCTTTGCATTCGATTTGCAAAGATAACAAAAAATCTGAGCAATCGGGCCTATAGCTCAGTTGGTTAGTAGCACCTGACTCATAATCAGGGGGTCACAGGTTCAAGTCCTGTTGGGCCCACGAGCGCTTGCAAAACTGCAAGCGCTTTTTTTATGTTTGTCTTTCTTTCACTTTATTTACAAAATAGTCTATGAGACAGCTATATTTAGTGTCTGAACATCAGCCAGGCCTGTTAGATATTGATGCTTTTATATTCTGGCTCCTGCCACTCTTGAACAACAGAATCCCTTTTGGTCTCTATAATTTCGCCTTTTTTATTTATCAGATACGACACATTGAAACTCTCTTTATAGTATGTTTTAGTATTTTCAACAGTATCTTTGAGCCAAAAATAGACGCAGTCAGAAGTAACAAATGTGGTGTCGGTTAAAAATGTCGAATAAATTTCCGCCTCGTCATTCCATCTTTCGTAATCATCAACCATTATAGGCTCTTCATTCCCTATGTAACATCCTTGACTTGCTAACTCTTTAAAAGATATAATCTCCATCTTCTCGTTAAAAATATACAGGTCTAAACTTGTGTCACAATCTCCATTATCATGGCAGATGCAATAATAGAAATCTCCAACCTTCTTCCCTTTGTTGAAAAAATAGTAAAAGTCGCAAAAATTTTCAATCATTTTCTTCCACTCTCCATCTCCAACGTCTGCTGTTAAAATATCCTTAACTTTGTCTTTTACATCCTCGACAAGATATAAATCTTCCTCGAAGAAACGTTTCAGAGAGTCTTTCCCATCATATCCACTTCTCGCTACAAGAGGTGTGTTGATTTCAATCTCCGGCAAATTCATATCTTCAAAATAACCGGCAACTCTTTTCTCTTTAAATTTCTTCATTCTGTTGTAAACAATCTTGCTGGAATATGATTTCTCGGACTCTATCGTCTTCTCCAAAGTTTCCTTTTCATCGACAATATCAATAGTGTCTGGCTTCACAACAGGAACAATAGCAACCTCTTTCTCCTTATCTTTCAATAGCAAGAAAATAAAAAAGAAAGCTAACAGAAGAGAGAGCAGCAAAATCTTTAACTTATTATTCATAACAATACATTAATTTAAATTACGTTCTATAATTTTTCGCAACTTGAATCACTTCATCTCTACAATCTTTATCTCAAATCCGTCCGTGTTAGAGAGGAACTCTGGTGCGTAAAGACACTGGGCAGTTGCCAGACCAGAAGAGAAAATTCCGGCATGAGTCGCATACAATGAGTATTCAAATACGTACGTTCCTTTGACAAGATGGTCGAAGAAATAATAGACTGCAGCGTCTTTCGGCGAGTAATAATAGCCGATTCCATCGGAATATCTGTAGCCGGAAAGTTGCTTTTGCGGTTCTAAAGCAGCCGCACGCTGGTCTTTCAGCATTACATAATCCATATCTCGGTCCGTACGGAGCGTCAGTCGTACTGTAACCTTATCGCCGACCTTCACTGTAGTGTTTTTGTCTATCTTCTTCAAAAGAGCCGTTCCATCGACATTTTTAGTCTCAAGCATTACCATTCGCTCCACCTGCAAAGCAGTCTTGCTTTTTGGCACAGCCGCATAATCCTCTTCAAACTGCCAATAGATCGCGCCCCATGAGAGATTACCATCCTTCTCGCTCGTCAAGGTCACTTCGCCCATCGACGGTTTCACCAATTCACCCGGGATGTTTTTTTCGAAATAGCCAGTGCCGACCTCTGTTTTTTCTGGCTTTACAATCTCACCGCCTATCTTCACTTCTACGACATTGTCATTAGAAATCCAGTTTGAACCGGAAAGCAAGAAGACATTGAGGGCATCGATGTTAGCAATTGTATTGCCCCAGTCTTGCGTGCGTTTTTGGTTCAGCAGCCAGATGCGCATATTGTCCTGCTCCTCCCTTTTAGGGTCAATCAACTCAAGAGTCTCCATGATTCGGGTATGTGTTGCGATGGCAGACTCCGACCAGAGCCAGCCACTTGTGTTTTTCTTCCAATACATGCCCATTTCATCGGTAGTAGAAGAGTGTTCGCGGAGCGATTCCACAATCTTTTTCGCCACCTCCGACTTACCACCTCTGTGCAGCGCGATAGCAGCAAGCGATTTCTCATAAAGAGAGAAGCTCACCCACTCATCCTTTTCCGCCATCAATTTGAAATAATAATCATACGCCTCTTTTGTACCCTGTTTCAGAGAGACATCAGGGAAGAGGCTTCTCACTTGGAAGTAGTATAAAGTGGAACTGCTGCAATGAGGTGTAAGCTTCCACTTTTTCATATTATCATACACTTCTCTCAAACGACCGTCTAAATAGTGTAGCGTAGCCTTCACATTCAAACTTTTTTCAACATCTTTGGTATCCAACCCGGCCTTGCGCAGACGACCTATATTGTCAGTCACAAAAAGAGAAGTATGCAAACTCGAATAATCGCAACCTTTAAACCAAGCGTAACCGCCATCTGCCAAACGATAGTCTGCCAGTTTTTTCACCCACACATCACTCTTTTGCTTTAAATCATTTAAGTCAAATAGAGAGGCAAGACGCTGTTTGCGTTCTGTTTCGTTTTTCGCCTCCATCACCCAAGGGGTTTCATTCAGCAAAATGTTTTTCACCTCCTGATTCTTCTCCAACTGGGACAACAATGTGTTAGCATCTCCGCCATTCTTTTTCCACAATTCGATCACGTTGAAGATGCGAGGATTTGAGGTGGCGATATGATGAGCCATCAAAGAGACAAAATGGGCAGCCGATAAAGATGTCGCATTTTCATGTTCAATTGTCGCCACAGAAGGCATTGCCTGCACCGCATACCAGACCGGATTGGTAGAGAACTCCAATTTTAAGAAATTATTTCGTAATGTAGGAGATTGATTATTAAGAAGATTCTCAAAACGGCACGTTTTAGTCTGACCGCCACGCACATAGAGCGGCATGGACTGCGTCACGACAGTACGATTCGGAAGAACCGGCACCATCTTCTGCTCTGCGTCAGAAAATCCGTCACCCTTTGCGATGGTGCGGACAATCAGCGCGTCGTGCGTATCCGGCACATCAAACGAGAGCGACACCACAGCCGTCTCCTTCTGTTTCACATCAAAAGAACCGCTATTTTCAGCCACAACCGTCTCCGTCACAGGGTCGAGCAACAGAATCCTTACAGAACCTTTTTTATCATCATCCGAAAGATTCGTCACCTTTGCCGTTAAAGCGATTTTATCACCATCACGGAAGAAGCGAGGCAAATTAGCAGAGACCATAAACGGTTTTTGTGTTATGACCGTTGCCTTTTTCTGCCCATAATACAAATCCTTCGTATGAGAAAGCAGCATGAAGTTCCAGCGGGTGAGGCTTTCAGGAATCTGGAACGAAATTTTCACATTACCTGCGCTATCCGACTCCATGTGCGGAAAGAAGAACGCAGTTTCTGCAAAATTGGAACGCACCTTTACCTCCTCGGTCGGAACTGGCACTGGCACAGTCTCAGTAACTACAGAAATAGAACCCGTCAAATCGCTCTTCTTCATAGCTCCTTGTTCTGCCAATGTATTCCCCATCGCCAATTTAGGCGAAGCACCATGTGCTTTCATTGTTGAAACGGAATGATCATATAATTCCTCTAATTCCTCTGCTTCAGAACCCCAGCTGTTGCCATCGTCAGCCAAACTAATAGAGTACATTCTCATTTTCCTATTTAAATCACCCGACGGCAAATCCATGAAATGACATTTCACATAATGACGAGAAAAGCAATTATTTTTAAACGGAGAATAAGTTTCAAAAAACAGTGCATTGCGATTATTGCACGTTCCATAATCTCTGAAATTATAAAATTTTCTGTATTTCGGATTGAAATTCCAAGAGAGTGGAGCTAACAGATCCAGTGACGCATCATACATAGTGGCAAGCACTTCTGCCTTACGCTCTTTCGGAACAGTTACAGTCCACGTCTCCTCCGCGCCCGGCAGAATATTGTCCCTAAACACAGCCAACTCTATCGGCATAGATTTATCCTCCTCCTTCAGATTCAAATCCATTTTCGTACTATGCAAAGAACCATTATGTACAAGATAAAAATAAACTGATTTAGCTTCACCGTCCTCTTTCTGCAACATAAGGTCGAAGGTTCTGATTTCGTCATTCAACTTAACCCATTTAAGTTTTTTCTCACCTTTCGCGCTGATTGAAACGACCAACAGGTGAGCATCTTTAAGCGAAGAGCCAATACGAACGGTGTGCTTTTCACCATAAGCAAGCGACACACTTTTCACATCCTCCTGCCAAAGAACAGAATAGACCGGCGGACGATTATCCTCTTTTCTGTAAAGTATCGTTTTGAAAGTTTCCTCCACATCCCTTTTTTTGTCATCCTTTGCTCTGAAAACAAACTGATAAGAACCGGACAACAAATCAGAACCGGACAATGGCAGAGTAAATGCGCCCTCCTCATCAGATCTTACCTCACCAGACGCAACCGTGGTAACCTCCCCGTTTTTGTCTAAGCGTCCCACTTCATAGCGGATTGGGAAATTTTTCATTCCGACACCCTCCAAATTTGACAAATGAAATTTGGCAGTCGGCAAATCCTCCACCAAACACCTTTCGCCCAACGAAGAGCGGAATGCCATAGAGCGATCACCCACATAGACCGAAAGCAAATCCTCCTGAGACTCCCCATTCTCATCAGTCACAGTCACCTTCACCTCATACCTATAACAAGAAAGCTCCTTCATTTTGCCCCTTTCTGCCACAAATGGAATGTCAAACTTCCCATCTTTTGAAAGTTCCACTTCGCCCGAAGAGACAACCTTATCTGCTTCTGAGTTTCCAAACCATCGCCAGAACCACAATTTCCTTGTCACCACATACTTCACCATTCCTTCTGTTAGCGGCGCGCCGAACAGATAATCCGCATGACCCGAAACTGTCACAGAATCACCGAAAGAGAAGCTGGTCGTCGGTCTGTCTAACTTCACCTCAAAGGTCGGTCGCTTATACTCCTCAACCCTGAATTGTTCTGAACTACCGCGTCCCGAAAGAATAGTATAACGACCGGACAAAGCATCCTGAGGCAAAACGAATGAACCCGAAACAGAACCAAATTCATTGGTAACCAAAGACAATTCGCTTATTCTCTGACGATTCGCTCCAATAACATGGAATTTGCAGTTTTTCCCTTGAAGCACGGCAGATCCATTTTCCGCCAACTTATAGCAAATCGCTTTAAAACGCACTACCTGTCCGGGACGATAGATAGCCCGATCAAAGAAAATGTTACATAGAAAATCCTGCGCATTATCACCTTGATTGACCAGAGGTCCATTCCTATAAACATATTCCCAATTATGATAAGCATCATCACCACGTTTGAATCCGTGTTCAACCCTGCTACGTTGATTTTTCATCACCTCATCAGGTATTTTAGCCTCATCCAAGACACCATCTTTTCCAGAAGTGCCGAACGAATAGACATTTTCTCTATTGCTTCCCCAATACGCAGTAACAGAAACCCCATCGAGAGGAGCACCCGATTTTGAATCGACAAAAACATAATCCGTCTGATTTTTTTGTGTCAAACTCAAACCAAAAATATCAGTAACAGAAAATTCAAGAAAGCCATCGTCCTCATTTTTCCCTTCTACATCAACATAATATAAACCATAAGGCAAAGCAGCTATTTCAACCGTTGTATCTTCTAACACAAAATAATTTGACGGAGACAATTTGAATTCATAATCAGCAACCTTTTGAGCATAATCTTCAAATTTAGCCTTATCTTTCCAATGCTTTTCCACATCGCGCTCCTTTTCCAAAAGCGAGCGAGTATCACGATAAATTGTGAATTTCAGGCTGTCCATATTTGCATACATCACGCGAAACTTTAGAGGCTCTCCAGAATGAAAGACTCCCGTTGCATCACGTTCTATTCGAATATGTTTTCTTTTTATTTTATCAATGTAGCTTTTCAACTTGCATAATTTCACATCATCAGCACGTCCTTCTCCCACATTAGCCAAATCATAAACCACCTGAGGTAATTTTGAATTTCTGAAAGCAGGGTTATACTCTTTACCTTCAAGGTATTTCATGAGATAGTAGCACATATCCTCCCTAACAAAATAGGCGTTCTCGTCCTCTCCCAACTCTTTCAGAAAAGCCTCCATTTCCTTATAGTAAGGATGTTCCAATACGAAATCATCACCATGATACTGTCCATCATTCAGTTCTTCTTCATAGGGAAACTTTTCATCCAAATAATCAAGTTTAGCCTGAACATACAATGTATTGTCCGAATCGTTTTGATGGAACGCCACCAAATCAGACAATAACTTCTGCACTTCATCTTTTGAGAAACTAGACAACAACCCCGCACTTTCTACAATTTCATTTACGATAAAATCATATAGTTTAGCACCTTCCCCAATGCTATTTTTTTTCTCATCAAACACAATCAACGGAGCAAACGATTTCGCTTCCACTTTTTTTATAGCAGGCTCTTCGAGAGCCTTGAGGGTTAAATCTTTGATTTTCTGTGTGAAAATATTCTTTGACCACTCGTTAATATCATCAGGTACAGTATCAGCCAAATTGGTACGTTCATAAATCAGAGAAGAGTTATGAAAGGAGTAAGATAGTAACATCCGCGCTTCAAGGTAGTATGAGAGGGCAAGAGCCGCCGGATCGCTTATCTGCATGCGACAGTTATGAAGTTCATTCAGACAATCCACAAAAGAGGAATCGGAAAAGCATTCTGACACCTTCCCTTTTTTCACAATACCAGCCAACAACTGCGGATAGTTTTTCTCTTTTTCAGCTTGTGCTTTAACCTCTTCAAGCTTCTTTACAGCAGTCTCTGGATTGCTCTCTTCATTTTCCTTTACAAACGTCCACGCATCTTCGTAAAATTTGCAGGAATCACCAAACAAATGAAATATAGAAATACTCATACTCAAAAAAAACAATAACTTTAGTAAAAACTTTTTTTTCATGTCTCTCAGCACTTTATAAATAAGACACTCTGCAAATAGTGTTGTTATTAATCTTTGCAAGGTATCGAAAAAATGTAATAAAACAAATAGTGATGGCCTAATTCTGTTTTATCAAAACTCCCGCATCTGAGCGAGAGGGAAAACTTGTAGTGATTCTGACGTTTAAAAGAGAAGCAAATTCTTATTCGTAAAAGGAGTCTTTGAACGCCTCTAATTTTTGTGTAGGGTTAATTTGACGTTTGAATGCAGCAAAAAAGAATCCTAAGCCGTATCCACATGTCTGTATCAGGCTTGCCCATACACCCAATAATGCTATTTTTACCGATTTCATCGATAAAAAAGCATCAATGAATATTGCGATTAAGACAAAGGCTAATGGAAGTATGAATGTCCAGTGTATGAAAATAGCAAGCAATATAGACAAAGGAACTCCAATGACAAAAAGAGATGGAAATAGATGCACGAGTTTTAAAGTCCCTCTGTGTCGATAAGAAAGATCAATGCGAGCGGTGCCAGAACCAAACACTTGTTTGTAGAAAGAACTAAATTTAGTACGTCGTTTGTGATAAACAGCGGCATTAGGAATGAGGCCAACATTAAATCCGGCTTCAAAACCTCTCATGCTGAAGTCCATGTCTTCTCCGAAACGCATATCTTCAGAAAACCCTTTTAGGATTTGAAATTTGTCTCGTCTTACTCCGAGATTAAAACTGCGCGGGTAAAATTTGTCTAATTTTTTATTTCCGCCGCGGATACCTCCTGTTGTCAGAATTGATGTCATTGAGTATGAAATCGCTTTTTGAATAGGAGAAAACGATTCGTCTGCCATATCCGGGCCTCCAAAAAGGTCTAACGGATTTTGTTCCAAATACTGAGTTATGTTTTTGAAATATTCGTCTGGAATGATACAGTCAGAATCGAAAAATATTAAGTATTCGCCTGTGGCGTATTTTGCACCTTCATTACGAGCAGCGGAAGGCCCTTTGTTTTCCTGAAAAATGTATTTTAAGTTTATCTTTTCGTAGAAACTTTGGATTTCTTTTTTACAGTTTCGCACAGAGCCGTCTTCAACTACTATTACTTCTATATTGTATGATGACGTGTGTTTTGCGATAGAGCCAAGAAGCTCTGCAATCTCGTCAGGTCGATTATAAACGGGGATTATTATTGAAAACTTCATTTTCGTCAATTTTAGTTACACCTGAAAGAGCTTTCCTGTTTGAAGAATTTTGGAACAAATATCCTGCACAAAAGAAAAGACACAATAACGCCGAGGCTGTCTGCAAGCCAATCGTACCAGTCTCCGGAACGAGGAGGGAAAAAGTTATCCTGCAAGACTTCTATAAGTCCTCCGTACAGAATCGGTAAGACAACAGCCCACATGACCATTTTTACCGATGAAAATGATGTTTTCTGTACGTAAAAGTCTCGGCTTAATGCAAAACTTAATGCGGCATACATCAGAAAATGGACAATTTTATCCAACCCTTCTATTTCGGGAATGTCCATCTTCGGTGTTGACCTTGCCACGCTGAGATAAAGGATTGTAAGCGCAACCACGCAAGATAATCCGTATCGTCTATACCTTTTGAAGAAATCTATCATACAATCAAAAAAAGTTCAGTAAAATTGCAACGCCCTAGTTCTGATTTAACATAGGCAAAATTTGCGTGTGCGAAGTTAGTAATTTTTCTTTGTCTTTTTAAGAAAAAAAGCAAATAGTTTGCGTGAAACTAAAAAATAGGGGAGAAGATGATTTGCTCTGTTTCGCAGGATAAATCTAAAATAGTTGATAATCAGATACAAAGAAAAAGACAGAAAAATGTATTGTATAAAGTAATTTATAAAAATACAAGAAGTGGATTATTTTTTGTAGGAAAAATTATGGTCAAATGAAAAATTAATATATCTTTGCAAAAGTTAATAGCAGAAATAGAACAACAAAAAATATGTGATTTTTGTTCTTTGCGTTTAATGTTTTATTATGAATTACGGTTTTAGTGATTTCCTTACGCTTATAGGTGCGTTAGGTATGTTCCTCTACGGAATGAATCTGATGAGTGAGGCTCTTCAGAAAGTTGCAGGCGACCGTCTGCGAAGTATCTTATCGGCAATGACCTCCAACCGCATAGGTGGTATTCTCACGGGGGTGTTAGTCACAGCAATCATCCAGTCATCTTCCGCCACAACGGTTATGGTGGTGAGTTTCGTAAATGCGGGACTTTTGTCGTTAGTTCAGTCCATCGGTGTTATAATGGGGGCTAATATAGGAACGACAGTAACGGCGTGGATTATCTCGATTGCAGGTTTTAAATGTGACATAGGCGCGATAGCTCTGCCGCTTATGGGTCTTGCGTTGCCGCTTATTTTCCAGAAAAGATTTATTTTGAAATATTGGGGAGAGTTTATCGTTGGTTTCGCTTTGCTGTTCAAAGGTCTTGAATATCTTAAAACGTCTGTTCCTGATGTAGGAAGCAACCCTGAAATGCTTTCTTTCCTTCAAGACTATACAAGTTTTGGCTATGGTTCCATTTTGTTATTCTTGCTTGTTGGTACAATCCTTACAATCGTGGTTCAGTCGTCATCTGCTACGATGGCTATCACGTTGATTATGTGTAGCAACGGATGGATATCTCTTGAAATTGCGGCAGCTATGGTGCTTGGCGAAAACATAGGAACAACAGTTACCGCAAATATCGCAGCTTTGTCTGGTAATACCTCCGCAAAACGAGCGGCTCTTTCCCATTTCTTCTTTAACGTGTTCGGGGTTATTTGGGTTCTGGTGCTGTTCTATCCTTTTATGGGAGTTGTGAAATATATAGTTTTCGGAGATGCCAGCTATGACACTTCAGTAGTAGGAGAAAATACGGATTGCACATTCGCGCTGTCATTGTTCCATACAATGTTTAACGTGTGCAACGTGTTAATCTTGTCTTGGTTTGTTAAGTCAATCGCTAAGTTTGTGACTTACGTTTTGCCTCAGAAGGAAGATTCGGAAGAGGTGTTCCACCTGAAACATATCTCTACAGGTATGCTTTCGACTTCAGAGCTCTCTTTGCTTCAGGCTAATAAGGAAATCCTTGTATATGCAACTCGTACGCGCAAGATGTTCGGTATGGTTAAGGACCTTTATGAAGAGACAGACCAAAGCAAGTTCGCCAAACTTTATACGAGAATAGAGAAGTATGAGGCTATCAGTGACCGTGTGGAGGTTGAGATTGCCAATTATCTGACAAAGGTTTCGGAAGGGCGCTTGAGCGCGGACAGTAAGCAGAAGCTGCTCTCTATGCTGAAGATGGTGAGCGAGATAGAAAGTATCGGAGACAGTTGCTACAACCTGGCAAGGACTATTTCGCGCAAGCATGATGATGAAATTGTCTTTGGTGAAGACGTTGACAAGAATGTCAAGTCGATGTTCTCTCTTGCAGACGACGCTATTGGTCAGATGATTTTGGTGGAAGAACAGTTCGAAAGTGGTTCTGTCGATGTTGTTAAATCGTACAATATTGAGAATGAAATAAATAATCTGAGAAATCAGCTTAAGGCGAAGAACGCTCAGGACATCAAGACTCACCTTTACACTTACAAGGCAGGTGTTCATTATATGGACTTGGTTACGGAGTGTGAAAAGCTTGGAGACTACGTGCTGAATGTTGTTGAGGCTATGGCTGAGTCTAAGATGAAAGTCGCTGAGAAATAATAGTTCTTTGGGGTTGGATAGTTAAAGGGCGAAACTTGTTTTCGCCCTTTTTTGTTGAAGAAATGCAAGTTTTATCGGCAAAGAGTGATATTTTGTCTTTAAAATGTTATATATTTGGATGTTTAAAAATCCAAGTCTAAATTTGGACGGTTTATTTCAAGTTTATGGCGAACAAAAAAATAAAAGAAATTCGTCTGGCACCAAAAGTCAAAAGAGAGCATCGGATTGTGATCTCGTTGAATGACAAAGAGAAAATAGTGCTTGACAATTTTTGCAAAAAATATAAGATAGAGAAAAAGGCGAAGTTTGTTCGAGAAACGCTCTTTACCGCTATCTTGAAGCGTCTGGACGAAGATTATCCAACTCTTTTTGACGAAAAAGAGATGAGGTAATCTCTCTGGTGTTTGTTTGTGTTCTTCAGTCTGAACAGGAAAATTTAATATTTTGAGCGAAAAAGTGAGTAGGCGATGGTTTTGAATTACATTTGGGTCGGTTTTTTCCTTGTCGCTATGTTGGTAGCGATTGCTCGTTGTGCGTTTTTTGGTGAGTATCACGTGTTTGAGGCTATTGTAGCAAGCACGTTTGAGAAGGCGGAGTCCGCAGTGATGGACATTGCTCTTCCGTTGGGCGGTGTGATGATTCTGTGGATGGGGCTTATGAACATCGGCGAGAAGGCTGGCGCTATAAATTTGCTTTCACGAATAATCGGGCCATTCTTCTCTAAATTGTTTCCGGAAATACCTAAAAACCATCCGGTTAATGGTCAGCTTCTGATGAATTTTTCGGCAAATATGCTGGGGCTGGACAATGCGGCGACTCCGCTTGGACTGAAAGCGATGGAGAGCCTTCAGGATTTGAACAAAGAGAAGGAAACTGCGTCTAATGCTCAGATTATGTTTCTTGCGCTGAACACATCAGGGCTGACAATCATTCCAATAACGATTATGGCTCAAAGGGCTATTATGGGTTCTGCCAATCCGACAGATATATTCATTCCTCTGCTTCTATCTACTTATTGCTCTACAATTACAGCCATAATTTTTGTCGGAATAAAACAGAAATTGAATCTTTTGAACAAAACTGTTATTGGTTGGCTGACAGGAATCACAGTGGTTATTGCATTGATAGTCTGCGGTTTTGGCTCTTTGGAGCAAGAAAAAATGGCGCAAGTTTCAAAAATTGTGAGCAATTGCCTATTGTTTTCTATAATTGTTATATTTATCTTAGGGGCGTTATATAAAAAGGTGAATGTTTACGACGCATTCATTGAAGGTGCAAAAAACGGTTTCGACACGTCTGTCAAGGTGATGCCTTACCTTGTCGGCATGCTTGTCGGTATTGGGGTTTTCCGTGCGTCGGGAGCTATGGACTTTATTATTGACGGGCTGAGGTTTGTCTTTGATTTTGTGCTTCCGGACACGACCTTTGTTGATGCTTTGCCGACTGCATTCATGAAGCCTCTGAGCGGAAGCGGAGCCAAGGCGATGATGTTGGACACTATGGCTCAATACGGGGCGGATTCGTTTGTGGGCAGGCTTAGCTGTATGTTCCAAGGTGCGGCAGACACCACGTTCTATATCATAGCGCTTTATTTCGGCTCTGTCGGAATTAAACGTACGAGATATGCCGTTACAGCGGGGCTTGTGGCAGACCTGGGCGGTGTTATAGCTGCGATTATGGTGGCATATTTGTTTTTTGCGTGATTTACACTAAACGAGGGCTCTGCTCTCTATGTTAAAAATTTAAATTTATTGGCTTATGGCAATATCGTACATGGCCGAAGAGGTCAAAATGCCTAAAATTTCAAAACGTGAAATTTCGGCATGGATTAAGAAAATAGCTGAAATGAAAGGGTTTCAGATTGGAGATATTTCTTACGTGTTTTGTTCAGATGAATATATTCTGAATGTCAACAAGGAGTATCTTCAGCATGATTATTATACAGATATAATCACCTTTGATTATACTGAAGGTAACGTTATTTCGGGCGATCTCATAATCAGCCTGGAGACTATAGAGAGCAATGCGGAGCAGTTTGGCGTGACTTATGAGTCGGAACTGAACCGTGTGATTATACACGGGATATTGCACCTCTGCGGCATTGACGACAAGGGTCCTGGAGAGAGAGAGATTATGGAGGCTAATGAAAACGAAGCTTTGCAGGTTTTGGCTGATATGCAGGATTAATTGATTTTTAAATACATGATGGTTGGATTTTCTTTCAGAAAACATTTTTTGTGCATGTCTGCGCTTGTCGTTATGGCTTTAGGGGCTTTTGACGCAAGGGCGGAAAGGACGGTTGTGTCTGGTGTTGCGAAGAGTTATGCAGGCAAGGAACTTGCCCTTAAGTGTTTTTCTGACCAGATTGTCTATACGGAGAGATTGTTGGCAAACTCTGTTGTCGATGAATCGGGCAATTTTACTTTTGTCGTCGATGTGGATTCGCCTGTGCAGGCTTTCGTGCCGATGGATGTGTGCCGAGGTTTTATATATCTTGAGCCGGGTGAGACTTATAAGATTTCATTGCCTGAATATGAAGAGAGAACTTTGCCGCAGAAACTCGACCCTTATTTTCAGCCTAAGGATTTTTTGCTGTCAATTGAGGGTTTGAAAAAGGGAGACTTTAACTTTCAGATGATGGAGTTCGATGATGCTTTTGACTATTTCAGCATGAAGCATCTTGTGTATGGGGCTAAAAAGGATTCTGTGCTGGCTTCCATTGAAAATATGCAGAACATTTTTCCTGACTTGACTAAGCCTTATCAGCGGGAGTTTATGGATTATCGCTTCCTGCTCTTGGAAAACCTCTCTGATATGTCTAAAGATAGTGTCTTGCTGCATTTTAACAAAATAGGGACGAATGTTTATAATTCTGCTTTTTGGGACGCTTTTAATAATATTTTGAATGAGTTTATTGCTCAGACTGGCGGCTCTGAGGAGTTTTATATCTTTAAGAAGATTGTGGAGGAGGAGAATGCGAAGATTCTTTTTGCAATGCTGCAAAACAGATATGGAGTGACTGATGTGAATCTTATGGAGCTGATGGCAATCAAGATTATTGCGGACCTTGCTAATAATCCGATTTTCAACAAGGAGAATGTGTTTAATCTGTTGCACAATATGTACGGACTGCTGTCGAGCGAGGAGAACAGGAAACTGCTTATTGCGGTCGAAACGTTAGTCAGCTCTAATTTTATAGGAACGTACGCTTCTGATTTCGAGGCTTTTGACCATGAAGGGAAAGCAAGAAAATTGTCTGATTTGAAGGGAAAGTATGTGTATATTAACGTGTGCAATTCTAAGGTGGATAAAACTCTGAAGGATCTTAACGTGCTTATGAGGTTTCATGATGCGTATAAGGATAATCTTGTGATTGTGAATCTGTTTTTGTATGATGAGGTTGAGGATCTGGCTCATTATCCTGCACATTTTAAGGCGAAGATGAAGTTTTGGCAGATGCCTAATCCTGATGCGTTCCGAAAAATTTATGGAGCTGTAAACGTTCCGTCTTATTTCCTTATTGACCCTGAAGGGAAGTTCTTGATGAATGGAGCTGAACCTAATGATGAGCTTAGGATTCTTTTACAGCGTATTTTGCTAAAACAGTAGTCTGTCGTTATCCCAGCTGGCTGGCGGCTCGTTTTTTACTGGTTGCCTGAATCCGAATATGAATTCGAAGGTTGAGGCTGTGTGCGACTTCCTTAGCGCGTTAGCGGCGTGTTCGTATGCTGCGCCCACGTACAAGTGACGGCTAAAATTAACTTTTATATGAAATCCGATGTTTTTCTCTGCTCTGTAAGATAGTCCTGCAAACAGTTTTTCGTCTGACGCAAGTATTGCGCTTATATCTGGAGCGTAGCCTGTAAATTGTTCTGTCTGCACGTTTCCTTCTATGTTCAGGGTGAGTTTTTTTGTGAGTTGCGCTTTATATCCTGAAGTTATATATCCGTGCGGTTTTGGAGTGTAAAAGTTCGATTTGAACT
The DNA here is from genome assembly GCA_017632345.1 of Paludibacteraceae bacterium. Lineage (GTDB taxonomy): Bacteria > Bacteroidota > Bacteroidia > Bacteroidales > Paludibacteraceae > RGIG9379. The sequence continues at coordinate 73,552 of JAGBRL010000011.1, forward strand.
TGTTCAGGTTTGACACTGTTGCGCCGAAATAAAAGTTGTCGAAGCAAAGGTAAAGCCCGGTTCTGAATGATAAGAAGCGGCAGTCCGGCGTTCGGCTCAGCGAGGCTAAGTCGCGAACCTCCTCGTCAGACAGGTCTGAAATGTCCCATTTCATCGAGTTAAAAGAACTCCCGATGCCAAAGGCGAGCAGGCTATTCTTTAAGTTGATTCCGTAAGAGAATATAAGTTCAGCCATGCTGTTTGTCTTTATGCCGCATTTCTCTTGATTTGCAATGGCTCCGATTGCAAGTCCGCCGGATCTTATTTTGTAATGTCCGGAAAACAGTGTGTTTTGAGGATTGCCCTCTATGCCTCTCCATTGATTGCAGTACAGCAAAGTCAGATTTACCTCCTCTTTGGTTGCGCTGTATGCAACTTGCCGCAATTGGGGAACGAAATGGTGCATTATTGTATGAAATTCTTGCTGCGCTTTTATATTCAGGGCAAGGCAGAGCAGCAGTGCAGATAAAAAGATCTTCTTCATATTAGTAAAATATATCGATGAAACCGCTCATTTTTATCTCTTTCTCAGTGTAAAAAATATAAAAATAGGTTGAAGGCGGCAGCTTTTTACCATTCTCAAATCTGTTATTGCTCATATTGACACCGTCCCATGTGTTTGCATAATTCTTTTGACGAAAAACAACGCTTCCCCATTTATTGAAAACAATCAGTTCATTTTCGGGATAGCTGTCAATATCATTAATTTCAAAAAAATCGTTTATCCCGTCGGAATTAGGTGTCATTATTTTTTTCTGATAGGTGTCGTCAAAATCATAAGAAGGCTCATGTTTCTCTTTTGTTATAAGGATGGAAAACTTGCAAGTTTTGACAATATTGTCGGCATTGTCTTTTATGTGATATGTAAAATTGTACAGGCCGGGTTTAAACGTTTGATTTATGGAGCCTGGTTCTCCGTGCACATAGTACGAGCCGCAGTCTTTAGATATAAGGATTTCTTCCATGCAGAGCGTTGTGTCTTGCTGTCCGTCCTTCAGTTCCATAGATTTGTCTGTCGGGCAATTTAGAAAATGCACGTCTGTCGTGTCCTTAGCGGTGGCAGTGATTGCGCAAGAGTCGCGGCTTTCTTTGCAGCCGTCTTCTGCGACGAACAGAAAAGTTGCTTTGTCGCCGTCAGATAGTGTTGCTCCGTTCGGCTGTATGCGAGTGAACGTGCCATTCGTGGCGATTGGTGGGTTGGGCGAAAAATAGGCTTCGCAAGCACCTTCTTCAATGTATATCGTGGTGTCTTTAGGACAGATGATTTTAGGAGGTTCGGCAGTTTTAACCACATTTAGGTAATAAGAGCAACTATCCATTTTAATCTTTTGAGAGTCTGCAAGATAGAAAGTCAGCAGATGTTTTCCTACTTTATAATAAGCGGGAATGGAGTGCTTTGTCTCTATCGAATAGTATCCGCAAATATCATCGAAGTCGGGTTGTGGCGGTGCAAAATAAAAGGAGTCTCTTCCGCACTTTACATAGACGGTTGTGTCTTTCGGACAATTTGTGAAAATAGATTTGATGGAGTCCGTTTTAAATTTTACAGACAATTCAAACTCGTTTCTTTCTCCGCATTCAGAAAAAGTAATTAATTTAGTTTTGTAAATTGAATCTGGTTTAGGACAGTTGAATATCTCGTTCTCAATCTGTACAGAGTGCAAATGTTTATTGTCAGACACGAAGTCTGTGGCATTCAGACATATTTGAGGAGATTGAATGCAGATTGTTGAGTCTGTCCTAATTTTAGGAAACGAGTCTCGTTTGATTGTAACTTTAATCGTCTGATACTCATTCATGTACAACTCGGTTTTGTAGTTTGCCATTTTAAAAACAGGAAAAACGGAAAGCTGATAATCACCCGGAGGCAAATTCTCTATCTTCGTTGTTTTTTCGGAACCTGAATATACGCATCTCCAGCTTGAATTTTCGATGGAATCGCACTTTTCTGCAGAATTAGCTTTGTATTCTGTCCCGTTTTTCGGGAGGGCGACAGGTTCTTTGTCTGTAGATATAAACACAGCGAAAGAGTCGGCAGAAGGAAATGCTTCCCAATTTACGGAGAGTTTGCAGTCCTCGTAAATATTAGTGATGTCATATACTAACGGCACAAACTCTATGGCAGTGGCGAGACTATCTCTGGAGAGCAGGGGGACGGGCAGTACATTCCGTTCCTTAACCCACTTTTTCGTAAGATGGTTGTACCATCCGTGAACTTTGTACAAAATATTGTCTTTTGCAGAATTTGCGGGGAAAAACTTAGAGTCCTTGTCAAATAGAGAGCCGTTTGGCAAAGTGTAGCCGTAAGTGCCTGATTTAGTGATAGTGTCGCCGTAAAAAAGAGCGTCGGAAGGTATGCTTGCGGCAGAAATTTCGGAAGCCTTCAGGCAGAAAGCCGCAATGCCGTCTGCATCGCCTCCGTTGCCAAGAAATCCGAAGTTTTTAGCTCTTCGGCTACCAATTCCGCCGTCGCCAAGCATGTTGAGGCAGTCGAATTGCTTGACCCAGTTGAGGTCAGAAATATCCTCGCTGCCTGGTCCGTTCAGCACACTGTTTATTCCGCCTACATAGAGAGTTTCGCCACGCTTGATAGAACCCGAATTAATCTCCATGGCGTATGTGCAAGTCAGTCCGGAGACCCAGCCGTTTGTCTTTAAAGCGTTTCCGTTGTTGCAAGTGATGATTGTGTGTGGCGTTTCGGTAAAGTCGATGCTGTCCAGCGCCATCAACTGGATATATTCAAAATTGCCGTCGCTGCCCTTGGCATTTGGCAGGTAAGCGCTTATAAGTAACTGAGCCTTAGCGTCTGTAGAGATTAAAAACAGAGCCAAAACATTAGTTAAGATAAACAGACCGAATCGTACCAGCCGTGACAATATGGCAAAGTCCGCCGCAAACGCCTTTGCCTTGCTAAAACAAACAATATTCATCTGAAAACGTAAAATTTAAAAAAACGCAGCAAAGATAAAGCAATCTTGCATATAAAAAACATGGGATATAAAAAAGATGTACGAGGTCTATTTTTTTAAGATTTTTTAAGAAAGAAAACACTTATGAGTGAGAAATCAAGATAAAATTGCAAAAATAATTTTTTTTAGTTGGACTAAAATTGTAACTTCGCATTACAGATTTTAAATGTGAGGGTTTTGCCTGCTTTTTATGTCTGTTAGATTAAGTTTAATGCTGACCTATATAATAGGGTAAATATTTTATGAGATTATTTATTTCAACAATTCTGACGCTATTCGTCAGTGTCACTTCTTTTGCAGTGACTACAATTAACGTCCACGTCACCGACAAGAACGGCAACCCTGTTCCGAACGCAAAGGTTGAGGTGAAGGGTGTTAATGCATGGGAAGAGGAGGATTTTCTTGAAACTATAGGGGTGGATTTTCATAAATGTTTCGAGGAAAAGGGTTATGTATTCGATACATTAGAAGACTTCTCTCTTGTACCACTCTCTCCTGGTTTTGAGAGTGTTGAATCTGCTGAAGTTACATTAAAAAAGGAGGTGCTCAACAAGCTTGAGACATGCGGGTATTTTGAAGATTTAGATACTTGGGAGGAGCAGATGCGTAAATATGAGGGCAGATTCAAGTCGGAATATATAACAACAGTCAGAACAGATGCAAGTGGGTATGCGCGCGTTGAGGTTGACGGATATGAGGAATATCGCGTGGCAGTGTCAAATTCTGTACGTTTTTTTAAGGACGGGGCGGAAAATTTGAAGATGTCTGTTGTGACAGAGGCTGACGTTGTCAGAATGATTTTTGGAGAGTTTTTTGGAAGGTGTGCATTAATAGATGGAAGCGACTGGACACTTTATGTGGTGAAATCCAATCCTTATTTTGACATACGTAAGTCATTCCCCTACAATGACAGTTTGCTTCGACCGGAAGATATACTTAAATATTATCCGGAGATTCATGATATAAGAGTTTTGAGTAAAGATGCGTACTCAGAACATTTTTTGAATCGATGGGCATGGACTTCTTGGGATAGAATTCCAGCCAAGGACAGATCTTTTTCTTTGTATCTGGAGCAGGGGGAGTATCAGTTTATTCTGTCTTCTGACGACGGCAGCATTGTTGTTGATGATGTTGACACAAGAACAGTGAGGTCTAATGAAAGCGACCAAAGAAAAACCTTTTGGAGAAAGGACTCGGCAGGACGGTGGCTGCTTTATTTCTTTGTTGATATGAATTATGACTACAAAACCAAAACACCACCGGACAACATCCAAATCCCTACCGTCATAACCCCATACACTCAGGACGGTTTGAACGATGACTTTTTGCCGGGCTACGAGGTGGAAATCTTCGATTATTACGGCAATTTTGTAAGTTCGTCGGCTAACGGCTGGGACGGTCGCAAAGGCTCTGACTTAGCCCCTCCGGGCATCTACTTCTACAAAGTGACGCTGAAGGACGGCAGAAAACGCAAAGGGACGGTTGAGGTGATAAAAATGTAAAAATAAAAAATAAGCAAAAAAAGCGAATTAATATTTTTTATTTCAAAAATAAATATGTAATTTCGCATCGTTGAAAGTTTATACGGCTTTATATCGATATTTTGCAAAGAAGTTTGTCTTGGATTGTTTTCTTGAATATTTCGGGGAAAAGTTTAACCAAACAACGTCTAAATTTTAAACACAGTATTAATTATTTAAAAAACTTAAAATTTAAAAATGAAATCATTTAATTTGAAATGGGGGGGGGTAATTATGCTTTCCGCATTTATGTTTATTTCGTGTGAAAAAGATGATGCATTGAATCAGGATGCGCAAAACTTGAACAGCGAAAGCCAGTTGGATAAAGACATCCAGATTCTTCCGTTCTTCGAAGTCGCAAAGGGAGATTCTATCTCTAAGGATGTGTATAGGGAGAAGCCAGAATGGGCTGAAAATGAAGAAAATGAAATGTCAGAAGATGCGGTGTCAGAAGATGATTCTAACTATTCTTCAATATTAAGATCTTCAGAATCTGAACCAGAAGATCAGCGTGTGCTTATAGACATACAGGTTAGATCTTTTAATAAGTCAACAGATGCTCCTTCATACTACTATTCCTATCCTAAAAATATGGATAAGTGTAATGAATGGTTGTATTATGGGAAATGGAATTACGATTTAAATAAAGGAGCAGGAGGTAAATATATTTATTTTTATACTGCATATCGATGGGTTAGTAAAACAGATTTGGTTAATCTTACGAATTCTTCTATATCAAGGTGCAAAGGTTGGGCGTTAAGGAATGTTGTTTCTAACTCATACAAGCGGTCTGGAGATTATACAGAATCGATTAATAAAACAATGGCAAATACATATGGGTTTCAATACGAATGGCATAAATTGGGGACAAATGGTTGTGGTCAACTAGATTCTATGGAGGAACTTATGCGAGGGAAGTACAGCCCTGCTTATTATGGAACAGGAAAACAAGTAGATTTAAACGAAGGAGCAGGAGGTAAATATATCTATATTTGGGGATCTTCTAATTGTCGACACGAAGGATATATTCACACGTTAATGTTGTCGAATGATAGTAATAGAAGAAAAGATGGTTATGAAAGATTGACAGGAGATCTAAATGATGGGGCTGGTGGTAAATATATATATTTACATTGCAAACGATATTAAACGTAGGATTTTTCAGGGGCTTTAAGCCCCTGAAAATTAAATAAATGACAAATGAGAATTTTATTTTTTCTTGTAATTGTTTTATACAATTCGATGTCTTTTGCTCTAACTACCATAAACGTCCACGTCACCGACAAGAACGGGCGTCCTGTGCCTAATGCAAAGGTGGAGGTGAATGGCGTTGTGCTTTTGTCTGAAGAAGAGTTTTTGAGGCAAATTGGACTAGAGAATTGCGTGGAGTGTGTTAAGAAAAACAAAAAAAAATTAGAGCAGGAACTGAAATATGACAAAATCGGGAATTGGCAAGACTGCGGATATGATAATTATGAAGTATGGCGTATGAGCATGTCTGAGAGAGCTGGTCGTTACGAATATGACTATTTAGGGTCTTATATGACTGATGAAAATGGTTTTGCAAGAGTTGAGGCTGACGGATTTGAAGAATATCGCATTTCTGTTAATGGTGCGACAAGATATTTTATAGATGGTTTGAAAAATGTAAAAATGTCGGTGAAATCGGGAGAACAGCGATTGCAATTTTCAATATCAGATATATTTAGATTGATTGATAGTGTCAATATTGTCTATGTGGTTAAGAAAAATCCGTATCTTGACATAAGGAAGAAACTGCCAGAAAATAAAGGTCTTCTTAAATTTGAAGATGTTTTGAAATATTATCCGGAGGTGCAAAGTGTAAGATACTTTAAAAGAGAGGCTGTTGAATGTATTGCTTTTCTTTATTCCACAATGGACGTTTCAGCCAGATATTGTGTAGAGCGTAATTTGTTTTTTTATCTTGAATATGGAGAATATCAGTTAATTGTCGGTCGAGAAAATGGTGAGATCTATATTTCAGATTTTATTATCGGTTATGATGACGCTGTATGGATATGGAATGGAGTATCATGGGAGAATTTTTTGGCTTTGAAGTGGAACTCAGATTATAAAACACTTCCACCTCCGGACCAGATCCAAATCCCTACCGTCATAACACCATACACTCAGGATGGTTTGAATGACGATTTTCTGCCGGGCTACGAGGTTGAAATCTTCGATTATTACGGCAATTTTGTATGTTCGTCGGCTAACGGCTGGGACGGTCGCAAAGGCTCTGACTTAGCCCCTCCGGGCATCTACTTCTACAAAGTCAAGCTGAAGGACGGCAGAAAACGCAAAGGAACGGTTGAGGTGATAAAAATGTAAAAAAAGAAATGAACAGACTATTATTTATATTTGCCACTTTGGTGATTGCACTTGCATCGTGCAGCAGCAAGCAGGAGGCTAAGGAAAACATAGGCAAACAAGAGCAAGATTCGCTCTGCTTTGCTATGGGGTATAAGAGCGCGGACGCGATAAGAACGCAGGCGTCGCTTTTCCCTGACACAATGACTTTTAAAAGCCATCTGCTGATAAAAGGCTTTATCGACGGACTGAAAAACGACACGTCGGTCAACATTTCGGCAGAAGAGGCGGATATGCTTCTGATTAGTTATCATGAATATCTGAACAGACAGAAATATAAGGAGAATATCTCTGAGGGCAATGCTTTTTTTGCAGAATATGCTAAAAAGGAGGGCGTTGTGAAATTCTCTGACTTTATTTTGTACAGAGTCAAAAAGCAGGGCAACGGCATTCGTCCAACGGAGTATGACAATATAATAATAAATTACGAAGGCAAAGACGCTACCGGCACAACATTCGAGATATTCAAAAAGGATAAGGTTGTCTATATCAACGATTTTATAGATTGTCTTGGAGAGGTGATAATGCAGATGCCTGAAGGTTCTGAGTGGGAGATTGTTTATTCTCCAACTTTGTTCAACGAATTTGCATTCTTTGGCAAAAAATACAATGTCAAACCGTATTCGGCTCTTGTCTATAATGTGGAACTAAAAAAAGTGGTGAAATGAGAAAGTGTTTGGTGGTTTTAGGGGCGGCTATTTTGCTGCTTTCATGCAAGGAGAGAGCGCCCAAAGGCGATGTGATGGTTTCGGACTTCTCTTTGCGCGACTATACTGATACAATTAACTACATACTTGGCTATCAGCAGGGGCAGAACTGCATGGGGCGTCTTATGATAGCTGAGAAAGATTTGGACAGCAGCTCTATCACAACAGGCTTTATTTCGGGCCTGAAACGTGACACTCTCTTTATGTCTGAAGCGCAAATGGACACAATGATGAAATGCTTTTCGGACGCATTAATGGAAAGACTCAAAAATAAAGATCAGTAATATGAGAAAATATTTTTATATAATAGGGTTGATTGGGGTTAATTGGTTTAGTGCCAGCGCGTTGGATAAGATGTTTGCGGATACGGACATTGCTTTGTCGGCTGTGAACAGCAGAGGCTCTGTCAGGTCTGTTTCGCTCTTCAAAGACAGCGTGCTGGCGCTGAACATAGACGGCGGTTTTTATCTGGCGGAGGTGGACTCTGTTTCTAAAGACCTGAAAAACGTGAGGCATACAAGCATCTTCTCCTCTTTAGGTATAGAGGGGCGTTTCACTTACGACGAAGAGTCCGGCACGCTCTATTTCTCTAAAGGCGGAATGCTCTACGAAGCTAAAGTTGACGGAGGTGTGGTCGGCTCTCCTAAGCCGCTCGAAATCAAGGACGTGACTTTCTCGGAACGCGAGACTCGTGAGGGCGGAATGTTCTCGCATGCAAGCACAAGGTACAAGAAGAAACTGCAGGGCGGACTGCAAAATCCGATTTTGGCGGAGAATGGTAAAAGGCTCTTTTTTGCGGCTGATTTCACGCAGGGAAACGGCGGCCTTGACATCTGGACTATCTCTCGTCAGAAAAACGGCAAATGGACTGCCCCAAGGTCTGCAGGGCAGCGAATTAATAGTAAGCACGACGAAGATTTGCCATTTGTCTTTAATGACAAGATTGTCTATAGCTCGTATGATAAAAAAGGAGACTTCGACTTGTGGGTGTCTAAGCAGAGAAGCACGGAAAAGCCGCAGCATCTCCCTGAAAAGTTTAATTCGCAGCAGAAAGAACGCAATATGGTTGTGCTGAAGGACGCTCTGTTCTTTTTGAGAGACAATAAGCTGTATAGACTTGAAAATAAGATAGAAAAGAAAGTTGAACTGTATGAAACTCCGGTTGTGTCATCAGATGATGTTGTGACTTTGGCGGATAGGCAGATTGTGTATTTTAAGTACAACTCTGACGAGAGCGACAGCACGTTTGCCAAAAAGGTTGGTCTGATAAAACGTTATATTGAGGAAAATCCGAACTGCCGCTTTAAAATTGTGGGGCATACGGACGAGCGCGGCAATGTGAAGGAAAACAAAGCTCTTTCCATTAGGCGCGCGTCTAAAATTTACGACGAGCTGATCAAACTTAAAGTGCCTCAGTCTCTGTTAGAGAAGGACGGAATGGGAGCCTCGCAGCCTGCAGTGAAGAATGCAAAGTCTGATGAGGAGCATCAGAAAAACAGACGTGTGGAAATTATAAAAATGGAGGGTGTTAGATGAAAAAGTTTTTATTGACAATAGCTTGTCTTGCAATGTGCTGCGCTTTGTTTTCGCAGCACGACATAATGTTTTCGCAGCAGTTCTTTTCAAGAATAAATAAAAATCCGGCGGGAACAGGCAACTACGAGGGCATAGACCTTTTTTTGGTCGGGCGGTTGCAGTTTGTTGGCATGGATAATAGTCCGCGCACTCTGCTTCTTAACGGAACGGGTTATTCGGAGAAATACAAGTCGAGCGTCGGACTGTCTATTCTGTCTGATAAGGTCAGTATAGCTAAGAGGAACGACAATTTCAAGCTGGTTTATGCGTATCATATAGATTTGAGCGACAATTATCTGCTTTCGTTGGGCGTTTCTGGCGGTGTGAATAACTTCAGTTTTAATCCGTCAAAACATACTATACGTGATGAAGGCGAGACGTCAGAAACATATCCGCAGGAGAAAGTTTCTGAGCTGGACGCAGATTTTGACTTTGGAGCGGAACTTGCGAATGAGCATCTTTTGTTCGGTGCTTCTGTAAAGCATATCCTTGAAAATGAGCAAACTACGTTCTCTAATATGAGACATTTCTATTTGTATGGAAGAGGTTATTTTTCAGTTGCTGAAAATTTAGACCTTGCTCCGGCTTTGATATTTATGTGCGCGGACGATGTTGCGGAGCTTGACATCAATGCGATGCTTTTTTACAAAAGGATGTTGTGGGGCGGTTTGACGTATCGTCCTGACATGAAAGACGGATTCAAGGGAGCCGCTGTAGCTGGACAGATCGGTATTGAATATAAAAATATGAGGGTAGGGTATTGTTTGGAAATTGGCGGAAGAGCATCGTCAACATCGCACGAACTTATCCTGTCTGTAGGATTAGGAAAGTAGAGGTGCTGTGTTTCACCTCTGCTTCCATTCTGTTAACATCTGAACCATGCAGTTTCTCTTCCTGCCTGAATAGCAGCGCAAAGCGTAGCGACGGAAACGAGACCAAGAAGAGAAAAATCGTAAAAAATTTCATTTATAATAAAAATTCATATATCTTTGGCGGCAGTATAAATGTTTTTTGAAGTTTTTTATGAAAAAAGTTGTTTTAAACCTATGTGTGGCAATGCTTTGCTCGTTGTCGCAAGTGGCCTATTCGCAGGGCGAGATTCGCGTGAATCAGATAGGCTACTGTCAAGATTCGCCAAAGTGGGCGATGGTCGCGGACATTGATGCGAAGAGTGTCACAGTCTGCAATGCAAACGACGGAAAGGTCGTGCTGAGCAATGTTCCCGTAACTAAAAGCGAGTACTGGAAGGAGTCTGGAGAGAATATCCAATGGGTTGACTTCTCTGCTTTAAAGACTCCGGGCAGATATTTCTTGCAAATTGGCGAGACAGTTTCTTTCCCTTTTGAAATAAAGCAGAATAGCGTTTATGACGAAATTTCACTTTGGTCGCTGAAGGCGTTTTACCTTTGGAGGTCTTCGACAGAGATTCCGGCTAAGTATGCTACATTTAAGGGGGTGAGTTTTGCGCGTCAGGCAGGCCACCCTGATACTGAGGTGCTTATACATAAAAGCGCTGCTTCTGAAAAGTTGCCGGAGGGCAAGATTGTCTCTGCTCCAAAAGGCTGGTATGACGCTGGAGATTACAACAAATATGTGGTAAATGCAGGAATAACGGTGCATAACCTTGCTCTGGCTTATGAAATGTATCCGAACTATTTTAAAAAACTTAATCTGAATATCCCGGAGAGCAACGATAATGTTCCAGATATTCTGAACGAGCTAATGTGGGAGTATGAATGGCTCCTTGCAATGCAGGACCCTAACGACGGCGGTGTTTACTGCAAGCTTTCGACCTTGCGTTTTTGCGGAATGGTCCAGCCGCACGAAGACCAGCAGCCTCGTTACATGATAGGTAAGACTACAACTTCGGCTCTCGATTTTGCCGCAGTTATGGCGGCGGGAGCGCGTATATTTGCCGATTATGAAAAGGAGTTCCCCGGATTCTCTAAGAAGGCGCTCGACGCAGCTGTAAGGGCGTGGGACTGGGCGGAAAAGTATCCTGACATCAAATTTGACAATCCTTCTGATGTGAGGACTGGTTCTTATAGCGACGATTATTTTGAGGATGAAAGGCTTTTTGCGGCGGCGGAGCTTTTTGTGACAACTAAGGATAAAAAGTATTTCAGTAAGATAAATTTTGAGCAGAGGTTTGAGATGCCAACTTGGAGATATGTGGCAGGAACAGGGCTGATGACGCTTTTCTTCCATTTGGACAAATTGCCTCTTGACGCGAAAGAAAAGGCTATGGTCGAAAGCAAATATTTGAAACTTGCGGATGAATATTGCGAGCTTGCGAATAAATCTGCAGGCCGTTATCCTGTGAAAAAATTTGATTGGGGCAGTAATGGAGAAATTTCTACAACCGGAGCTTTTCTTGGGTTGGCGTACAGACACCAGAAGGACGCCTCAAAAAGCAATGCTGATAAATATAAAATGCAGATGCTGAACTGTTTTGACTATCTGCTTGGCGTGAACGCCACGAACTACTGCTTCTTGTCGGGCTTCGGCTCTAAGTCGCCGCGTAACCAGCACGACAGAAGAAACGAGTCTGACAATATAGATGAGCCTATTCCGGGCTATCTGAGCGGAGGTGTTGCTACAGGTTTTCAGAACAGAGACTGTGGAATGGACAAATATCCGTCAACCTTCCCGGCAAAGGCATATTACGACGGCACCTGCAGTTTCTCCACAAACGAGATTGCAATAAACTGGAACGCTCCGTTTGTGCTGCTGACAACAATTATTCAGAATGAATTTTGCAAATAAAAAGATAAAAGTTCTGGAGTTAGGAACTTAAGATTATACTGTGTAATTCTGATTAAATCTACTTAAAAAGCCTCCGTTTAGTCTGTACGGAGGCTTTGCTTTTTAACTCTTAATCTCAAAGTCGTTAATGTTTTCAGAGAGTTTTTTCCATCGTTCTTTTGCGAATTGCTGCATATCAATTTGTATGTCAAATTCGTCGGTTATTTCTAGTCCGAGAAGAGTCTCTATCACATCCTCCAGAGTTACGATGCCTTCCATACCGCCGTATTCGTCTATTACAAGCGCCACATGTTCCTTGCGCGTTATCATCAGATCGTAGAAACGTAAGATAGTCGTGTTTTCGTAACAACTGATAATATCTCTGCGGATGTCCTTCAACTTTATGCTCTTTTTGTTGTTTGCAAGGTGAAGCAGAATGTCTGATTTAAGAACAAAACCTGTTATATTGTCGATGGAATCGGTATAAACAGGTATTCTGGAGTATCTGAAAAAATCTTTGTTGCAGAAAAACTCTTCTAAAGTAAGGTCTTCTTGCGCAGCTAGCACCACAGTGCGCGGAGTCATGATGCTTCTTACTTTGATTGACTTCAGTTTTATAAGATTGTTGATGATTTTGCTTTCGTTTGATTCAAAGACGCCCTCGCGTTCGCCAATGTTGGTCAGCACAGCAATCTCTTCACGACTGATGGTTTGGCCATCTTTACGAGAAAAGAGTTTTGTGAGGAACTCGGTGACAAGCACAAGCGGATATGCAATGTATATCATAGTGTTCACAAGGTAGCCTATGGGCACGCAGATTTCACGCCAGAATGTTGCTCCGATTGACTTTGGAATAATTTCAGAAAAGATTAGTATCATTACAGTCAGAAGCCCCGATATAACTCCAAGGTAGGTCTCTCCAAACACAGCCACCGTTTGAGCCCCAACAGCAGAAGCACCTGCAGTGTTTGCTATTGTGTTTACAGCAAGGATTGCAGAAACAGCCCTGTTCTGGTTGGTTTTGAGTTTCTTCAGCAGTTTGCCTCCGCTGCTTTTGTCCGCAATTGTCTCGATGTAAGACATCGATGAGGAAAAAACAACAGACTCGCTCATTGAACACAAGAACGAGATTAGCAGAGTCCCTGCAATTAAAATTATCAGTAAAGTCATTTTATACGAGTAAATTTGTGATACAACCCAAATCAGATGATGTACTTTTCTATGACATGAGCCACACCATCGTCATCATTAGAGAGCGTGATGAAATCGGCGCTTTCCTTTACTTGCGGCTGCGCATTTTGCATCGCTACGCCAAGTCCTGCATACTTTATCATGGAGATGTCGTTAAAACCGTCTCCGCAGGCAATCATCTCTTTTTCTGTGCAGCCTATATGCTTCAGCAACTTTCCGAGGGAGAAAGCCTTGTCTATATTTTGAGGCATAATCTCCAAGAAGAAAGGTTCTGAACGGTAAACGTTTAGTCTGTCGCCATAGTCAGCCTTGATGTTTTTTTCCACATTGGCCAGATGGTCGCCGTTACCTACCATAAGGCATTTAGGCACGCTGAAGTTAATGGCGTCTGTAAACGAGTCAACCTCTTTGACTGGCATCTTGTTAATCCTTGCCTCTATCTCAACATATTGGTCATCAGTGTTTTCTGTTATTATCGAAGTGTCGTCGTAACTAACGATGGTCACACCGTTTTTCTTCGCGGAGTTGTAAAGAGACGGAATCTCTTCGTCCGGAAGAATTTTCTGAAAGATGACCTCTTTTGATTTGTAATCTATGATTTTCCCGCCGTTAAAAGACAAGATATATCCGCCGAACTCGTCGAAGCCGATCTCTTCTGCAATTGGCAGAATGCCCGGGGTAGGGCGTCCAGACGCAAGCACCACTTTAACACCTTTTTCGTAAGCTTTGCGCAGAGCTTTTTTTGTTTTGCTGGTAATCTCTTTTTTTGAATTTGTCAGTGTGCCGTCAATGTCGAGCACAAGCACTTTATAATCCATAAATATAAGTAAAGATGAATTTAAAAACCGTTCTGTTTGTCGATGAAACGGTGTTTTTTTAATAAATGTTTAGAGACAATTTCTACAAATTACGATTTGAATTCAAAAATCATCTCAACCTGATTTACAGAATTTGTCCCAATACAGACCGTCTATATAGAAAGGGCAAGGGGACCAAAGCCCCCTTGCAAATCAGTTCAAATCATTTTCAGAAGCGTTGTTCTGTTTCTCTTTCTCTGCAACGTTTTCATCTGTCTCATCCGCCTCGTCGTTTTCTGCAGGCAAAGGCTTTTCTGTCTCTTCTTCCATATCCTCCTTTTCAGCCTCCTTGTTTTTAGCATTAGCCTCCATCAGCTCTTCAGTACGAGAAGCCCAAGGTCTCTTTCCGAATATCTTTTCCAAGTCGTCAGCAAAGATGACTTCTCTTTCGATGAGAATTTTTGCGAGTTCGGCAAGCCCCTCTTTGTGTTCAGTAAGAATTGCCTTTGCACGTTCATACTGTTCTTCAATCAACTTTTTAACTTCATCGTCAATAAGTTTCGCAGTCTCTTCGCTATAAGGTTTTGAGAACGAGTAAGCGGACTGACCTGACGAATCATAATAGCACAAGTTCTGAAGTTTGTCGCTCATGCCATAGTAAGCAATCATAGCGTAAGCCTGTTTGTTAGTTCTCTCCAAATCGTTCAGCGCTCCAGTAGAGATTTTGCCAAAAGTAAGGTCTTCCGACGCACGTCCGCCAAGAGTGGCGCACATTTCGTCCAGAAGCTGTTCCTTTGTGGTCAGCTGTCTCTCTTCAGGGAGATACCAAGCGGCGCCCAGAGCTTTTCCGCGCGGCACTATGGTAACTTTCACCAGCGGGTTGGCATATTCCAGCATCCAGCTTACTGTAGCGTGTCCGGCCTCATGAAAAGCGACAGCCTCTTTTTCCGCTTTTGTCATTATCTTGTTCTTCTTTTCAAGCCCTCCTATGATTCGGTCAACGGCATCAAGGAAGTCCTGCTTGTCAACAAACTTTTTGCTACGGCGTGCAGCTATAAGAGCCGCCTCGTTGCACACGTTTGCGATGTCTGCTCCAGAGAATCCCGGAGTCTGACGTGACAAGAAGTCAATATCAACAGAGTCGTCCAGTTTCAAAGGCTTTAGATGCACGTTGAAGATTTCCTTGCGGTCGTGCACATCTGGCAGGTCCACGCTAATCTGACGGTCAAAGCGTCCGGCGCGCAGCAAAGCCTTGTCCAATATCTCCACACGGTTAGTGGCGGCCAGTATTATAACGCCGCTGTTAGAACCGAACCCGTCCATTTCAGTAAGCAGCTGGTTGAGAGTGTTTTCTCGTTCATCGTTGCCGCCCATATTCAAGTTTTTGCCTCTGGCACGTCCTATGGCGTCGATTTCGTCGATGAAAACGATACATGGAGCCTTTTCTTTAGCTTGGCGGAACAGATCGCGCACACGAGACGCACCCACGCCCACGAACATCTCCACGAAGTCAGAACCGGAAAGGGAGAAGAACGGAACTTCAGCTTCGCCTGCAACAGCTTTTGCAAGCAAGGTCTTACCAGTTCCCGGAGGGCCTACAAGCAAAGCCCCTTTAGGAATCTTGCCACCAAGTTCAGTGTATTTGCTCGGGTTTTTCAAGAAAGAGACAATCTCTTCCACCTCCTGTTTCGCTTCGCTAAGTCCGGCAACATCCTTAAATGTGACTCTTGTGCCAGTTGTTTTGTCAAAAAGCTGAGCTTTAGACTTGCCGACGCTGAACACGCCGCCACCGCCACCGCCGCTGCTCATGCGCCTCATTATGAAGAACCAGATGCCGGCAAGCAGCAAGAACGGAAAGAGGTTAAAGAAGAATGACTGAAAATAGTCTTTGTCCTCCTCAAAACGCAGGGCAACATTGTTTTTAGAACCCTTTTGCCATTCGTTTAGCTCCTCAGTAAATTTGTCTGCCGAAGGAATAGAAACAGATATGACCGGATTCTTCTTATATCGAGCAGAGTCACCTTCAAAAGCGACTCCCAGTTTGTCCTCCTTAATCTTGATTTCGGCAATGTTCTTGTTAGAGATGACCCTAATCTCTTCGACAGCTTTTTTCTCGATGAGACTCTTAATTTCGTTGTAGGCAATCTCTTTGGACATCGGTGTGGTGTCCATGAAGTTTGCGGCAATCAGCCCAACCACGATTAGCCCGTAAAGCCAATAGAGACTGAAGCCCTTGAATTTAGAGTCTTTGTTATCTTGTTTTTTTTCAGCCATAAGAATTTATTTGATTCAAAAATTAGTCCAAGTCGGGAATTTCGATAAGATTCGCATCTTCCCACAGAGTCTCAATTTGATAAAACTCTCTTAGTTCAGGCAAGAACACATGCACGATAATGTCTCCGTAGTCCATTGCAATCCATTGAGAATTTGTGTAACCGTCCACGGCAAAAGGCTTCACTCTGATCTGTTCGCGCACATAGTCCTTTATGGAGTCTGCGATAGAACTTACCTGAGTCGTAGAGTTCCCCTGACAAATAACAAAATAACTGCAAGTGTAGTTTTCTATATTTGTCATATCTACAATGGTAATTTTGTTACCTTTTCTCTCCTGTATTCCCTCTACAATTTTGTCTAATACAACTTTTGTATCAATCATAAGTTTTCAAATATGTTTCAAAAATATCAAATTCGTTAATAAAAAACTAAAAATAGGAGCAAATGACCTTGAATCTCACTTTTTTAGCAAAGAATTTGCAGCCTCGTCAACTTTATCGAAAGAGAATTGGCTCATCACTTTCTGCATAAGAGCGGAAATCTTGTCGTTGCATAAGTTTCCTATACTGCCTTCGTGTGTGTGAGATATGTTCTTGTTCGGTTTGAAGTTGCCCGATTCAATGTCCAGCCCAACCTTCTTGTATGCGTCGCGGAAAGGCATTCCCTCAGCGGCAAGCCTGTTGACCTCCTCAACGCTGAATATGAAGTCGTATTTAGGGTCGTCAAGAATCTTGTCGTTTATCTTAACCTCCTGCATTATGTGCGATGTCATTTTAATGCAGTCTTTCAGGTCGTCGAATGCAGGAATGAAAATCTCCTTTATAATCTACAGGTCACGGAAATAACCCGAAGGCAAGTTATTGACAATCATCATTATTTGCTGCGGAAGCGTCTGAATTTTGTTGCATTTTGCACGAGTAAGTTCAAAAACATCCGGATTCTTTTTATGAGGCATGATGCTCGAGCCTGTAGTGCATTCGTCAGGCAATTTCATGAAGCCGAAGTTCTGGCTTGTGAACATGCACGCGTCAAAAGCAAGTTTCGAGATTGTGGCGGCGATGCCTGCCATTGCGAAAGCCACGGTGCGTTCCATTTTTCCGCGTCCCATCTGAGCGTACACAACATTATAGTCCATGCTGTCGAAACCGAGCAGGTCTGTAGTCATCTGTCTGTTCAGCGGGAACGAAGAGCCGTATCCGGCAGCAGAGCCAAGAGGGTTCCTGTTAGTTATTTTCCAAGAGGCGAGCAGAAGCTCCATGTCGTCAACAAGACTTTCCGCATAGGCACCAAACCAAAGTCCGAAAGACGAAGGCATAGCGATTTGCAGATGCGTGTAGCCCGGAAGCGGCACGTTTTTGTAACGTTCGCTCTGTTCTGCCAATATATTGAAAAGATTTTCGCAAGCTTCCGCCACAAGTCTAATCTGCTCTCTCGCATATAGTTTCATGTCCAGCAGCACCTGATCGTTTCGGCTACGTCCGCTATGTATCTTTTTGCCAATGTCGCCAAGTTTGCGAGTCAGCATCAACTCCACCTGCGAGTGAACGTCTTCCACACCTTCTTCAATCACAAATTCGCCGCTCTCCGCAAGAGTGTAAATGTTCCTCAACTCGCTGAGCAGCAGCGGAAGCTCCTCTTTCTCGATTAGTCCGATACTTTCGAGCATAGTGACATGAGCCATAGAGCCTATCACGTCGTGCTTGGCAAGGAAAATGTCCATCTCACGGTCCTTGCCCACAGTGAAACGTTCTATCTCGGCATTTGTAGCCTTGCCCTTATCCCATAATTTCTGAGCCATAATATTCTTTCCCTTTATGTATTTTTTTCAAAAAACGCAAAAGTGCGTCACTCAAAAACGCAAAGTTACACATTTTTAACTTGCCCTTTAAATTTTATTAGTTAAAAATTCTGAAAATGTAGATTTTTTTAGAGAATAAGGTTTTTTCATACCCAATTTTAAATGCGGTTTTTATAAGGCAATTTCTATAAATTACGATTTTAAGTTATTTTTGTAATAAATTCTGTTTCGGATGCTTTTGAATTTATTTCCTTTACCTCTTGCTTATATTCATTTAGTCATGATGCTCGCATCGCTCTTTCTCTTGCGAGTTCCTTTTCTCTCTATGGAAAAGCTGAAATAAGTTTCATTTTGTTCATTTGGCCTAACGAAAAGTTTCGCAAATATAATCGACCTATGCAAAATGCTCTTCAAATCATCTCGACCTAATTTATAATAGAAGCAGCCTTAAATCTGTTTTGTTTATCAAAAAATTATGAAAGTTACTTGTAAACTGTATCAAAATAGAAAAAATAAGCTAAAATTAGGACTGATATACCTTGATTTTGGTCAATAAAAAACTTTTTTTGTTGACAAACATCAAAAAAATGTTAAAAAGTTTGCAAGATTGCAAAGAAATGTATTACCTTTGTGGCAAAGCAAACAAAACAGGTAGATTTTTTCATAGTTAAGGTTTAGGTTAAATGGAAATAGAAGGGGCTGTGAAGTTCCTTCTATTTTTATTCTGTAATATCTGAATCACTTTTATGGCTGATGTCAATATTCCACTTTGTGAATTTTGTCAGATTTAAAATACCAGATATAGCCCTCAGTATTTTTGTACCCCATATTTCTCAGCAGGTCAATATACTCTTTCACTTGCGTTTCGTGGTCATTCTTGACAACGTTTCCGAATTTGAAGTCTATCACCGTCATTGTTTCTCCGTCAAAAATTACACGGTCAGGTCTGCGGGTCTGCAGTTCTCCGTTGTCATCAAAAAAGGTTATGGAGCATTCGTTGAAATATTTCAGCCCAGGTCTGAACCAATGTTTCACATTATTTCTTTCTATGCTCTCTCTCACAAATTTGATGTATTTTCCCTCGTCGTTGTCAGATATTATGCCCTCGAACTTGAGTTGCGCGGCAGCACTTTCGATATCGTCAATTGTTTTGATGTTGGCAAAAAGATAGTGCTTTACTTTGCCGTCTTCTATCATGAAGTTTTCCGCAGTGCCGCTGATGAAATCTTTAGACTTGTTAGACTGCCGGAATTTAGCCGGTTGGCGGAACGAGCAGAACTCGAACTCCTCCGGTTCGGCAGTAATTTTTAGACGATTATTGCCTTCTTTGTTCTTCGTTTTGACGGACAGGCATAGCTGTCCGGATGAGAAAGTAAGATTTTCAGAGTCCCATCGTTCTCTGAAGTATTCGTTTTCGGATGAGCCTATTACGTTCAGAATAAGTTCTGAGACGTTCTTTCCTACGGGCGTCTCCTCTTTATTATTGTTCTTTTCGTTTTTGCTCTCCTTGTTTTTACATAGAATGAACATGTTTTTCTCTGCTCGAGTCAAAGCCACGTACAGAAGGTTGATGTTGTCAACCCAAAGCTGCATCTGCTCGTCAGCATATTCGTCGGCAAACAGCGAGTCTCTCATCTTTGGGCCATATTCTATCGGCAGTATAGGTATTTCGGAGAAAGGCTCCGGCTTGTCATGTGTGGAGCACCATAAGAGCGTTTTGTTTTGTGTGGTCATTGTCCAGTCGCAGAACGGCAGTATGACGGTATGAAACTCAAGCCCTTTTGATTTATGTATAGTGTAAAGCCTGATTCCTTTGCTTTTTCCGCCAGAAGGAATAGGTTTGTTGCACAGCACATCGTCCCAATATTTAAGGAAACTGCTCAGGTCCGAAGTCTGGGTTGTTATGAAGTTGTTTATTCCGTCGAAGAAGGAGTACAAATAAGCCTCCTGTCCTTTCAGGTTCTTCAGGCGCAGTAGTTCATACAGATGTTCCGCAAGTTCGTAAATCGGCAGTTTAGAACATCGTGTCAGTTCCTCCATGACGGCGTTCGCCGTTTCGCTTCTCTCCAGTTCTATTTTGCCGGCGTCGTTTATAGACACACGTTTCACAAAATCGTTCATGTCTGAGTCGGAGGTCAAACCCTCTGTAGTCTGAAAGTCAATCAGCAGTTGAGCTTTGTTGACTGGGTCGTCAGGCTCTACAATGTAGCGCATAGCCTCTATTATAAGATTGACGGCAGTCGATGCGTTTAGGCGGAACGCCTCGTCAGATATGACTTTGTGTCCTTCGGCTATCAGTTTATTGGCAATTATGGCAATTTGGTCGTTCTTGCGTGTCAGCACCGTTATCAGATTTGGGTCCAGACTTTCGTGATGAACAAGGTAATTGACGGTCTTCACAACCTCGTCAGCCATGTTGTCTTCGTAACGAGTTTTTTCTCCGTCGTTCTCTTTCTTATCTTCAATAAACTTTACGTTCACATATCCGCAGCACACTTCTTTGGCACTTTTTTGTTCCACATCGCTATAAGCTCCGGCTATCTGCAAGTCCTTCTCTTCGTTCCCTGTTTTGAACCGTTTAATAGCCTCTTTGAATATGTTGTTGTTGAACCTGATGACCTCAGTTTCGCTACGTCTGTTTGTGTCCAGCGATTTAACCGTTATTTTCTTTTGATTAAATTCAGATGTTATATTGTTGATGATACGCCAGTCGCCGTCTCTCCATCGGTAGATAGACTGCTTTGGGTCGCCAACGATAAGGCTCATATTCTTAGAAGCCATGCCTTCGTTCAGCAGCGGCTTGAAGTTATCCCACTGTGTGCGGCTCGTGTCCTGAAACTCGTCTATCATTATGTTTTTGATGGAAGCCCCGATTTTCTCGTATATGAACGGAGCGTCGTCGTCCTTCATTATTCTGTTTAGCAGCGACTGGGTATTTGCGAGCATAAAACGGTTGTTCTCGTCGTTGTCCTTGTTTACGATGTCGGCAATAACTTGGAGCAGCCCAAGATTGTTTATCTGTCTAAGCAGAATATCGCAAGAATTCAGTGTCTTGATGTTTTCTTTGCGGAAATCTTCTGTATCTCTAAGAATATTGATAAGGTCGGATTTTGCGAGGTTCCTTATCAAATCTGCGTTTTTGTGCGTTTTGGCAACCCATTTGTCAGAATCGTCCAGCGCGCTGCCGGCCCGTTTCCCGAAAACAGAGTCATCGTAAATTTTATTCTCTACAATCTTCACGAAATAGCCAGCCACGCCGCTCTTTCCGAAAGAGAAGTCGTCAATCGTCAGTCCGTTAGCTTTTATCACGTCAAAGAACCGAGAAGCTTTTTCTTCTATCAGAGAAGCTATTTGCCTCTCTTTTTTGTAGAGAGAGTTTTTGAAACTGTTTAGCGTGCCTAAATCCTTCAGGCTTTTCCTGAGTTCAGGCTCATTGCGCATATATTTTTCGTTGAACAGATTTTCTGCAAAACTGGCGATTTCGTTTTCCAGTTTCCAGCTTTTCCCGTCTCTCACCTTCTCGTCGATGTAGTTGCTTATCCAGTTCAGCAGCGTCTCGTTGCTTGCCACCTGGTCAAACAGAGTGATGATAGCCTCGTTCAGCACAGCTTTGCTGTCTAGCTCAATGTTCATAAACGCTCCGTGTCCCAGTTCTTTCGCGAGGTTGCGCAGTATAGTCTGGAAAAAACTGTCTATAGTTTCGATTCTGAAAAAACTGTAGTCGTGAAGAATTTTTGACATCGCCAGCTTTGCGTTGTTACGGGCGATTTCTTCGTTCCAAGAGTCGCACTCTTCTGCGTTAAGCACGTTTTCGCACTTTTCGCTGTTCATTTCCGACACGATATTTTTCAGCAGATCGACATACTCTTTGTCTTCAAGCTTGTTGGATATTCCGTACAAATACTCCAAGATGCGAGTCTTCATCTCTGCAGTGGCTTTATTTGTGAAGGTCACAGCAAGGATGTTCGCGTACCCGAACGGATTAGCGATAATCAGTTTCAGATATTCTTTGGCGAGGGAGTATGTCTTTCCTGAGCCAGCCGAAGCTTTATAGACAGTTAGGTCTGTTGAGTCCTCTTTCATACACGGTAATGTTTTTCGCAAATATAAGTAAAAATCAGGTGTCGGAGCGGATTTTTGTTAAAATAAAATTCTTTGCGTCAATTAAAAATATCTTTTTTTTGCTAATATCTTTTTATTTGATATTTTTGCCGAAATTATTTTCGGTTGCTTATGGAATTTATAGACAATTTAGAAGGGTTCAAAAACAATGGAGTTGTTTTGACTGTAGGTTTTTTTGACGGAGTTCATGTAGGACATCGTTTTCTTATAAATCAGTTGGCTGAAATTGCGAAAGCTGAGGGGCTGCAGTCGGCGGTGCTGACTTTTTGGCCGCATCCGCGAATCGTTCTTAAAGAGGACTATAAACCGAAACTTCTTAATTCTTACGAAGAGAAATTTGAACTGATGAAGGCTTTGCCTATCGATTTTTGCATAAGAACCGAATTTTCAGAGGCTTTTTCCAACTATCAGGCTTATGACTTCATGAAACTTCTCAAGGAGAAGCTGAATGTGAAGCATCTGCTTGTGGGTTATGACCATCGTTTCGGAAAGAATAGGGAAGAGGGCTTTGACGACTATTGTGTTCACGGAAAGGCACTTGGCATTAAGGTGACGCAGGCGCAGCCTCTGGAAGAGAATGGCGGAATGGTAAGCTCATCTTACATAAGAGACCTGCTTGGTGTGGGCGAGGTGGCTCTTGCTTCTAAGTGCTTGGGTTATGAGTATAAGATTCATGGCAAAGTGGTGTGCGGTCAGAAAAAGGGGCGCGAAATAGGTTTCCCTACTGCGAATGTCTCGCTCTCTTGCCCGGATAAGTGCTTGCCTAAGAAGGGCGTGTATGCGGCTACGGTTGTGTGCGGCGACATCGCTTGCAACGCTATGCTTTACATAGGTAACAGACCTACGGTTGATTCTGAGGGGGATTTGTCTGTTGAGGCTCACCTAATTGGCTTTGACGGCGATTTGTACGGAAAGGATATAGAAATTTCGGTGATAAGCAGAGTCAGAGAGCAGCGCAAGTTCAACTCTATGGAAGACTTGAAGGACCAGATTGTGAAGGATTGCGAGGCGGCGAAAGATATTTTTTGCAAAAAGTAATGTGATGAATAGATTATAAGATAAGAAAAAGAGGGTCTGCACACCCTCTTTTTTTGTCTCTTTTACGGCACTGCCGTCATCTTTGTGAACCTTATTCCGTCTGTCTCTTTTATCTTTAGGATGAAGATGCTGCCGCCTTTCAGTCTCGCTCTGAAATTATCGATTCCATCGGGAGAAACGGATGTTATAAATCGTCCGAAAACATCAAATATGTCAATGCTTTGAATATTGTCAGAGCCGGATATTAGTGTCATGCCTGTGTTTGTGCCGGGACATGGAGTGCCGCCTGTTGTTCCGCCAACACAAAAGCCGCACTCGTCGAGATAAGCCTCTCCGTTCCAATATCCTATGCAGTCTTGTTTGCAAGATGAGTTTTTCTCTATGCCTGTTGTTCCGCCGGAGCAGACTCCGCAATTGTCTATCTCCGCCGTGCCGCCAATAACTCCGGAACAGTCCGGGCAGTCAGATTCTTGGAACTGCATGCCGGTAGAAACCTCATTGCCTTCTATGTACGGGATATCTTTGACAATTATACTTTCGCCAGACACGGCTGTTAGTCTGAATGTGTACGGGCCGCATTTGCTTTTATCCTCGTCTATGCCCTCCAGCATTACAAAATAGTTGTACATTTCTCGATGAATTGGGATAAAAGAGCCGTCTCGCTTCTGATATTCCACCATGCTTAGGGCATGCCTGAATCCTCTGAACTGGGCTTTGAAATAGTATGGGCTTGTTCCTTCCGCATAAAAAATCTTGATGTCATCCTCCGTGTCGCAAGGCACAAAACGCCACTTTATCGGTATGCGTCCGTCTTTCAGTTCTGCAAGTTGAATAAATGCGTCGGTGCTCAGGTCAATATCTCCGTGCAGGCACTCCGGACACCGGTCAACCACCTTGAGCGTTATCTCGCCTTTAGGTCCGAGCACCCTCACGCATGCCCCGCACGCCGCACTGCTGTCATACTGGACATGGTTCATTGCGCAGTGGTAAAAATCGCCTTCGTCCACCGGAATTCCGCAGTTGCCGCCCTCACCGCCCGCAACACCGCCATACTGAGTGCCTTCGCCTTCAAACCATAGTTCGCTGCAGTTCTCTTGTTGAGCAAAAACTGAAGCAAAGGATAAAATTGTCAATGACAAAGCAAAAAAAATTCTCATAAGCAAGAAACTAAAAGCAACTTCAATAAAAGTCAAGATGATGCTGAGAGACATTTTGTCTATATTGCTCATGTTTGCAGAGGAAGATGCGGACATCGTAGCAGAGCAAGTGCGTGCAAGATAGACAAATGTGCTCAAAAGTATCATAAAAGAATTTCAGTATATGAAATTTACGGAAGTTGTCTGAAATTACATATCACAAACATACTAAAAAACACTGGTAAAAGATGCGTTGGAACGAAATATTTCTTTACCTTTGTTTGAGAAAAGAAAAAGAGCGATGGAAATACCTTCAATAATGTCAGATTTGGCGTTGATTCTGATATCGGCGAGTTTGACGACGTTGCTGTTCAAATGGTTGAAACAGCCTGTGATTCTTGGTTATATAGTGGCTGGTCTTCTTGTGGGGAACCAGTTTCAGTTGGTGCCTACGGTTTCGGATTTTAGCGGAGTCAGAGTGTGGGCAGACATAGGTGTTGTCTTTTTGCTTTTCGCTCTTGGGCTTGAGTTCAGTTTCAAAAAGTTGCTGAGTGTGGGTAAAAACGCTCTGGTGGCGTCGTTCGTTATTATTGTAGGCATGATTCTGCTTGGTTTTGCAGTGGGAATGTCGCTCGGCTGGGGCTCGACCAACAGTATAATGTTAGGCAGCATGATATGTATGTCTTCTACCACAATAATCATAAAGGCTTTTGACGATTTGGACATCAGGGGCAAGAAGTTCACAAGGCTGGTGTTCGGAATACTTATATTTGAGGATTTGCTCGCCATTTTGCTGATGGTTATAATCTCGACAATGTCAGTCAGCAAGACGTTCGAGGGTACAGGACTTGTAATTGCGATAATCAAATTGGGCTTCTTTCTTGTTATCTGGCTTGTGCTTGGCATATTTTTCTTGCCTACATTCTTGAACAGCGCGAAAAAGATGCTGAATAACGAGACTTTGCTGATTGTGGCTCTTGGGCTGTGCTTCGGGATGGTTATGTTTGCCACGCACGTCGGCTTTTCTTCGGCGCTTGGCGCGTTTGTGATGGGCTCTATCTTTGCAGAGACGATGGAGGCAGAGCGCATTGACTTTATTGTGAAGCCGGTCAAAGATCTGTTCGGAGCAATATTCTTCGTCTCTGTGGGCATGCTGATAGACCTCAATATCCTTATAGAATACATTGTGCCGATTCTTGTGATTTCCGCGTCTATTGTTGTTGGCCAGATCTTTTTCGCCACATGCGGTGTGCTGCTTTCCGGACAGTCACTTAGAACGGCTATTCAGTCAGGTTTCAGCCTTACTCAGGTCGGTGAATTCGCCTTTATCGTGGCGTCGCTTGGAACGTCTCTTGGGCTGATAGACAAGTTCCTTTATCCTGTGATTGTGGCTGTGTCTGTAATAACAATATTTATAACTCCGTTTATGATGAGGCTGGCAGACCCTGCCTACGGGTTTGTTGTAGATAAGATTCCGGCAAACTGGCTGGAAATGATAGAGCGCAAACGCACATCTACAGTAAAGGAGGAGAGCGTGTGGAAAAGCCTGCTGGCTCAGATATTGCGCATAGTCTGCATCTATTCTGTTGTGATAATCGCCATCATCGCCATTTCGGTGATTTACATAAATCCGTTCATCACTTCGTTTGTGAGCGGAGTGGCCGGGAAGATTCTTGCGGCCTCGGTCTCTGTACTGCTCATGTCTCCGTTTATCCGCGCTCTGGTGGCTAAGAAGAACCACTCCAAGGAGTATCGTTATTTGTGGGCTTTGAAAAAGACCAATTGGATTCCGCTGGTGCTGCTGACCCTTGTCAGGGTTATGCTGGCCATAGGTTTTATCAGTTTTGTGCTGTACTCGGTGTTCAACCATGTGGGCATTATTCTTGTGTTTTCAGTCTCAGCCCTTCTGATTTGTCTGATGATGTTCTCCAAGTTGCTCAAAATGCAGTCGATAAAGCTGGAGAGAAGATTCATATCCAATCTTAACCTGAGAGAACATGAGTTGCAGAGAGCAAAAGAAGAGAGAAGCACGTTTGACAGCTCTCAGCTTGAGAAGTCTTTGTCAATATATGATTTGCACCTTGCCGATTTTACAGTTTCTGCAGATGCTCCGTGTTGCGGAAAATCTCTTATCGAACTAAATTATCGGACTCGCTTTGGAGTGCATGTGATGTCTATCATGCGCGGAAGCCGACGTATTAACATACCTGGCGGAAAAGAGATAATTTTCCCGAGCGACAAGATTCTTGCGCTTGGCACAGATGAGCAGCTGCAGAGTTTTAAGGGAGAGCTGGAGTTTGATGACTCTTGCAGACCTGATGCGGGAAATATGAAGGAGGTTAGCCTTGAGCAGATTGAGATAACCAAAGGCTCTTCGTTAATAGGTGTGTCTATACGGGAGTCTGGAATAAGAGACTCTGCAAAGTGCATGGTTGTGGGGATAGAGCGCAATGCTTGCGCTATGGTTAATCCGGATGTGAAAACCGAGTTTATGGCAGGCGACATCGTTTGGATAGCCGGAGAAAAAGATAAGATAGAAGAGTTGCGAAGCAAAGGTACTGCTGTAGAGAAATAGCGAGCAGTGTCTCTGCATGGGCAGGTGCGCGTCGCAGGATTGCGATTGCGGCGGCACGCAGCATAGACGTCTTCGCAACTATCGTGTTGCGGGATTAAAAAATGCTGCTGTATCGCCAAACGCCGTGCTCTTTCGCGGCTATATTATAATGCAAGTGTAATGCGTTCCGCCTCAATCTCTTCGTGAAGAAATACAGATGCAGATTTTCTGAACTTTTCTATTGCTTCTGTTGTGTAAAATTTGCAAGATGCACTCCTGCCTATATGATTCTCCATATCGCCATGTCTTGACAAATAATTTTCAAGGCTTTTAGCCACAATTTCGCCTTGCGAAACTATATTCATCTCCTTCGGCACATACTTTCGTATCTTGTCAATCAACAAAGGATAATGTGTGCAAGCCAAAACAATAGTGTCTATGTCCTTGTCTTGTGATAAAAGACGATCCAGCTCCTTTTTCACAAAATAGTCCGCGCCGTCTGAGTTATATTCAGAATTTTCCACCAGCGGCACCCACATCGGGCAAGCGTTACCGTTAACTGTTATGTCAGGAAAGAGCTTTTTAATTTCAATTGGGTAAGATTCAGACTGTATAGTTCCAACCGTACCGAGAATTCCCACGTGCCTGCTTTTTGTTATAGAGTCAATAGCCTCGACTGTAGGACGAATCACGCCCAGCACTCTGCGCTCATTGCCCCATTGCGGCAAGTCGTTTGTCTGAATACTTTTCAGCGCCTTGGCAGAAGCTGTATTGCAGCCGAGTATTACCAGCGGGCAGCCCAAGTCAAACAGTTTCTTCACAGACTGTTTTGTGAACTCATACACCACATCAAAAGAGCGTGTGCCGTACGGCGTGCGCGCATTGTCTCCCAAATACACGTAATCGTACTGAGGCATCAGCTCCCTTATTTTCTGCAATATAGTAAGACCACCGTACCCAGAGTCAAAAACCCCTATCGGACCAGTCTGCATAGGATATTGTACCATAAGAACGTACTTTTTAAAACTTCATCTCGATGGCAAAATTAAGAAAGATATTTAGAATTTGTTTGAATTTTGAAGAAAATTTATTTCAGTGAAAAAAGGACTTTTTTTTATTTGTTGTGAAACATTTGGAGAAGTCGTAAAAGCATGCTACATTTGCATAATGATGTTAGTTGCAACGCATCGAATGTATAACTTTAAAAACATAAGTATAATTAGAAAAAGAGTAAAAGTTTATAAGTCATAAATAGAAGCATTTTAGCTTTTTTCTTCTTCCCTTTAAATTTGGCGATTTAAGTATCTGAAGAGAAATGTTAAAGTTGCTCACGCTTTAGCGTGGGCTTAACTTTATTTCTTGCAGATACAAGGTTACGCCAAATACCTAAGGGAAGCGGGAAACAAGTTAAGTTTCACGCTTTTTTTTATGCCTAAATTTAAACAGATTAAATTTCGTTGTTTATGAAAGGAAAGGTTTTAATTTTAATCACATCTCTATTGTTACTATCTGGGTGTGGTTTGAAAAAAACAGTCTCAATGTATGAGACAAGGCAACCATATTATGGTGAAATAACTGTTGTTCCTCTGGGGCAATCTATACCTGAAGGATATAAAATGATAGGTACAGGCTCTTATGGAGAAAAAGGCTTTACAAGAACTAAAAACTGCACACTGGAAGCCATTATAGAACAGGCTCGTGCAGATGCGAAAGAGAAAGGTGCGTCGCTAATAAGTATCATGAAAATAAAAGAGCCCAGCATATGGACAACATCATGTTACTATGTGACTGTATCATTCTATATAAAAGAAAATTAATAAGTGTTTAATGTCAAAAGAAATAAATCATGAAATTTTTTAATGTTTTTTTTAAGTTTTTATTGATAGCTTCCTTAGTGGGCTTTTTTACAACTTCTTGTAGCAAAGAAGATGACGATGACAAAGATGAAGAATTTAAAGAAGAGGAAAAGGAAGAGGTAATTAATTTTCACGTGGATGTCACAAATTTCAGAGGCGAAACTATTTATTTTTTCGTTGAAGACGGCACTACTAAAAGCATTTTATCTGGAAATGTTTTAACATGGGATCTATCTCACAAATCTCAAACAGGTTACGTAAAAGTAGGGGTTAAATTAGCCAATGGGGAAATATTAGACCAAAAAAGCATTGGAGAAGGAGATGTTTATAAACTTGTTGTGAATAAAGAAAATTCTGACTCTGATGTGTCTGATGATGTTGAAAAATGGAGGCTTATCGTTGAATTAACAAATCTCAGCAGCAATTTTATCTATTTGTATGTTGACGGAGAACAAACAGAAATAATCGGTTCGGGTAAAGTGTATAGTTATTCTAAAAATATTATCAATCAGTCAGAATCGCTTGTTGAGGTTAAAAATGCAGATGGAATTGTGCTATCCTCTAAAAAAGTAAGCAAAGACGGGAACTTCGTAGAAACCATAAAAGACCCGGTCTTTACTATTACAAAGATTGTGTTAAACAAATGGAGTGCGGATAATTTATGGGACGATCCAGACCCTTGGTTTGAGGTGAAAGTTGGAGATAATGTAGTAGGTAGAAGTATTTATAAACCAGACGTTGAGGACGGTAGTGTATGTACTTTTTCTGACTTGTCCATTACAGTTGACGAGATTTACTCTCAGGTAAGTTTTGTTCTTTGGGATCATGACACAGGTTATTCTTCTGCTGGCTCAACTTACATCTCTGGGCTTCAAACTACGAATTTTAGTAAATATTGGAGAAAAGACTCGTTCACTATGAGTATTTCCGATTTAGAGTTTACTGTATATGGTACTTGGAAATAAGATTTTTCTTTTGTGAGAAGCAATCCTGAAGTGTTTTGGCTTCAGGATTTGCTTTTTTATAGATATTGCAGAACTAAAAGTCAAAAGACCCAATTGCAAAGAAAGTCAAATCTCTACATGAAATAATTCGACCCAAAGACATTTATTTCAGTGAAAAATGCTTTTTTTATACAAAGTTTTTTATATTTGTTCTTCAAACGAAACTGACAAACTTATGAGTATATTTGATTTTTTCGTGATTCTGATATTAGTCGTCGGATTCATAAAGGGCGCGTCTAAGGGATTTGTGCTTGAGTTTTCTGGGTTCATTGGCATTATTGTAGGTATCTACATATCAAGGTTCTACTCAGGCCCGATGACAGAGATGCTTGTGAAGGTTTTTGGTGTGGAAAAGGAATATTCTGTGATTTTCGGCTTTGCGCTGACGTTCGTCTTTGCTATGCTTTTGTTCAGCTTCCTTGCGCGGCTTGTGAACAAGTTTGTGACTCTCATATCTCTTGGTTGGCTGAATAAATTGCTGGGTGGCGTGTTCTCTTTGTTTAAGTACATGTTCGTCATAAGTGTATGTCTCAACATATTCGGGTATTTTAATCAGAAGGTTGACTTTGTCCCGAAAGACAAACTTGACGCGTACCTGACTTATAATCCGGTCAAAGCGGTTGTTCCGGCTGTGCTTCCTTATTTGAACCTGAATGAGTTGCTTGATGTTATAAAGAACGGAAAACAATAAAGGCGGATGTAGCTTATTAAAGTTTGCGTTTGTGACTTTGAGACATTTAGATGAGTAGCCTCCGAATCTGTTCGCAGATTATACGTAAAAGCAAAGGAGCATTTCTCTTTCGAAAAATGCTCCTTCTGTTGAGTGAGCCAGCTGGGGCTCGAACCCAGGACCCCATCCTTAAAAGGGATGTGCTCTACCTGCTGAGCTACTAGCTCTCCCTTGATTGCCTTGATTTCTCAAAGACAGCGCAAAGATACGCAACTTTTTTTAATGTGCAATTTTTTTGGCTCTTTTTTTTGACCATTGCGAAAAATATCTCTGCAAATTATGTTATGGATAAATATTTTAAGGGAGTAAAGCTCTGACAGCGAAATAAAAGAGACTTCAAGATTCAAAAAAAAGAAATTTTTTATTAAGGCTAAAGAATAATTTTATAATTTTGGAGTTCTTATAGTAGTTGTGGATTTGTATATTAGGAAATATAAGGGATTTTTGTGCGTGTTGGTACTGACCTTTGCGCCGGTTCTCTGTTTTTCGCAGGACTTTTCAGATTTCTTTGTGGATTTTCTGACTGTTCCGGGGAAACAGATGACCAAGATTGCTGTTCCCCTAAAAACACCGGAGGGTGTTGTGCAGCATGCGTCCAAATATTCTCCTATAACTTATAAGGACAAGCGGAATGTCGCAATCTTATGCTCAGACTCGTTGCAGAAGATTTCAGGTAGCAGTTATCCGTCTGTTGCAATTCATAATCTGAAGAGCAAAAAGAGCCAGGTCTGCCTGTTCGAAAGAAAAGGCAAAGAGTGGAAGTTGGCGGAAGTCTCCAATTTGAGCGGTGCGGAGGTGTCGGACGCAGAGTTCGTCTCTTTTCTGTGCGACTATTCCAAAGATGCGGACCTGCAGATGAAGAGAACCATCTTCCCGTTCCCGATAAGAAACTATTCGAAGAAAAGCAAGGAGATGCAAGAGACTACGCTGCTCATGCCGAGGGAGTGGAACATGCTGGACTTTTGCAACTCTTATGGCGAAATCTGTTTGTTTGATACCAAAGACTTGAGCGTTGCGAATAACAGAAGATTTGCTATATACAGAGACGGCTCTCTTGCCGAAATATATAATTTTATACGGATTAACAAAAAGTGGTACCTCATAGAGAAGGAGATTTGGAAGTGAAAATCTGCTTTTGTTGAAATCTTGTGAATAAAAATCAGCGCATATTTTTGGGTTTGACAAATAAAATGACGAATATTGCCGACGCAAATGATTTTTGCTCGACTAACGTCTCTATTTCTTCATTATAAGAATGTAGGGCGGCAGAATATTTAGAAAACACTTAATATCTATAAAAAGAGATGAAGAAAAACACGATTTTTTATTTGGTAACATTAGTCGGTACGCTGGCGGTAGGCGGTTTTATATTCACGAACTCCAGAGCTGAAACGTTAGAGGCTGAAATGATTCCAGCCGAAGCCAAGTGGGAGGTTAAGTTAAAAAGTGAGAAAATGGTTATGGGACAGCCTGTAGAGGCGGTGGAATTAACTCCGATGAAAAGGTCCGTTTTCGTAAACCGAATACGCACAGGCTCGTTGCCTGCCAGTTTTTTTATTGAGGCGGAAAACACCGGAGCTGAGAAAAATGACGACCTTTCGTGCAAAATCATGCTGAACGGAGTAGAGGTGGACGGAGACTTTTCTGTAACTGACCGAGATGAAAAATGTGTCAGAGGGGTTGTTTCTATAGATTTGGCTGCGATGACGGAGACATATAAAGAGGAACAAATATTAGAATTTTTGAACGCATTCCTCGATAATCGTGATTTTAATGTTAAATTAGATTAAATTTATCTCTTTGATTTTTAATGAGTTCTGAATTAGATTTAATTTTTTTTAGATTTTTTTGGCAAAAAGTGTTGCGCAAATAAAAAAAACGACATATCTTTGCACTGCAAAAACAAAGAAAGCGGATGTGGCGTAATTGGTAGCCGCGCTAGACTTAGGATCTAGTGCCGCGAGGCGTGGGGGTTCGAGTCCCTTCATCCGCACACAAAGTGAGAGGCTGAAGAGTTTCTCACTTTGTTTTTTTGTAAGATGCAAATTTGGGGTTCTGAATCTGAAACTAAACTGACGCGTAAATCATGAATAATAAACTAAAGGTTTTTATTGTTATTC
Source organism: Paludibacteraceae bacterium (assembly GCA_017632345.1). Taxonomy (GTDB): domain Bacteria; phylum Bacteroidota; class Bacteroidia; order Bacteroidales; family Paludibacteraceae; genus RGIG9379. The sequence goes on from JAGBRL010000011.1 coordinate 106,118, forward strand.
TTACTTTGTTGTTAGCATTGTTCTCCATCTTTGTTCTGTTCTGGGATAAAGGTCAGAATGTTATGCAAACTCAAAGTTCTGAGGAACTGACTTTTCGTTTTGAAAATGATGGCGCGGACAATCTTGAAGTGAAAGCCGGCAGTACGGAGTCGTGCGGCAGTCCGGTTGTGGATGAGAGGATGAAAGGGTATAGAGCGCGTGGTACGGCAGGTTATTTTGAAAATATGAATTTATCGCCAATAGTTTACGGAGAGCCGCTTAAAGTTCCTTATTTCGACAGTGTTAGAAAGGATTCGGCGGTCAGATTCTATGAGCCAGATATTTTGAGAATAGAGAAAAAAAACAAGGCTGTGGGCAATGCGCTTGGAAGCAACGGCATGACAAATGAATTCAGAACTTTGTATCATGAATATAATTTCTTTTACAGAGGGCGGCAGGCAGGAAGTCTCTATTATTCCATCTGCTACCATTATGAAGATTGCTCCCCGAACTTGTACCTTTATGTGCTGAATGGTAAGCTGGAAACCGTTTCGGGCAAGATGCTTGCCGTTGGTAATGGCTGTTTTGTGGAAAGCGAAGAGTCGGAGATGTTAGATGACTGCGAGATATGGCAGATAGACGCGGAGAATTATGTTACTTTCCTTTCGGATTCGACATTTATCATAAGTGAATGTAAACATTATTCTGCAGTAGATGTGCTGACAGAAAAGAAGGGCAGCCTTGAAGAGTGTGAAAATATAGAGTATTTTATAAATTCAGAAGGAAAGATGTCGGAGATTGGTAGAGATACCGTTCGGACCTGGTCAAAAAATCTGGGCAGACAGTGATTCTTTTTCAGACAATTTCTATAAATTAGGACGAGATGAATTGAAAGACGTTTTGTTTTTGATATGTCTTAATTTGCGAGTGCGCGGTGCGGCTATTGTTGCTGAACGTATATGAGCAAGAGCGGTAAAAGGGCTCAAAACGTCAGAGTCGGATTTAGAATAATTAACGGAACTTGTCTGAAATATCGAGAGAAAAGCAAAAATTGTTGCACTTTAGATGCATCTTCTTTGCTTTTTCAAATAAAAGAATTAACTTTGTGCCGATAGATTATGTGATGGGGACGAAGAGTCCCCTATTTTATTGCTAAAAAACGAGAAAATGATAGAAAAGAGCGTTGTTAGGCAGATAGTTGACGAATTTATATCAGGCACAAATTATTTTGTGGTAGATGTGAACGTAAGCGCTGACAATCAGATTCTGATTGAGTTGGACTCTGAAGACGGGTTCTCCATAGACGCTTGTGCGGAACTCACTAAGTTTGTTGAGTCTAAGTTGGACCGCGAAGTTGAGGATTACGAACTTGAGGTAGGCTCGCCGGGGCTCAGCACGCCTTTCAAAGTTCTGGAACAGTACAAAAAGTACATAGGCAGTGAAGTGGATGTGATGGACAACGAAAACACGAAATGGCAGGGCGTGTTGCTTTCGGCAGACGAGCAGCAGTTTGTGATAGAGATCACTTACAAGGCAAAGCCGGAAGGTGCAAAACGCAAAATTGATGTTACGGAAAACATCACTTTTACATACGATAAAATAAAATATACAAAATATACTATTAGATTTAAATAGTCATGGCTAAAAAAGAAGTGACAAATATGATCGAGACTTTTTCGGAGTTCAAAGAACTGAAAAATATCGACAGAGGAACAATGATCAGCGTGTTGGAAGAGTCTTTCCGCAGCGTGATCTCTAAGATGTTTGGTACAGATGAAAACTACGACGTCATCATTAATCCGGACAAGGGCGACTTTGAAATTTACAGAAACAGAGTTGTTGTCGAAGATGATGAAGTGGAAGATTTGAATGTGGAGATTCCTGTGTCTGAAGCGGTTCAGATTGATGAGGATTTTGAGGTTGGAGAAGAGGTGACTGAAAAGGTTGACTTCGCTTCTTTCGGACGCAGGGCAATATTGAACTTGCGTCAGACTCTTGCGTCTAAGATTCTTGACCTGCAGAAGGATAGCATCTATAACAAATATCGTGAAAAGATCGGAACGATAATTGTCGGAGAGGTTTATCAGGTTTGGAAAAAGGAAATTTTGCTTTTGGACGACGAGGGCAACGAGATGCTTTTGCCTAAGTCGGAGCAGATTCCTACTGACTTCTACAAGAAGGGTGACACAATCAGGGCTGTTGTCGCAAAGGTTGACAATAAAAACAACAACCCTAAGATTATATTGTCAAGAACATCTCCTCTGTTTTTGCAGAGATTGTTTGAACTTGATGTTCCTGAAATTAACGACGGGCTCATCACAATCCGCAGAATCGCCAGAATACCTGGGGAGAGGGCCAAGGTTGCGGTTGAGTCTTACGATGAGCGCATAGACCCTGTAGGCGCTTGTGTCGGCATGAAGGGAGCGCGTATTCACGGAATCGTCAGAGAGTTGAGAAATGAGAATATTGACGTTATTAACTACACAAACAATGTTTCCCTCTTCATTTCGAGAGCTCTAAGCCCTGCCAGAATTTCGTCTATCCGTCTTATCGAAGAGCACCAAAGAGCAGAGGTGTTCTTGAAGCCAGAGGAGGTGTCTCTTGCTATCGGTAAGGGCGGTATGAATATCAAACTTGCCAGCATGCTTACAGAGTACAAGATAGATGTGTTCCGTGATATTGATGACACTGTTGACGGTGAGGACATCTATTTGGAAGAGTTTGAAGATGAAATCGACCCATGGATTATCGATGTGCTGAAAGGCATCGGATGTGATACAGCCAAGAATGTGCTTAGCATTCCGAGAGACGAACTTATCAAACGTACAGATTTGGAAGAAGAGACTGTTGACGAACTTCTTGCTATTCTGAGCGCCGAGTTTGAGGGCGAGGACGTCGACAGCAGGGATTATGAAGATGATGAACAGGCAAGAATCGACACTCCGGAAGCTGCAGACGAAGAGTCTGAGAAGCGTGAGGAGTAATAGGTACGTTTCGGTGAAGGTTTCGGGAGAGCGAGGGCTCTCCGTCCGAAATCTGTGAGTGTTGTGAAACTGAGGTTTCGCATTTTAATGTCAATTTTAGAAGCTGTTTATTTCGTCCGGATATTGTCGGAACGTGCGTCTTGCGCGATTATGACATCATTTGAGAGGGTGGGTGAACGACAACTTCAAATTGGACTATGTGATTTTAATTAAGAAATAACAGCTTCTAAAGGTATTAAGTCAGAATATGCGATTAGGTAAAATAGTAAGAGAGTTGAATGTGGGGCTTTCCACTGTGGCGAAATTCTTGCAGAAAAAGGGTTTCGATGTTTCCGAAGATCCTAATTATAGGATTTCGGAAGAGGAGGTGGATTTGCTTTACAAAGAGTTTAGCAAGGATAAGGCTTTTAAAAAGGATTCTGAGAAAAGCAGGCAGCAGCAGAAAAAGAAGATGAAGGAGAAGAAGGATTCTGTCTCTATTATGAACGATGATGAGCAGAGCGTGAAAATAGAGGCTCCTGTAATCGGAATTAAGCAGGTTGGAATGATTGATATTGATTCTGTTAATAAGCCTAAAGGTAATAATAAGACAGAGAAAAAGCCAGAGGTGAAGAAGGAGGTGAAAGAGGCTCCTGAAAACCAAGTGGCAGAGAATGTCGTTGCTCAGTCTGCAGAAAGCGTGTCGGAGCATGTCGCTCCTGAAAAAACAAAGCCTGCGGCGGAGCCTGAGCCGACTAACGTCGTTGCTGAAACTACAGAGAAAAAAGAGCCGGACACAGATGTTCAGTCTGCGGACGACGAAGTTTTCAGACTTAGCCCTAAATCTCCGGGGGTGAAACTTAACGTTTTGGGTAAGCTGGATCTAGACTCTATAAATTCTAAGACTCGTCCGGACAAGAAGTCTAAGGCTGAGAAGAATAAGATGAGAGATAAGCAGAATCAGCAGAAAAACGCTCAGAAAGGCGGAGGAAACGGCGAGAAGAAAAAGAGAAACCGTATAGCTCAGGGCGAAAAGGTTGATATTGCTAATTTCAAAAACGGCGAGAAGAAGGGAGGCGGCCAGGGTAATAACGGCGGCCAGAACGGAAATGCCGGAAATAATGGAGAAAAGAACCGCAAAAAGAACGGTAAGAACAAAAATAATAATAACAATAATGTAAAGGCTGAAATCAGCGACGAAGCTGTTCAGAAACAGATAAAGGAGACGCTGGCTCGTCTTACTAACAAAGGTCAGAACAGCAAGGGCGCGAAGCACCGCCGTGACAAGCGTGAGCTTCAGAGCCAGAAGCAGCAAGAGCTGGAAGAACAGGAACGTCTGGAACAGAACAAACTCAAAATTACAGAGTTTGTTACGGTAAGCGAACTCGCTACGATGATGGATGTGCCTGTGACTAAGGTTATCGGAACTTGTATGAGCCTCGGCTTGATGGTGTCTATAAACCAGCGTCTTGATGCGGAAACTATTAACATTGTGGCTGATGAGTTCGGTTTTGAGACTGAATATATCAGCGCCGAGGTTGCTGAAGCTATTCAGGAAGAGGAGGACAACGAAGAGGACTTGGTTTCTCGTCCGCCTATCGTTACTGTGATGGGGCATGTTGACCACGGTAAGACTTCTTTGCTCGACTATATAAGGCAAACTAATGTGATTGCCGGCGAGGCTGGTGGTATCACTCAGCATATCGGGGCTTATAACGTTACTTTGTCTAATGGACAGCAAATCACGTTCTTGGATACTCCGGGGCACGAGGCGTTTACCGCAATGCGTGCGCGCGGAGCTAAAGTAACTGACCTTGCGATTATTATTGTGGCGGCAGATGATGATGTGATGCCTCAGACTAAGGAGGCTATAAATCACGCTTCTGTGGCTGGTGTGCCTATTGTCTTTGCAATTAATAAAATTGATAAGCCTACTGCTAATCCGGATAAGATTAAAGAGTCTTTGGCTAATCTGAACTATTTGGTTGAAGAATGGGGCGGAAAGTATCAGTCTCAGGATATTGCGGCTAAAAAGGGTATCGGTGTTCCTGAACTTATGGAAAAGGTGCTTCTTGAGGCTGAAATGCTGGACTTGAAGGCTAATCCTAACAGAAAGGCGACTGGCTCTATTATTGAGTCTCAGCTGGATAAGGGTAGAGGATACGTTTCTACAGTGTTGGTCAGCAATGGTACGCTCCGTGTTGGCGACGTGGTTGTGGCTGGTACTCACCACGGAAAAATCAAGGCAATGTTCAATGAACGAAATCAGCGTATCAAGGAGGCTAAACCTTCCGAACCTGCTCTGATTCTCGGTCTTAACGGAGCGCCTCAGGCTGGTGACAATTTCAATGTGATGGATACTGAGCAGGAGGCAAGGGATATTGCTAACAAGCGTGAACAGCTTCAGCGTGAGCAGGGTCTGAGAACTTCTAAGCACTTGACTCTCGATGAAATCGGACGTCGTATTGCGTTGGGTAACTTCCAGGAACTGAACGTTATCGTTAAAGGGGATGTGGACGGCTCTATAGAGGCGTTGTCAGACTCTATCTTGAAACTTTCTACAGAACAGATTCAGGTTAATGTGATTCACAAGGCTGTGGGGCAGATTTCAGAGTCTGATGTTATGCTTGCTGCAGCATCTAACGCTATTATCATAGGTTTCCAGGTTAGACCGTCGCAGGCGGCTCGTAAGATAGCTGAAAAAGAGGATATCGACATCAGACTTTATTCTATTATCTATGATGCCATAGAAGAGATTAAAGATGCGATGGAGGGTATGCTTTCTCCGGAACTGAAGGAAGAGATAACTGGTACTGCCGAAATTCAGAATGTGTTCAAGATAACGAAGGTAGGAACGGTTGCCGGATGTCTTGTGCGTGAGGGTAAAATCAAAAGAGGCAATAAGGTTCGCGTTATCCGTGATGGTATCGTAATCTTTACTGGTGATCTTGCGTCGCTTAAGCGATTTAAGGATGATGTCAAGGAGGTTGTGACTGGATATGAATGCGGTTTGAACATTCAGGGTTACAATGACCTTAAGGTGGGCGATATAATCGAAGGATTTGAACAGGTTGAAGTTGCTCGTAAACTTTAAAAAATAATCATGTCAGATTAAGCCGTGAATTGCAGATGCAGTTTGCGGCTTTTTTTTGCAACTGACTCTTTCTTTTTATTTTGATAGTGAGGTGAGTAAACTTCAGTTCTCGTTCTATTCGAATATCTCTTTCATAACATCTAAAGATTTGATTTCTCCGAAGCCCTGTATGTGCAGCTGGTAATAACTGACAATCTGAGACAGAAGAAGTTGACGTTCAGCGCGAGAAAATCGGAAATAAGTCATGTTTCTATAATTTATACGCAAAAGATTGAGCAGGGTAGCGCTCTCGGCTTTGTCTAAAAAATGTCGATGAAAAGGCTTGTTTTGAGTGTAGGCAGACGATTTTAGGTCGAAAAATGAGTATGTCTGCATAGCGATAGAGGTCTTTCTAATTTCATTCGCATCAGGAGTGAAACCGAGGAAGTTGCTGAGTTTTACAAGGAAAGCGATGTGGAAATTTGCAATGTTTCCGGGGTGAAACTCTAAAATTTTGACAGAATTGTAAAGAAAAGAGAACAATGGCAAGTCGCTCTCCCCAGCGCGCAACGCGTGCAGCAGAAATTCAGCAATAAACATGGCGACAGCGTTTTTGTAAGGGTTGGAGATAATGCCTAGCGATGAACTCTCTGCCTGGACATCTTTTGCAACCTGTAAGTCGGAACTTGATTTGGAGTCGGAGATGATAGAGACGAGAGACAAAGGCTGCAAGAAAGCCATACGCCTGCCCGTCTTTTTGCTTTTTGTGCCGTAAAGAACATAACTGACACGGCCGTACTTTTCTGAATAGACGGTCAGTATAGACGAGTTTTCTTTATGCTTTCTGTTAGACAGAATTATGGCTTTAGTCTCTGTAATCACTTTATGGCACTATTGGATTACTGTTATGTGCAAGCACAACTGTTTATTCTCTTTCATAACAAGACAGCACTTCTCTTTGCGAATTTCACGTACCGTTTGCTCCAAAATTCTCCTGATGACGAGATATTGCACATCGGTGCTGTCGCAGTTGCGATGAAACTCAAGTCTGGAGATGTCGAACGTTGTTCCGTATATATGAGAAGACGTTTTACGTGTTGCGTTTTTATTTCTTTTGTGCAAATTACGCTGACTTTCGTCAGTTCTCAAAGCTGAGTTTATATAAAAAGCATATTCGCGCTGTCTGCGTTTCTTCAGATTTGCATGAAAACGTTCGCCAATCTCATAAAGAAGATTGACGGCCTCAGGAGTAAGATAAGGGTGTGAGTGAGTCATCTCCTTCACTTTGAAATACTTGTTATCCTCAAGTTTCACAAGCTTCTTGTTTTTCAACAAAGAGTCTTTCGCATAAAGAAATTCTTCATCAGTAAAGAAAGGGTACTCAAGACCTTGCTTTTGGGCGAAAAGCAGATGATCTGCATTGCAGTCCCTTAAAAAGTGAGTTGCTTTTATAGTTTCGAGATATTCACCCTCAAGTGTTGGAAAAGTGTCCTCGTCAGCAATCTCTATTTCGTCAACCAAAGACGAGTCTGCCGAGAAACTGTCACAAGGCATCTCGGTGTCAGATACAATTTTCTGGGTTCCATTTCTGTCAGAAGAGCAAGATACAAAAACTGCAATAAACAACAAAACAAAAGCGAGCCTCATAGAACATCAGTTTTTTTAGGTTCTTGTTCTTTACGATATGCAGTAGAATTAAATACCGCAACAAGCTCTCCATTTTCTGCAGTTATATCTACCTTGTAGCCGGCAACAGTTCTGCGAAGATATATCTCAGAGGCGGTAGCTGTAAGTTTGCCAGAAGAGACCGCTTTTATGAAACTGATGTTGGCGTCCAAAGAGACAGCCATCTTTCCGCGTGAGTTTGCGGCTGCAGCAAAAGCAAGGTCAGCAAGAGTAAATAAGGCCCCACCTTGCACCGTTCCAGCTCCATTGAGATGCTTCTCTTCTATTTGCATTTCCGCAATAGCACGCCCCTCTCCAAATTCAATAAGCTTAACGCCGTTGCCTACTGCAAATCTGTCATTGTCAAAAAAATCTTTAAGCGTCATTTCGTTTCGTGTTTATAAATTCTTCTGCAAAATTAAGAAAAAGAGTTATCCTTTGTAGTTTCTATGTTCTGAAATTTGTTTCGGATGTATCCCAATCTGCAATTATCTGTTTGGTTCCGATACCTGCATGTTTTTTGCAAATATAGTTAATCGAAACAAAAAAAATCTTTCAAAATCATTTCGGCACAATTATATAAATTGTCATAAAAATTAAACGGAAGCCTCTTTGTTCTCTTGCAACATCTCTCTAAGTTCATTAAAGACCTTTTCTAGCTTATTCATCTCATAAGACATGAACTTGTAAAATTCAGGCCAATCCTCCTGCCTATGTATGTCAATTCCGCGTTTTTCTTTATAAATTCTTGAAACTACCGTTCCGCAAGGCTTTTCATAAAGCAATTCCCATGTCGCATCAGCAAAATGTTCTTCTACAATCACTTTGTATCTTTCGAGAATTTCAAGCAGTTCAAGTCGGCGCTCCTCCCTTGGGTGATTCAGTTCAAGAATCACAAAAGCACCTTCGCGAGTGGCGTCAAATTTCATTTCAATACCCTTTATCTTCGTGTTATAAAGAATCCACTTTTTTTTACGATACTTGAAACGCGGAAGATTTTCGCAAAAAGCGTCAAATCCACCCCAGAAATTACGTTTCAACTGCTTCATTTCCTCCCTTGAATACATAATTTATAAGTTTTAATGTTAGAAAATCACTTGCAAAGCAAATGTCTTATAGCCTCAGCTGGCGCATAAATTAGCATACGTGGGCCAGAGAAACGCATCACTTCACATATTTTTTGCTTCATCAGAGGCTTGTAACAATGCGTCGGGCAACTCCTGCACGACGTTTTTTTGTCGCCATATTTACATCGGTCAAGCCTTTCATGAGCGTACTTTTCAAGTTCCTGGCAAGCTGCGCACAAAGAAAAGTTTCCTTCATGTTTCTTGCAAAAGATGCGGATCATCAACGAGACCGTTTTCTTTTCTCTCTCTATTCTGCCCATAAAATTACAAAAAATCATTGAAATACTGCAATATCTTACGCATCAGATAAACTCTGTCACTACCCAGCACATTATGAGCATGTCCTGGGAAAACAAAATAATCTGCCAATTTTTTCGATGAAATGGCCTTTTTCAAGAAAGATAACGTATGTTCCCATAGTACAACAGGGTCGTTATCGCAATGAATCATAAGCAGTCTGCCTTCTAAACCATCGGCAAAATTACACAAATCATTCTCTTCAAACCCCTCCTGATTTTTTTGAGGTGTCTCCATATAACGTTCTGTGTACATGACTTCGTATTTACGCCAGTCAACAACTGCGCCGCCCGCTATTCCAACTTTAAACAACCCCGGCATCTTGAGCATAAGAGACATCGTCATAAAACCGCCGAAACTCCAGCCATACACACCGCATCTATTTCTGTCGATGAACTTTTTTTCAGAAAGTAGCCATTTCATCGCATCAGCATAGTCAGTCAGCTGAGCCTTGCCGATGTTTCTCCATATTTTTGCCTCGAACTCGTGCCCACGGCAATCAGACCCATGAGGGTCAATCTCAAACACCACATATCCATTTTGAGCCATCATGAACTCAAAACCTTTAGAGCCTGTTGTCCACTCATTCCTTATAAGTTGCACGTGAGGGCCTCCATAAACATAAAACACCAGAGGATACAATCTCTCATTGTCGAAATCGTCCGGCAAGAACAGTCTGTAATAAATATCGTCTCCATTGATATTAATACAGCCAGTTTCCACAAAAGGAACACGATAATCACGCAAAGGGTTTTCGGCCTTTAACAGACAATGCTCCTCCTTGTTTCTTAACGATTTCACCGATATTTTTCGAGGTTCATTCAAGTCAGAAAATATATCAAGCCAATAACCGTCCTCCAAATAAACTGCCGAATGCGAACCATGGTCAGATGTCAGAAGTTGAAAAAATCCGTCGGCCGACACAACAGCAATATTTCTGTCAAGCGGAGATGGCAGAGTTACTTGAAGCATCATCAAACCCAGCTTGCTGTCAAACCCGCAAACTTGACTCACTTCCCATTCTCCTTTGGTAAGAGGTGTGATGCACGAACCATCTTTATCATGCAAATAAACATGATTAAAACCAGCAGTCCTGCTGACTCTCAGAAAACGTCCGTCGTCCAAGAAAAACAACGGGTTTTGAGGCTCAACATAATCGTGCCTCGATTCAGAAAACAAGCGGTTATGGACACCAGTAATTACATCAAAACGGATGATGTCGCACTCTTTCTGATTTCGATTCACAATCGAAAAATAAAGGAATCGCTCGTCAGAGCCCCAAGACACACACGTTTTATAATTGTCTTTGTTGTCTTCATAATACACAACAGTTTCATTATCAAAACAATACACTCCAATAGAAACAATTTCGCTCTCCTCTCCGGCCATTGGATATAACTCGGAGTCAAGAGCAGACCTTGGCTCAGCAACACGAGGCATGGGAGCTGATTTTACAAGTTTATTGTCTTGTCTGTAAAAAGCAATAAAATTACCGTTAGGAGAAACAAAAAATCCGGAAGAGATGCCGAACTCGCTGCGAGCCACAGGCAGTCCAACAAGTTCGTCGTCCGTCAATCCCTCCGCTACAAGTTTACGCACGTTTCCATTTTCTGCTAAAAGCTGCCTTCCATGCACATAAACAAACAAGTCGCGCTGCTCCACATAAACAATGCTTTTAGCATCTTCCGCAAACCTAGGCCCTATCCAGAAATGCTTTTGGCTGTAGTCTGCAAAAACAGCAACAAGGTTTTTCTCTTTGTGACGAGATCTGGCCAAAAACCAAAACGCATTCCGCTCTTTCAAAAGATGAAAAATAGGGAAACTGTTCATTCTTTCCAATTCATATTTTTCCAAAAAAACATTGATTTCATCGATAGAAATCTCGGAAAAATCGCATAAACAAGAAAGGTTCCGTACAAAGACTTTGTTTTCAAAAACATAAATCAAATTGCCGCCAGAAGATGAATACTGTTCAAAATTCTTCGGCGAAAAATCCCTAAACAACTCACCTCCAGGAATCAGACCTTCTAGCGGAATAATATTCTTTTTTTCCATACAATCAGTATATGGTTACATTTAAAGAACCACGTTAAAATTTTAGGAGTGCGGCAATCATAAAACAGCCGCAATACTATGAAAAACGCGCAAAAATAAAAAATAAGCGATTTCTTATTCTCAAAATTGAAGAAAAAATGTTATATTCGCAAATTAAGAGCGTTAAATATGTGCAAGCCAATCCTCGTTTTTAGGGAGAAAGAGCTCTTTTTTATGATGGAATGGCTTATTTTGGCATAATGAAAAAAGAAAAACAAACTAAATAAAGATGAAGGTAAGAATAATAAACAAGTCGGAGCATCAGATGCCGGAATATGCGACGGCAATGTCTGCAGGAATGGATTTGCGAGCAAATTTGCCAGACGGTGACGTGGAACTAAGACCGTTGGAACGCAGATTGATACCGACTGGTTTGCATATAGCTTTGCCGGACGGCTACGAGGCTCAGATACGTCCGCGAAGCGGCTTGGCGGCGAAGTACGGAGTAACAGTGCTGAACACGCCCGGAACAATAGACGCAGATTACCGTGGTGAGATAAAGGTAATCCTTGTGAATCTGTCTAACGAAACTTTCATGGTGAAAAACGGAGAAAGAGTATGTCAGATGGTCATAGCTAAATATGAAAAAGTAGAGTGGGAAGAGACTGACAACCTCGACGATACAGAGCGAGGAGAAGGAGGTTTTGGCCATACAGGCAGTCTCTAACACCCAAAAGTTGTCAAAACGTATGTTAAGACTTGTAACTATATTGATGCTGGCAACAGTTGCTTCGGTCTCCCTTTTCGGGGCAGACGCGAAGGGTGTTGGCGTGCAAAATTCTGAACAGACGTCAGATCAAAAACGTAAAGTTCAGTACTGTTATCTTGAGGCTCTTAAACAGAAAAACAAAGGTAATTTTGCAGAGGCGCATGACTTGCTGTGTTATTGCTATTCGATGGACCCTGAGAATATAGCAGTTTTAGCAGAGTTGTCAAACATGAACATTACGGCAGGAAAGTACGCAAAGGCTAAAAAGTATATGAACACTACGCTTGAACTGGACCCAGACAATTACTGGGTAAGGCAAGCACTTGCACATCTGTATCTGAACACGTCAGAAAATGTCAAGGCGGCAGAAACTTATGAAGAGATAATTCGCCGTCATCCCAAGAGGCACGACAATTATTACTATCTTGCCAATATATATACGAGACAGCAAGAGTACGCAAAGGCTGTAGAGGCGTGGAATAAACTGGAGAATGCGGTTGGTATTAACGAGCAGATTTCAGTAGAGAAGTTTAAACTTCTTGTCAAGATGGGTAAAAACAAGCAAGCATTCGGAGAGATAGACAAACTGATAGCCGCATATCCTACTCAGACTAAGCACAAAGTGCTGAAAGCGGACTTGTACTCCGCTGTGGGCAAAGATAAGCAGGCTATAAAATTATACAACAAGATTCTGAAGGAGAGCCCGAACGATCCAATAATAAATAACCAGATTGGGGCTTACTACCTAAAGAAAGAGGAGTACGGCAAAAGTATGAAATATCTGCTTAATGTGCTGAGAAACAAAGATGCAGACCTCAAACTTAAGGACAATATATTGTCTGTGGCCACAGACTCTATTATGGAGCCGTACTTTTCGGACAACATCTTTAAAGAGATGATAGAAATGCACCCTTCGGAAAGTTTTTGCTATTGGAGGTATGCAGAATTTATGATGATGAAAAACAGTCCGGCATTTGTGCAATATATGGAAAAAGCTCTTGAACTAAATCCGGACATCGAAGCTGGTTGGGGTGTTTTGTATGACTGGCATTTGAGCAATAACGATAAAGATAAAGCGGAAACGGTGTTGAAGGAAGGATTGAAACATTTCCCTGAAAACGGAAAGTTTCTCTATGACTTGGCTGATTTATATATTGAACAAAAGAAAAACACGGAGGCGATAGAGTTGTTGCAGAAAGCCACCGTGGCATTTAAATCTGCTAGCAGTTTTGAACTTGCGTCTTTTGTACAGGGGGCTATTGGAGACATTTACTCGTCGATGAAAGAAACAGACAAAGCGTTTGTCGCATACGACTCAGCACTTGTTCTGAACGAGAATAACATAATGGTTTTGAATAACTACGCATATTATCTTTCAGAAAAGGGTATCAACCTTGACAAAGCTGAGCTTATGAGCGGTAAAGCTGTTAAAGAGGAGTCAAATAACCCAAGTTATCTGGACACTTACGCATGGATATACTTCAAAAAGGGGAATTATACACTTGCCCTGCTGTACATTGAGCAAGCAATGAAAAATGGAGGAGAGAACAGTGTTGCGGTGCTTGAGCATTACGGAGATATATTATTCAAAAGCGGAGATAAAGAGAAGGCGGTGAAAATGTGGAGAAATGCGTTTGCTCTCGATGAAATGGGCGTTTTGAAGAATGGTCACGAGAGTCAGGCGTCTCCATTCTTAAAAAGAAAGATAGAAGAACAACAATATATTGACAAATAAAATAGAAAGCAAATGATTAAAAGTTTCAGTTTAAAATATTGCGTCTGGCTTGTTGTTGCAGCCTTGTTCATGGGTCTTGCGGGTTGTAAGGCAAAAAAGGAGGCTGTCCAGCCACGTGTCATATCTACTAAGGAGACTCGCAAAGCATTCCGTACTCTGAGCATGAAAAAGACGGAGTTTACAATAGAAACTAGCAGCAACAAAAGTTCTTTGAACGGAACTATGCGTATAGCCAGAGATAGTATGATTTTTTGCACAATCATGCCGTTTCCCGGAATGGAATTTGCCCGTCTAAAGATAGATGAGCATGGTGTAACAATAATAGACCGAATAGGCAAACGCTACTTGGACCAGTCGTTTGCAGACTTGAAATCCAAGTATGGCCTGTCTCTTGATTACAACGCTTTTGAAGCTATATTGACAAACAGGCTCTTTATTTATGGCAGCTCTATGTATCCTAATATGTCTGACTTCAAATCGTCTGCGGTGACAGACACAATGTTCAAGTCTGTTGATATAGCGGGACTTACAATGTTGCAGCGGTCTGACAATAGCGTTTCTCAAGAATTTTATCTTGATTCGCAAAAAAAGGTGCTTTCGGGTAAAATACTCACAACCGCAGAAGGGTATTTCCTTGAATGGAACTATTCTCAATTCTCGCAAATTGGGCAAGTTTGGTTCCCAAGCGTTATAGATCTGACTTTCTCTACAAAAAATGGCAAGAAGACGAAATTTAGAATTAAGCATGACGGTATCGAGTTGGACTCTAACAAAAACTTTGAGTTTAAGGTGCCTGAATCGTATCAGAAAGTTGAAATGGAAGAGATAATTCAGTTGTTAGGTTGATTTTGGCAAATTTGTTTGGGAAATATGGTCTGAAAACGTTCTTTGCGTTGTTATTGTCGGTAGCTGTGGCTTGCTCGACGGGGGCTGTTTTTGCACAAAAAAACACGCAGCAAACGAAAAAAACTGCTCAAACGACGAAAAAGAACACGTCTAAAGCAAAAAAGAAAACGTCAACAAAACAGACCAGCAAGACAAAAGAGATTAAAAATTTGCAAAATCAGCAATCAAAAATCAATCGTGAGTTAAAGAAAATCGACAGTAATTTGTCGAAAACTAAACTTACAACAAAACAAACTTTGCGAGAAATTGAGCGTCTTAATAGTGATATTCGAAAAAGAAATGCTATTATTGCAAAACAAAACGAAGATTTGACCAATCTCGAAAACAGGATTTTGGGGCTGAACGAAGAGATTCTTGGCATGGAATTAGGTTACAAACAGGCGAAAGAGGAGTATGTTGACTTAATTCACCACGCATACGTCAAGAACAACTCTTACAGCCGTCTTATGTTCGTGTTGTCTGCATCGTCTTTTCAAGAGACCTACAGACGTTTTAATTACATACAGCAATTTGCCACTTTGCGTAAAAAGCAGGCAGAGGAGATTGATCAGTCAAAACGCGAACTGCTTGACAAACGGGAGGTGTTAAAACAGACGCAAAAGGAATCCCGCAAGCTGCTGAGCGAGAGAGAGAGGGAACAGAGCCGGCTAATCAACGAAAAGGACAAGCAGAATAAACTTGTGGCTTCGTTGCAGAAGAGAGAAAAGGAACTGAAGAAAGATTTGGCAGAGCAGCAGAAAAAGGCAGCTCAGCTGGATCAAAAGATTCAGAGCATGATTGCGCAGGAGGCCAAAGCTGAAGCAGAACGAAAGAAAAAGCAACAGGCTAAAAGCAAGCAGTCTAAGAAAACAAACGCAGCTTCCAACAAAAAGAAAACGGCTGCTGCGACAACAGACTCTGACCTTACGGCAAGGTTTGTGAAAAACAAAGGACTGCTTATGTGGCCTGTGCAGAACGGGACTATTACCGGTCATTTCGGCAATCAGACCCATCCTGTGCTGAAGAATGTCACTACTAACAACAAAGGCATATACATCACCGCGCCCAAAGGCTCTGAAGCAAGATGTGTATATCAGGGAGAAGTGACACAAAGGTTCTCGATACCAGGGAATAACAACGCTGTGATTGTAAGACATGGAAATTACTTGACCGTGTATGCAAATTTGACAGACATATACGTGAAAGTAGGCTCCAAGGTTGCAAGGGGACAGAAGATCGGCAAAATCTTCGAGGACAGCGACAACAAGAACAAGGCTACAATCTTCTTCCAAATATGGAAAGAGAAGGACTTGCAAAACCCGGAAAAATGGATTAAACGAAAATAATAAACATATATAAAGATGGAAAAAAAAGAGAAAGAAGAATTGGACTTATTTGAAATCCTGAGAGCGGCGTACAGGTTTTTTTTAAATTTATTGTCCAACATTAAAACATGTGCAATGTGGATTTGCCGATTTATTTTCCAAAATAAAGCGGCTATGATTGTGTTCCTGCTGTTGGGTGTCGTATTTGGAATATTTTGGAGCCGTCCGTCAAACAGAGCGTTTGTGGCCGAGTCTGAAATGAAGATAAATGTGGGGGACGCGTTTTATATAAACAGACTTCTGAGCTCCCTTAATTCATATTGTTTGAACGAAGATTTCAGGTCATTGAGCCGAACGCTCGATTTGCCTATTGATCAGGCTGTGAAAATAGGTGCTGTGAAGTCCTATTTTTACATTGACGATCTGAACGACGGTTCGCCAGACAGAATAGACTACACTGAGTCTTTGGATGCTGACACATCTTATACCAAGATGCAGGATAGACTTTTGCTGCAAGTTGTAACGATTGACTCATCATTGATTTCAACTATTCAAGATGCTCTGATAAAGCACATTGAAAACAATGAATATATAGACAACATGAATGCTATACGCATGGGGCAGCTTGAGGAGCGCATACTTAGCTTTGAAAATGAAATTTTCCTTCTGGACAGCTTGCGTCGTCTGGAATATTTCAAAGATAACAAGTCGCGTATTGCCTTTGACGGCACTTTGATGCTCGCAGAAAAAGATAAAAGATTGTATCATGGCGACATTCTTGCTCTGGAAAAAGAAAAAGAGACTTTAGAATGGATAAGAGATGTCAAATACAAACCTGTAAAAATGGCAAGTGACCTTTCTGTAGTAAAGGTGACAAACAAACCTTTTTCAACTATTGTGAAGTTCTCGCTTATTGTATTCATCATAGGGCTGTTCGCTACAATCCTATTTGTGAATCGCAAGAGTATAGTAAATTATCTTTCTCGATAAAAAAACAATATCTTTTTTAGTCCGTCTAAGCGAAGCCTTAGGCGGACTTTGTATTGACAGCTATATAAACAACATAAAGTAAAGTATAAATGAATTCTAAAGTTTACAATTGGGGAATATTGGGAGCCGGACACATTTCTGAAAAATTTGTTGCCGGATTAAAAACTCTTGAAAACGCCAGCTGCTACGCGGTTGCGGCAAGAGACTTAAATAAAGCTGAAAACTTCGCAACACAGAACGGCATCCAGAAGGCGTATGGCTCTTATAAAGAGATGCTTGCTGACGATAATGTTGACGTTGTTTACATTGGCACAATAAACACTTTGCATTTTGAGCACGTGATGATGTGCCTTGAAGCAGGGAAGCATGTGCTTTGCGAAAAGCCTTTCGCCTCAAATTATGAACAAGTCATATTAATGACCGACAAAGCAAAGGAGAAGGGACTTTTCCTTATGGAAGCTTTATGGAGCAGATTTCTTCCTTCTGTAAACAAGTTCAAAAACATTCTGGAAAGCGGTAAGGTTGGAGAGCCGGCGCTGCTGCGCGCTGATTTTGGCTTTAAAGCTGAATATAAAGAAACAAGCCGTCTGTTCGACCCGAAACAAGGCGGTGGTTCTGTGCCTGATATTGGCATCTATCCTCTGTTCTTGTCGCTGTTCCTGTTCGGTTATCCTACGGAAATAAAAGTGCTCTCGGAGCAGGCTCCTACGGGCGTAGATATGACAACCGCAGTCATTCTGAAACATAAAAATGGCGTGATAAGCCAGCTTACATCTACATTTGCCTGCAACTTGGACACCGAAGCTACGATTTACGGCACAAACGGCAAGTGCACTCTTAAACGTATGTTCCACATGCCTACAGATTTAGAAATTGTAACTCCGGAAAACAAAAGTTGCGAATCTTTTGAAATAAGATGCAACGGATACGAATTTGAAGCGGAAGAGGTGATGCAATGTCTTGACAATGGGCTTATAGAGAGTCCCAAACTGACACACGACTTTTCTAAAAAGCTAATCAAATTAATAGACGAAGTATTAGAAAAATGCAAGTTATAAACTTAAGGAATGTTTAGTATTTATGCGTAAAAAAAACAATTGTATAAGAAAACTTAATTTGTTTTTTATTTAGCTTTTGCGTAAATAGAGTAATAGCAAGCAACTTCTTCTGCGTAACAGCAGAGGAAGACGGAGTTGTCATTTATTGGAAAAAATTAGCTCAATCATGCTACGAAGAGATGTTCATGAATTGCAGCAGATTGAAAAAGAAGCCTAAGTTGCCAACTGAAAATTTAGAAATAAGATGTTATGAAAACATGTTTACAGGGTGTGACAAACTATCGGAATGAAAATCATAAAAAAATAGGGAACGTCGCTTTGACGCTCCCTATTTTTATTTACTTGAAACTCAACGTTGCAGTTGACGAATTAATGTTCAGGCTTACAGACCGACCCAAATACAAAGGCAAATTAGGAGACCCGTGTCCTGCATCAACACCGTACATAACCGGAATCCCTAAATCACCAACCTTCTCTTTAATAATCTCTTCCACACTCTTGTCGCTTCCCTGCGTCATCTTTGTAAACTGCCCGACAACAATTCCTTTTACAGAATCCAGTTTGCCGCTCAGCTTCAAATTTGTCAGCATGCGGTCCAGACTATAATTATATTCGCCAGTATCTTCTATAAACAAAATTGCGTCTTTGGTGTTCAAGTCAAAAAGCGTTCCGCCAAGACTATATATAATCGCAAGATTTCCGCCAACCAGACGCCCCTCTGCCGAACCTTCGATGCAATTGCTGTTTGTCGGAATAGAGACTTCGCTCCATTCTCCGAACAGAGCCTTTTTTAGCGCGTCGCTGCTTGTGGCGTTAGATGACAGGTCAACCGCCATCGCTCCGTGTATAGACTCTATTCCCATATTGTTCAAGGCCGTATGCAAAACCGTGACATCACTATAGCCTACAAACCATTTAGGGCTGTCTTCAAGAGGCCTGATGTCAACCTTATCCATAATTTGTGCGCAGCCATATCCGCCCCTTGCCGCAATTATCGCCTTAACGCTCTTGTTATCAATGATTTTTTGCAATCCTTCTATACGTTCACCCATAGACCCCGCATAACGTCCGTCCACGGCATAAAGATTCTCCGCTTCAATAACATGAAGTCCCCAACTTTTCAGCACCTCAATTCCGCTCTTCACCTTGCTTTCTGTAACAGCATTAGAGGTCGCAACAACAGCCACAGTGTCGCCAGCCTTCAAAAACGCAGGCCTAAGATCTTTTGTGACAGGCTGTTGCTGAGAGAGAACTGTGCTGTAATACTCTCTGTTATACACATATTCGTTTGTGATGTACTCATTCGTGATGTACTCGTTTGTGATATATTCGTCTTCGCACGAACTAACGGCGAGTAGTGAAAATACACAAATACCTGAAATCGATAATTTAGATAATAAATTCATTGTTTTACTTTTATGGTTTAATTACGACAAATATAAACCAACTTCCATAAATTATGAAGAAAATAGCAAAAAATATGCATCGTTATTAAACTAACCTGAGCCGAATGAAACCGCACAAAAAAATGCACGAACCTTTTGTTCTAGATTCTTTTTTTATTTATCTTTGCGACTTGTGTGAATAGAATTTTAATTTTAAACGGAAAAACAGGTATTTTTAATGAAATCGTTCAAGCTGTTTAACAATATTTGCGGTTGGATTGCATTTGCAATTGCTACGGTTGTCTATCTGATGACGGTTGAGCCAACTGCAAGTTTTTGGGACTGTGGAGAATTTATAGCCACTGCAGACAAATTGGAAGTAGGGCATCCGCCCGGAGCACCGTTCTTTATGTTAGTCGGACGCTTATTTACGTTGATGGCGGCAGACCAGTCGCAGGTGGCACTGATGATGAACTCGTTTTCTGCAATTTGCAGCTCATTGTGCATCATGTTCCTGTTCTGGACGATTACAAACCTTGCCCGCAAGATACTTGTAGGTCACTCTTTTGACTTGAATTTAGGACAGACGATTGGAGTGCTTGGTGCCGGATTTGTTGGTGCTATGGCCTGCACATTCTCTGATACATTTTGGTTTTCTGCTGTAGAAGCGGAGGTTTACGCCTTTTCTTCATTGTTTACCGCTGTTGTGTTTTGGGCAATGCTGAAGTGGGACGACGTGGCGGACGAGCCGCACGCAAACAGGTGGATTGTGTTCATTGCTTACCTTATGGGTATTTCGGTGGCAGTGCACTTGCTTAACTTGCTGACAATCCCGGCTTTGTGCCTGATTTACTATTTCCGCAAGTACAAAACAACCTTGAAAGGGTCGATAATCACATTGCTAATATCGGTTGGGGTGCTTGCCGCAATTCTTTACGGTATAGTGCCTGGCTTCGTAGAAGTGGCGAGCTGGTTTGAACTATTGTTCGTAAATGTGCTTGGCTTCAGTTTCAACACTGGAACTCTATGCTATGCCATCTTGCTTATATCTAGCCTTGTGTGGTCTATTTACGAGACTAGCGATAAAAACGGAAATCCTATACTACAGAAGCTGTCTTTCTTGCTTTCAGTATCGTTGCTTGGCATTCCGTTCTTTGGCGGGAAGGTTTTTCTCGGCATAGTTTTGATATTGGTGTTGGCTGTATGGCTGTTCTCTATAGAGAGAAGAGAGACAATGATTCATCTGAATACGATAGTTCTGTGCCTTACTGTAATCTTGATTGGTTACTCTTCGTATGCGGTTGTAGTTATACGTTCGTCTGCGAATCCTCCTATGGACCAGAACTCTCCAGACGATGTGTTCACGCTCAAAAGTTATTTGAACCGTGACCAGTACGGAGACACTCCGCTTCTGTTCGGAAAGAGTTACGCTTCGGACCTGGAAAGAAAGAGAAACGGTGATTACAACATCGAAGAAAAAGAAGCTATATGGGCGAAGAAAATCAAGGTGTCTGACGAAGAGAAGGATAGTTATGAGGCCTATGACCATAAGAAGAAGTACCATTACGACTACGAAATGTTCTTCCCTCGTATGCATAGCGACAATCCTAATCACGTTAGCGCATACAAGAGCTGGGCTAACATAGAGGGGAAAACATTCTCTTACAGAGACCGTAGCGGAAATTTGGCTCGAAAGAATGTGCCTACGTTCTCTGAAAACTTGAAGTTCTTCTTCAAGTATCAGGTGGGATTTATGTACTGGAGGTATTTTATGTGGAACTTTGTAGGGCGACAGAATGACATACAAGGTCATGGTGAGATTACAAATGGTAACTGGATAAGCGGTATCAGCTTTATAGATAATATGCTTGTCGGAGACCAGACCAACCTCCCTGATGAACTTAAGAATAATAAGGGAAGAAACACATATTATTTCCTTCCGTTTATCTTAGGTATTTTAGGTATTTTGTTCCAATTTAACAGGGGCAAGAAGGGTATGGAAAGTTTCTGGCTTACGCTGATTCTTTTCTTTATGACGGGATTGGCTATTGTGCTATATCTTAACCAGACTCCTTACCAGCCTCGTGAGCGAGACTACGCTTATGCAGGTTCGTTCTACGCATATTGTATCTGGATTGGGTTTGGAGTGCTTTTTGTAATGGATTTCTTGTACAAGTTCTTGAAGAATAATAAAATAGCGGCGGCGATAGCTACATTGCTGTGTATTCCTGTTCCGGCTCTCATGGCTGCTCAGAACTGGGATGACCACGACCGCTCCAATCGTTACACTGCACGCGACTACGGCCAGAACTATCTGTTGTCTCTCGCTCCTAATGCGATTATATTCACAAACGGAGACAATGACACTTTCCCTCTATGGTACAATCAGGAGGTGGAAGGTTGCAGAACGGATGTGCGCGTGGCAAACCTCAGTTATCTGCAGATGGATTGGTACGTTGAGCAGATGCAGAAGCAGACGTACGAATCTGACCCGCTGCCGATGAGTCTTCTCCCTATTGACTATTCAAATGGCAAGAAAGATGTTGTCTATGTTTCAAACAAGCTTGAGTCGTTAGATTTAGGACTTGCGATGAAACTGTTCACAACTGAGAAACAGAAGATGGGTGAGCTGAAAGCGCGTTTGGGACTTCGTCCGGAATATGACATCTTATTGTCTGATAGGTTGACTCTCGACATAGA
This sequence comes from Paludibacteraceae bacterium, assembly GCA_017632345.1. Lineage (GTDB taxonomy): Bacteria > Bacteroidota > Bacteroidia > Bacteroidales > Paludibacteraceae > RGIG9379. The sequence continues at coordinate 128,103 of JAGBRL010000011.1, forward strand.
TTCAGCTGCGGCGGTAAATTCAGGAACTGTAAGGCCTGAATTGGCAAAGAATATTGTGAAGCGGATTGAAATAGATCTGAAGAACAAAAGTTACATCGGCAAACATGAGCTTGTCATTCTTGACCTTTTGGCAAATAACAACTGGGAGCGTCCTATCTACTTTGCTGTTTCTGGCGGTGAGGAACTTGGCCTTAGACGTTATTTCCAGCTGGAAGGTATGGCAAACCGTCTTGTGCCTGTCAATTTCAGAGGAAACGACGGAGGCGTGAACACAGATGTGATGTACGACAACATGATGCACAAATTCAAGTGGGGCGGCCTTGACAAGGGCAACACAGACATCTATATGGACGAAAATAACATCCGTATGGCTACAACGCACAGATTCATGTTTGTCCGCCTTGCCGAAGGTCTTATAAACGAGGGTAAGAATGAGAAGGCCGAAGAGGTGCTGGACTACTGTCAGAAAGTTATTCCGTCTGCATTAGTGCCGCACGATGTCCGATCTGTTTACATCGCAAATCTGTACGAAGCCTTGGGTAAAAAGGAAAAGGCTCACGCAATCACGTCAGAACTTTCTGAAAAGTCTTTGCAGTACTTGAAATGGTATTACGAGATGGTGGACAAGAGGGCTTCGCGATTGTCACCTTCGGAAAAGTCTTCTGAGAATCCGGCAAGGTCTCTTGGCATCACAAGCGACTACAAGCAGTATCTGTCTTTGCTGAACTTCTTGTCAGATATTGAAAGACGATTGGGCAATACTGAAATAGCGGACGATCTGGACAAAGAGGTTGAACTTTACGCAGGTTTTGCTAATAAATACAATTTTTAACAATGTTGATAGAACAGACTCCAGACTTCATCAGGAAACTTATTCCGGGTGCAGTCTGGAGATTACCACAAAAAGAGAAAACTGTATATCTCACGTTCGACGACGGACCGATTCCGGAGGTTACTCCTTGGGTCTTGGACTTGTTAAAGAAATATAATATAAAGGCGACCTTCTTTTGCGTTGGAGACAATGTGCGCAAATATCCTGAGGTTTTTAAGATGGTTGTGAGTGCCGGGCATTCGGTGGGTAATCACACGTTTAATCATCTTCAGGGATTTAAAGTGAGGTCGGGCAAATATGTTGAGAATGTGGAGCTGGCAGACTCGTACATACGTAGCAATCTGTTCCGTCCGCCTCATGGACATCTGAGAATAAGACAAGGAACGAAACTTTCGAAGAAGTTCAGATTTGTTATGTGGGACGTTATCACGCGGGACTACAACATGAAACTTAGCGGAGAGTACGTGCTGAATGTGGTGAAACGATATGCGAGAAACGGCTCTATTATCGTGTTTCACGATTCGATAAAAGCAGAAGAGAACATGAAGTACGCCCTTCCGAAAGCCATCGAGTTTCTTCTTTCCGAAGGTTACAAATTTGAAAAAATCACGGAAGAGGAGATTCTTAAAGCAATTTAAGGCATCGGAGTTATGTTTTAAATTGCCTCGACAAACTGCAGGTGTGCTTAAACTTTCGCTGCAGCATTAACGTTATTTAGATAATACAAGATAAGAAAATGAAGATATTACTTTTAGGTTCAGGCGGACGCGAACATGCGTTGGCGTGGAAGATAGCTCAAAGCAGAAAAGTTGAAAAACTATTTATAGCTCCAGGAAACGGAGGTACGGCTTCTGTGGGTGAAAATGTGAACATCGCTGCAGATGATTTTCCTAAGATTGCAAAGTTTGTTGTGGAGAATTGCATTAACATGGTTGTTGTTGGTCCGGAAGACCCGTTGGTGAAAGGTGTTTATGATTATTTCCAGAATGATGCGCAGCTGAAGTCTATTCCAGTGATTGGTCCGTCGAAAGAGGGCGCGCAGCTTGAAGGTTCTAAGGATTTCGCTAAGGCCTTTATGATGCGTCATAATATTCCGACTGCAAGATACAAGAGTTTCACAAAAGATAATGTTGAAGAGGGTTTTGCGTTCCTTGAGGAACTGGAGGCTCCTTATGTGCTTAAGGCAGACGGCCTTGCAGCAGGTAAGGGTGTGCTTATAATCCAAGACCTTGACGAAGCTAAGCAAGAACTTTCTAACATGCTTGAAGGCAAATTCGGCTCTGCAAGCGCCACTGTCGTTATTGAAGAGTTCCTCTCTGGCATAGAGTGCTCTGTGTTCGTCCTGACTGACGGAGATTCGTACAAAATACTTCCTGTCGCAAAGGACTATAAACGTATAGGCGAGGGCGACAAAGGTCTGAACACTGGCGGGATGGGTTCTGTTTCTCCGGTATCTTTTGCTGACGAAACTTTCATGAAAAAGGTGGAAGAGCGCATAGTAATTCCAACTATTCAGGGATTGAAGAAAGAAAACATCGTTTACAAAGGATTTATTTTCCTTGGACTGATAAGCGTGAAAGGCGAACCTGTTGTGATTGAATACAACGTCCGTATGGGAGACCCTGAGACCGAGTCTGTTATGCTTCGAGTGAAGTCTGACTTGGTGGATTTGCTTGAAGGTGTTGCTACAGGCACTCTTGGCAAACGCGAACTTGTGGAAGACGAACGTTTTGCGGTTAGCGTCATGCTCGTGTCCGGAGGCTATCCTGAAGAGTATGAAAAGAATAAAGAGATGACAGGTGTTGACGAAGTTACGGACTCTATTCTTTTCCACGCAGGCACAAAGCTTGAAAACGGAAAACTGCTCACAAACGGCGGACGAGTAATAGCGGTGTCTTCTTATGGCGCAACGAAAGACGAGGCTTTGGCAATATCTTTCAAGAACGCTAATATTATCAATTACGATAAGAAATATTTCAGGTCGGACATAGGTTTTGATTTGTAACAAAAACAAAAAGACGAAGGCTTAGGAGCAGATTCCGTATCTGCCTAAGCCTTCGTCTCTAAAAAATAAAACTGATGCAGAATCGCAGATGGTCAGACATAATAGTTCCTTGCGCAAAGAATAACATCATTTGCATATTATTATTGGCCGCATTGTGGAACGACGTGTTTTTTTGTTCCCAGACAGGCAGCGTGAGCCAGTCAGGCTCGTTTTTTATCGATAAAATCTTGACTTTTGCAGGATTGAGCCAGTCTGTCGGCAAAATCATAAACTTTGTGATATTTGCGGCAGTTTCGTTCTTCATACTAAGGATGAACGATGTGTTTCTTTTTATAAAGACCAGAACTGTTCTGCCCACATTCTTTTTTGTCATTAGCGGGAGCCTTCTGCTTCCTCATGAATTTACGTCGGCGGCTTTAGTCACGACGCTTTTGCTTTTGGCCATAAACTCGGCCTGCAAGATGTGTGTCACCGAACGCATACACTTTGCCTTTAACGTAGGGATGCTGATAGCCCTCGCGTCGCTTGTGTATCCTTTTGCTCTGATATTGGTGCTACCTTTCTGGAGTTTTGCTTTAAGCTTCAACATGTTCTCCTTGAGAACCATTTTGGCAACAGTCATCGGAGCCTTTGTTCCGTATCTTTACGGACTTATGTGGCTGTTTTTCATAGATGGGAAACTGCATTTCCCGATAGACTGTAATTTTTCACTCCAATGTTTTTTGCCTGATAACATATTTACAACCATATATTTAGGAGTGAATGTGGTGCTTCTGCTCGTCTCGGTCATAAATCTTATTGTGACAAATTCGCAGGAGAATATCCGTCCGCAACGTATGTTCTCATACTTTCTGACCTCTTTGACATTTGCATTGGCGGTCACACTGTTTGTGCCTGGCGGGCTTTTTAACATGGGCGGGCTTGTCATTGTGCTTTCGAGTTTCATTGTCGGACGTTTTTTCACGCTTAATTACGCTTACGCCCGAATAGTGAAAATTCTGCTGTGGGTTTACCTTGCGGTCTCTACGGCATATTTCATACTTAATTTGAGTTTCAAAAATGTTTGAAGCGTTTAGTTTTGACATTGCAGACTTGGCTAATTACGGCTATTTTGGCCTTTTCATCGCATCTTTTCTTGCTGCAACAATTCTTCCCATAAGCTCGGAAGTAGTTCTTTCCGCACTGCTTTCGTTCGGTCTAAACGCATGGATGTGCCTTTGGTGGTGCACGATAGGCAATACGCTTGGAGGAATGACCTGCTACCTTATTGGGCTGATGGGCAAGCAGGACTGGATTGAAAAATATCTGAAAGTCAGCCGTCGTCAGTTTGTCAAAGTCCGTTACTGGATGAGGCATAGAGGTGTGTTTCTCGCTATGCTCACGTTTCTTCCGGTTGTTGGAGACGTAATAGCCATAGTGCTAGGGTTCATGAGGTGCAACGCATGGCTTGTCGCTCTTTTTATGTTCATAGGCAAAGGGTTAAGGTATTTTGTGTGGATCATGCTTAACAGCACGATAATGGAGATCTGCTGATGGAGAAGCACTGCCGCAAATGGTATTCCTGATGGCGAGTCTGATTCTTTTAACAAAATTTAAGGATGGAAATCAAAATATAAATTTTATCTTTGTGATTCGAATATGTAAAACTATAAAAATATGCTGCAATTTTTTAACAATGAGACCTTCAGACGCAGAACGGTGCTTGTGTGCCGTATAATTTTAGGGTGCGTCTTTATCTTTTCAGGGTTTGCCAAGGCAATTGACCCGCTCGGCGGGCTATACAAAGTAGAGGACTATCTTGTCGCGTTCGGCTGGGATTTCCTTATTCCTCTGGCTTTCATCGGCTCTACTCTGCTTTCAATCGCCGAGTTTGTGCTTGGAGTAGCCTTATTGTTTGGCCTGCGTTTGAAGTGGACTGCTATCTGCACATTGCTCTTCATGGCTGTAATGACTCCGCTAACTTTATACATCGCAATATACAATCCGGTTACAGACTGCGGTTGTTTTGGCGAAGCCTTGAAAATCAGCAACTGGGAAACTTTCTGGAAAAACGTGGTGTTCTCTGTTATGGCTGTAATCGTATATTTATGGAGAGACTCTGACAATAGCAAGTATAGTCTTAGCACGGAAATCGGAATTGTGGCGTACTCGTTTATCTTTATGTGCTTCACTTCTTACTATTGTTTGGAAAATCTTCCGATAATAGACTTCCGCCCTTACAAGATAGGCACAAACATGCCTGAGGCTATGGCTGTTCCGGAAGATGCTAAACCGGATGTGTATGAGACTAAATTCATCTACGAAAAGGACGGGCAGCAGAAAGAGTTCACCCTTGAAAACTACCCTAAGGGAGATACTACATGGAAACATGTGGAGACTATCAGCGAACTTGTGGAGAAAGGTTATGAGCCGCCAATCCATGACTTCACTATGGACGACATTGATATGGGCGACTTGACAGAAGATGTGTTAGCCGACCCTAACTACTCGTTCCTTGTTGTATGCTCCAAAATTGATAAGACAGATACTGCTTTCAGTCAAAAAGTGAATGACGTGTACCAGTTTGCACAAAATAACGGATACGGATTTTACTGTCTGACAAATACTGGTCTTGAAAGCGAGGAACTTGAAAATTTCAAGACAAAGTATAATGCGGAATATAAATTCGTGAATACTGACGAAATCACTTTGAAGACAATCGTGCGCTCTAACCCTGGTTTGGTGCTTATCAAGGAGGGTGTTGTGATTAATAAATGGAGCGCTAAGAATATTCCTGCGTTCGAGGAACCGCTGGATGCGTCTGAACATGGGAAACTGGTTGTGGCCAATGACTGGCTAACTGCCTTTATCTTTTTCTTCATTTTCTTCTTGCCAATAGGTCTGTTCTTCGGAGCAAAGAAGTTTATGTGTAAAAAATAATTAATTTAAAATATAATGGCAGAGACGCAAAAGCACGAAGATTCTTTGCGTCTCTGTCTTTTTCTTAATCGCAAAAAATGAACAACGAAACATTCGTAAACAAGATACTCCAGAACGTAGGGATAAGGGAACTGAACGAGATGCAGCAAACTATGCTGAAACGTTGTCAGGCAGGACGGGACATCATATTGCTTTCGCCTACAGGCTCCGGGAAAACGCTCGCGTTCCTTATTCCGTTGGTTATGTCGGTGAAGACTTGCGAACAGGCAACACAGGCACTTGTTGTAACTCCGTCTCGCGAACTGGCTATTCAGATAGAGCATGTGCTGAAATCAATGGGCTCTGGCGTGCGCGCAGGGTGTCTGTACGGAGGCCATAATATGCAGACGGAGGAGAATCTGCTGAAAAACCCGCCTCATGTGATTGTGGGAACTCCTGGAAGACTATGTGACCATATAGATGCTGGCAGACTGAAGACAGACACCATAAAGACTTTGGTGCTGGACGAGTTTGACAAGTCGCTGGAGTTTGGCTTTACGGACGAGATGAAGCATATTGCGGAGAATCTCCGTGCGGTGAAGCTCAAGATGCTGATTTCTGCTACAGAAGCGGTTGAGATACCTTCTTTCACAGGACTGAGAAATCCGTCGAAAGTAAATTTCCTTGAAAAGGATGAGTCGCTTAAAAAACTGAAAATAAGAAAGGTGATGTCTCCGCAAAAAGATAAGCTGGAGACTTTGCTGAAACTGATATGCACGCTTGGTAATAAATCAACTTTGATATTCTGCAACCACAGAGATGCTGTTGATAGGGTTGCCGTATTCCTCGAAAAGCAAGGCGTTGTTTGTCAAACTTTTCACGGCGGAATGGAGCAGATAGACAGGGAACGCTCTCTCTGCCTTTTCAGAAACGGAAGCCGTTATGTGATGATTTCGACAGATCTTGCCGCTCGCGGACTGGATATCCCGGAGATTCAGAATGTGATTCATTATCATCTGCCAACCTCGGAAGAGGCTTTTACGCATCGTAACGGACGTACAGCCCGTATGTTTGCTGATGGTTCTGCGTTTGTGATTCTTAACGAAGCGGACAAAATTCCAGACTTTATCACAAACGAGATGGAAGAGTTTTTGTTAGATGAAAACGCAAGGTTGCCTAAGAAGCCAGAATGGGAAACTCTGTATATCGGCAAGGGCAAAAGAGACAAGATAAGCAAGTCTGACGTGGCTGGCTTTATGTTCCAAAAAGGGGCATTGCTAAAGGAGGAGTTTGGGCTGATAGAGGTCAAGGAACAGTTCTCGCTTGTGGCAGTAAAAGCAAATCTTATAAAAGATTTGATAAAACGTATAAGCGGACAAAAAATAAAGGGTCAGAAGACTAAGTTTGAAATTGCTAAATAAGTTGTTTGAGCTCGATAAATTTGCCTAAACGCAGATTTCATCGAGCTCACGCTAATTTATAGGAATTGCCTTAATTTTATCCGCATACTCACTCCAACCTTCTGCGGCTTTATATTTCTCTACAGACGCAGCCGGGACATAGATGGTCTCTATTGGGGTGTATGCAAAAATACAAGTTCCTATAGGCGGAGTTTCTGCATCTATTGTAATTGTTTTAAGAGCGTTACAGCCCCCAAAGGCCGAATCTCCAATACTTGTTACAGAATTTGGTATCATCACATTATTAAGAGCGTCACAGTCACTAAAAGCATAGTTTCCAATACTTGTTACCGAATTTGGTATTGTCACATTGTTAAGAGCGGAACAACCCCAGAATGCCCTGTCACCAATGCTTTCAATCGTGTTTGGCATTGTTACTTTAGTAAGGAAGAGGCATCCACGGAAAACCTCTTTCCCTATATTTGTCACTGAATTAGGCAGTTCCATACAAATAAGACTGCCGCATCCTGCAAAAGCTCCGTCTTCGATGCTAGTGACAGTGTTCGGAATAGTTATTCTTTTCACTTGGCCGCTTCCTATCCATTTGATTTTTTCAACTTTATATTTTTTCCCTTCAATTTTCACTTTCGAAGGTATTTCCAAATTTTCTATCACATGACCTTTAAAATTTGACATTGTTTTGATTTTAAAAGAAAAGCCATTCACCGCAACACTGTTCTCCGAAATCACATCATAGCGGAATTCAACTTCGTCTAAAGGGTTAGAACATGAAGACAAAGCGAAAATCGCCACACAACAAGCAAGTCTAAAAAGCCTGTTCTTATTTAATCTATTTAAACATCTTTTCAAAATCATCGTCTGTCAGAATTGATATTATAGGTTTGCCATCTGGGGTTGCGGTATGTTCTGGAGACGCAAAAAGACTGTTGACCAGTTCTGCCATCTCCTTTGAATGCAACTTTTTACCTGCTTTCAGGGAAACAGACTGAGCAAGAGAGAGAGCCATCGACTCAAGCACTTGTTCCTTGGCTTTGCCTATTCCTTCTTTTGCAGCATCTATCATTTTCATTATAAACTCTTTAACGTCAACATTGTCCGTTTCGGACGGCACGCCGTTCACAGAATAAGAGTTCGGGCCAAAACTGCAAATGTCAAAGCCAAAATACTGCAAGTCCTCCTTAATGTCGGCCAGAATCATAGACTCCGAAGGCATCAGCTCCAAAATCTCAGGGAAAAGCAGCTTATGAGAGACCGAACGTTTCTGTCTCAGATTGTTCAGATAAGTATCATACAAAATTCTCACATGCGCTCTGTGCTGGTCTATGCACATCAGTCCGGACTTCACAGGTGTGAGCACATATCTGTTTCTGAACTGGAAATACTCCGAGGTGTTCTCTTCGCCCTCAAACTTCAGTCCTGCGCTTTCAAAGTCATTGCCGGCTGATGACGAAGGAAGGTTTGCCTCGTAATCTCCAGACAAACCATAATTCTCCATCGAGATTTTAGAAGGCAGGTCAAAGCAGCCGTCAGACACCGGTGTCCCTCGTCCGCTCTCAAAATCGTTGTACAGGTCTGTCCAGTTTGCCTTCTTAGAACTGTGAGATGGTGAATAAGAGGCCCCCTCGCCAGTCTTGAAAGGATTGTAATTTACGTCAACGCTTATAGTCGGAGGCTTGACGTTGTTGCGAGTCTCCATCGTCATAGGCTGAAAGCTGACGCTTCCCTCCTGGTCAAAATCGATAGACGGCATGATGTTGAAACGGCCCAAAGCCTCTTTAACGGAGGCAAGGATGATAGGCCATATCGCCATTTCGTTCTCAAACTTGATTTCCGTCTTTGTTGGATGGATATTAACATCTATCGTGTTTGGGTCAACCTCAAGGTATATGAAGTAGTCTGGCGATGTGTCCGGATGTAGCATTCTGTCGTAAGCCTGAATCACGGCACGATGGAAATACGGATGTTTCATAAAACGTCCGTTCACGAAGAAATACTGCTTGTCGTTACGCTTCTTAGCGGTTTCCGGCTTCCCTACAAAGCCGTGAAGTTTCACAACGGAAGTCTCCACGTCAATTTTAAGCAAGTTCTGGTTTATGCCCTTGCCAAACACGTTTATGACACGCTCTCGCAAAGAAGAACTGTTAAGATGATAACACTCGCTATCGTTATGCCAAAGCTCAAAGCTCACGTCAGGATAGACCAGCGCTATGCGCAGGAAGTCCTCTTCTATTTTGCGAAACTCCGTTGTGTTTGATTTAAGGAATTTTCTGCGTGCCGGTATATTGAAAAAAAGATTTTTTATTGCGAAATTGCTTCCAGCCGGACAAGAAACTGGTTCTTGCCGTTCTACCTTTCCGCCGGCAATCTCTATGAGCGTCCCTAGTTCGCTGTCACTTTGACGGGTACGTAATTCCACCTGAGCCACCGCTGCAATAGACGCGAGCGCCTCGCCGCGAAAGCCCATTGTAGAAAGCGAAAACAGGTCTGTTGCGCTCTTAATCTTAGAAGTTGCGTGCCGTTCAAAGGCAAGCCGAGCATCAGACTCCGACATTCCCTTTCCATCGTCTATAACCTGAATAAGGGTTCGCCCGGCATCCTTGATGATTATCTGTATATGTTTTGCTCCTGCATCTATCGAATTTTCTACCAACTCCTTTATCACAGATGAAGGCCTTTGAACTACTTCGCCCGCCGCAATCTGATTCGCTACCGAATCTGGCAAAAGATGGATAATATCCTGCATAAAAAACTGATTTGTTGTGTTATACACACATTCCTACGAAAAAAGAGACCGGACCTCATTTGCCTATGGTCCTAAATCTTCTACTTATATGCAATATTCGCAAAAATCCATGATATATGCAAGTCTTTTCCGGGGTATTTCCAAGGTTCTTTCATTTAAAGTTTTCTAAGGCAACTTATATAAATTAGATAGAGATGATTTTTAAGGAGCTTTTAGGTGAGACCTTTGAAATTTTTTAGTAATATTGTGGCTTGCTTAACAATTTGAAGACGATGAAGAAAAAGATTTTAATCACTTATAACCTTCCGAGAGAAGGGTTTGCAGAACTGACAGAGGATTTTGAACTGATTTTCCCGGAAAACGACTCTTTCTCAAAAGCGGAGGTCTTGGAACGTGTGGGGGAGTGCGATGCTCTTCTTTCCATGTTTAACTTTGTGATAGACAAAGAGATAATTGATGCGGGGGAACAACTCAAAATAATTTCAAACTTTGGCGTGGGGTTTAACAATGTGGATTTTGAATATGCGAGAGAGAAAGGTGTGATGGTGACTAACACGCCCGACCCGGTTGTAGAGCCTACCGCCGAGATGGCTTTTGCTCTGATGCTGGCTACCGCAAGGCGAGTGTCGGAGTGCGACAGAAAATTGCGAGATGCTGCCTCCGGACTTAAATGGGGCGTGATGGAGAATCTTGGGGTGGGACTGAACGGAAAGACGCTCGGTGTTGTGGGGCTGGGCAGAATAGGGAAGGCCATAGCCCGACGTGCAGAGGCGTTTGGCATGAAGGTGGTGTATCATAACAGGAGAGAGACGGAGGCTGGCAATGCGACATATTGCAGCACGCTCGACGAACTGCTGAACGTGTCTGATTTTGTGTCTCTGAACGTTCCGCTAACAGATGAGACTCGTCACTTGATAGACGCTGATGCTCTGAAAAAGATGAAGCCCTCCGCAATTCTCATAAACACCGCACGAGGTCCGGTAGTGGATGAACAAGCTCTTGCCGACGCTCTAAAAAACAGAACCATACGAGCTGCTGGCTTAGATGTGTTTGAAAACGAGCCTGCTGTTTGCCCGCAACTGTTGACGTTGGACAATGTGGTGCTTGCTCCTCACAATGGCACAGCCACAATTGACGCGCGAATTGAGATGAGCCGCTTTGCCGCACGCAATATTATAAACTTTTTTGATGGCGGGAAGATTACTTGTGTGTGGTAACTTTTCGTTTAGATATGCAAAATAAGCAATGTCAAAAGTGCAGACTGCAAGTTTTTTCTTAAAAAAAGCGAACAAACGCAATTTTTTCCGTCTGTTTTTTTTGAATAAGGAAAAATATTTACGTTATTTGCATAGCGAAGTTTGATAATAATTAAAAGTTATATAAGATGAACAAATTTTTGAGATACCTCGGCATCATTTTAGTGCTTCTAGGAGTGTTGGTGTTGGCACTTTATTATTTTGGTATGCAGTCTAACTTTATGTTGGGTACTGCCGGATTCCTTTTTGTTGCAGGGATTGTTGCGCACATCGTTACAAACAAGATGTTTATGGAAGACAAATAGGAGCGCTTCAAGTTGAGGCAACTTCTATAAATTCGTTTTGTAAATTTCAAAGATTGAAATTGGTTCAGAACGCTTTGTAGGATTACCTTAATAAAAAGAGTAACTTGCCTTTATTTCAAGGGCAAGTTTTTTTGTGTCTTTTTTCGGGAGAAAAAGAAGAAGGCGACACAAGGCCGCCTTCTCAAAACTTTATCTGTGTATAGTGATTACTGAGCAATCTCTTCGATGTGAGCAATCTTGCCGTCCTTCAACCAAAGGTTAACAATCTTGTTGTTCAAAACTGACTTTTCCAAAGAAGCGAAGTCAATCTTAGAAGCTGCGCCTTCGTTAAGAATCACAGTTTCAGTACCTTCAGCCAACTCGATTTTCTGCAAATCACCTTCTTCAGCACCTTCTGCATTGATATTCTTGTAGTTAAGAATCCACTTGCCTTCGTCCTGACGCAATCCGAAAGACTTAGCTTTCTGAGCGTTTTCCTGAGCGAACTCACATGCAGGAGCAGCTTCAACAGCAGGAGCTGCAGCTTCAGGAGCTGGAGCAGTTGTTTCTACTGCAGGTTGTTCTGATACAGCGGCATCGTTTGCCTTTTCCTTGTTACCGCAGCTTGCCATAAGAGCTACACAACCAATCAAAAGAAAAATCTTTTTCATATTCAATTTGTATTTTATGATTAATAATATTTTTTTGATGAATTATAGAACGAACACAGTGTCAATCGCTTTCGAAGTGATCTTAGCGTTAGAAACCTTTGTGGCAGACACAAGCTTAGTAGAACCGGCCTTCAACGCGAAAAGCACCTTTGTAGGGTCAGCTTCTGCGTCAGCTTTCTTTATTTCGCTGTAATCGTTGCTGATATAAGAACTGCCTTCGTCAGACAATTCGATAACGTTTCCGTCAACCTGAATTGTAACACAGCCTGCCTTAGCTTCAAGGACGTTGATTTCGCCAGTTTTGCCAATGTGGTTGAACACAATCTTAGCCGACGAGCTAACGCCTGCCAAATCAACCTCGTTAGCGCCCTTTGCGAAAGTTGTTTCGCTTGAACCGCCTTTGACAGTTGCGTTTGCAGCTTCTGTAGGAGATATCAAATTAGAAGAGTTTGCACCCAAAACCAAAAGAACACTCGAAGGATTAGCTTCTGCTTTTGCCTTGTTTATCGCTTCCAATGATGTGCTTAGATAAGAACATCCTGCATCTGACAAGTTTATAGTCTTTCCGTCTATTTCAAACGTAACGTTTCCTGCTTCAGCAGAAACAACTTTGATAGCACCTGCATATCCTGCATTATTGCACGCTATGATGTCGTTAGCACCAAGAGTAGCCAAGTTAATCGAATTTGCCATATTTTTTTTATTAATTAAATAAAGTTAAATGTTTACTTGCCCTAAAGTATTGATTATTTTGAAAACGACAAAATAAATTGATGTTTTTTTCAAAGTTTTGCTAAAAAAATAACAAAACAGCATAAATATTCGTTTTTTATTCTTGAAATTATGTTGTGATATTACAAAACGCAAGTGTGGCATGAAAGATGACTGGTCAGGGCCTTTCTGGCGAAGTATAAAGAGACCGAATTGACGGAACTGCGGATAGCTTTGCAATTTATTATCCATTTTTATAAAAAGTAGCTTTATTTTTTTGTAGTTTTGCAGAAACTATATTTATCAGATGAAGAGCAACAAACAGGCGTGGGGTTCGCGCATAGGACTTATACTGGCTATGGCCGGCAATGCAGTCGGGCTTGGCAATTTTCTCAGATTCCCTATTCAGGCAGTGCAAAACGGAGGCGGAGCCTTTATAATACCGTATCTGGTCTCGTTCGTGCTTCTTGGGCTTCCTTTGCTGTTGATAGAGTGGTCCACCGGAAAGTACGGCGGTTTTGCGGGGCACCATTCGCCCCCCTTCATTGTGCAGCAACTGGACAAACGTCCTATATGGAAGTACTTTGGGGCGCTGGGGCTTTTCTCAAGCGTGGTTATATCGTCATATTACTGCTATATAGAGAGCTGGACTCTCTCTTATGCGATTCACTCTGTCTGCGGCGCGTTTGGCGGACTTTCGGAGGGCGAAGTCTCTGCGTTCTTCGACAAATATCTGACTATAGGCTCTGACACAGCAATACCTTATGAGTCTGTCATATCTTTCCTTATATGTCTTGCCCTTAATGTATGGATTCTGTCTAAAGGACTGAAAGACGGCATCGAACGTATTGCAAAAATTTTGATGCCGGCGCTGCTTCTGTTCGGGCTGTTTCTCGTTTATAAGGCATATACTATAAAGGCTGGTGTTGATGGTGCCAAATTCGACGGTGTCATCGGACTGAATTTCCTTTGGGAGCCGCAGTTCGACTCGCTTTCAAACCCTAAAGTGTGGCTCGCTGCTGCCGGACAGATATTCTTCACGCTTTCTCTCGGAATGGGGTGCATCCAGAGTTACGCGTCGTATATGAAACGTAATGAAGACATAGTGCTAAACTCAATGGCAGCAGGTTTTACTAACGAATTCACAGAAATAGTAATCGGAAGCGCCATACTGATTCCTATCTCTATTGGTTACTTGGGTATAGATCAGGTTTTTGAACTTACTCAGAGCGGCGGTTTCGGACTTGGGTTTAGAACGATGCCTTATCTCTTTTCGCAGTGGGGCGACGTCATCGGAGCGGTTGCGGGTTTCGCCTTCTTCGGGCTGCTTTTCTTCTCTGGAATAACGTCAACGCTTGCGCTGGCAACTCCAACTATCGGCTTCTTTTACTCAAGTTACGGATGGTCTCAAAAGAAGAGCGCCGTTATATTCGGATTTATAACCCTTTTGTTGGCTGCTCCTAATATCCTGTTTTTCGATAAAGGGGTGTTTGACCAGTTTGACTATTGGGGCGGCACAGTCTCTCTGTTCTTCTTCGCCATGATAGAGGCTATACTGTTCTCATGGGTAATGGGAGTTGACAGAGGCTGGAAGATGATTCACAGAGGAGCGGAAATCCGTATGCCGGTGTTCTTTAAATATGTGCTGAAGTATGTTACCCCGACAATGCTGGTCATTATTTTCCTCTCGGCGCTTGTTAAGCCAAAAGATGACGATTGGTCGAAAATTAGTTTCAGAGGATGGGAGTTGGACAATACAAGCATCATTGCGGAACTGACGCATCAGAATATCGGACCGAACTGCAGCTGGTTCGCAAGCGATTTTTTTGCTGAAAATAGTGGCACGGTAGTTAGCGTTAATGACTCTTCAGTCTCTGTTGGCGACAAAACTTATGCGGTGCAGAATGGCTGCGTTCCGGCTGTAAAGGTTGGCGACGAGGTTTTGGTCGGCGATGTGATTTACAAGGGCAGTGTGATAAACAATGTGTTTTACATTGACGCAGCCAGAATCTTACTGCTTCTGATTATTGTGGTGCTGTGCGTTATGATTGCGAAAGCAAATAAACGTCCGCATTATATTGATTAATTTTAAATTGATAGAGATGAGTTCGTCAACACTTTTATTGGTAATTATTGTGCAAGGCTCTGTCACGGCCATCACAGCATATCTTTTTTATAGAATATTCAAGAAAAAAAGGTAAGCGCAAAAACTGATTTAAGTCAGGCTTATGAGATTGATTCTGAAATATATGATATTGCTAGGCGGTTTGTTTATCTCATGGAACTGCCTTGCGCTGCCTTTGTCCGAAGCTTCGTGTGAAGATGAAGTCATAGGTAAGATAGAACGCATGGACGACTCTTCCGGCGAGGAGAGAGACGAGGCGTTTCAGAATCTTTCAGCCAGAGCCACGTCGGCAATAATGACAGTTAGGAGCAACGGCTCTCCTTTGCATATAGACTTTTTCAAAAAGTCGCAAGTAAGTCTGCTAGTCTCAACATTCAAAAGCAGGGCGGCTTTATCTTATTTCAAAACAAATCTAAAAAAACAGAGCCTTCTTTCTTCAGAGCGACGGAAAAAAGGGTATTACATCTACGCTCTGAGGAAAATTCTTATATGATTAATTAGCACAAGAGACGCGGCTCTTTCTTTTAGGCAATTTACGGTATCCGAAACGAATTTATAGATGCCTAAATATTGTCTTTAGAAAAGGCTCTATCCCGTCTTGCTTCCTTTCGAAAGGAAGAATCAAAGCTATTTTGAAGCTTGTGCTTCTGAAAGGGCCGTGCGCAAAAGACGGATGTTCAAAGAAAATCCGCAGAAGCGGTTATTATAGCTAATTAAAACATAAAGAAAATGGAATCAAACAATAATTTATTAGAATCGAAAATTTTAGAAATATCTAACGGCGATGTCGTAAAGAAAAAGAAGAACTATTACATACCCGTATTCCTCATGATTTTAGGTTTGTGTTTGGTAATGTTCAACGTCCAAAGTCAGTCTGTCGAAGCTGATAAGATAAACACAGTCCTGTTTTTTGTAGGCGCAATAGTCTTTGTTGCAGGAGCTGCGTTTATGTTCTTGCAAAAGGAGCAGTACTTGCACAAACCAAGCGGCAAGATTCTGAAGAAGGACCAGGTCTATTTCAATGTGAACGATCTGGACAAGCTGAAGAGGCTCTACGCAGAGGAAAAATTCGATGAAATGGCCAATTTGAAGAAGGGTATAGATTCTGGATGTATGATAACTTTTATAGGTTCAGTAGATGCAGGTGTCTATTACTCTCAGCTGCTGAAATATGAACCTTACACATTCGTGCCTTGTTCTGACGCTGTGCGTCACTCAGGCGAAACAAATTCAAAGATTAAGGTCCTTATTGATGCTAAGTGTTAAGATAATTTAGAATCTGCGCACAATTCGTGCGATGATAAAATTGCCGCACACGCATGTCTCTGCGTTGTGCGGCAATTATTGTATGCGCAATTTGAGGAAGCTGTCTTAAAAATTTCTTCATAACTTTTTCTTTTTATTAAAAAAAACTGTGCAAAGGCAACTCATTTTTGCAAAAGTGGCAGAAAAAACAATGATAAAAATTTTAATTTTTGGATAAAATTAAGAAGTTGTTTAAATATTATTTCGAGCATATTTGAGAGAGCTTTTTAAGATTATTTTTATTATTCTTCTTTTGTAGAAAATAGTGGACTATTATCAAAAAGAACAATAAAAACAGGTTAAAAAGCTCTCTCAAAGATGCCGAAAATAAGAGTGTGAAACTCAAAATCAATTTAAAATAAATTTAAACAGCTTCTAAAAATTTCACTCGAATGGTTTGATTTTATCCGCATAATATTTCCAACCCTCTGCCGCTTTGTATTTTTCTACGGAGGCGGCTGGGACGTAGATGGTTGGGACGACGTTACTGACTATATTTTCAAAAAGGCCCTCTTCAAACGCTGGCGGTGTCTGCGCCTCTACCGTAAAAGTTTGAAGTTCTGTACCACCAAAAGCACCTATTCCAAAATTCGTAACTGAATTGGGGATAACTATACTTTGCAGTCTTCTGCAATCTGCAAAAGCAAAAGTTCCAATGCTCGTCACCGAATTAGGAATAACTACGTTTTGTAGGTTAGCGCAGCCACTAAAAGCTACTCCACCAATGCTCGTCACCGAATTAGGAATAACTACGCTTTGAAGATTGGTGCAGCCACCAAAAGTGCACCACTTTATGCTCGTCACCGAGTTGGGAATAACTACGCTTTGAAGATTGTGGCAACGTGCAAAAGCCGACTTGCCGATACTCGTAACCGAGTTGGGGATAACGATGCTACGAAGAGAATCGCAGTAAGCAAATGCTTCATCCCCTATACATTTCACTGTGCTGGGAATTGTGAAAGCCGCTGTTTTTTTCGGCACAAAAAATAGTGTGTCGCCCGACTTACTGTACAAAGTGCCATCTTTTAACGAATAGCGTCTATTGTTCGGCGAAACCTCTATTTTAGAGAGATTGGTACATTGCACGAAAGCTAATGAGTCGATGTTCGCCACTGATTCGGACATGGATATGCTTTGTAGGTTTTTGCATCCAGAAAAAGCTTGTGTTCCAATGTTCTTAACAGAGTTGGGAATAACAATGCCTTGTAGGTTGGGACAATCCATGAAAGCTTCCGCTCCAATGCTCACAACCGAGTTGGGAATCACTACACTTTGTAAGTTTTTGAGACGTGAAAAAGCCCCCGCCCCGATGGTCTTAACAGAGTTCGGGATAACTACACTTTGAAGATTTTTGCACCCATCAAAAGCCACATCTCCGATACGTGTCACCTTATACTTTTTCGATTCGAACTCAACTTCCGAAGGAATTTTCAGTTCGCCGGAAAAGTCACAACCATCCCAATCCAATCTGCGCGTCACCCAAACCTCATTCTCTGCGATGATTTCATATCTCAAAGTAACCCCTTCGTAGGTGAAATTAAAATTAAAATCCTGAAAACACGAAAAAAACACCCCAAAAGCTCCGTCCCCGATGTTCGTAACCGAACTGGGTATAACAAAATTTTGTGGCGTACACCCATCAAAAGCCTCCCTCCCTATGCTCGTAACTGAGTTAGGGATAACTACACTTTGAAGATTTTTGCAGCCCGAAAAAGCCTTTTCACCTATGCTCGTAACTGAGTTAGGGATAACTACGTTTTGTAGGTTATTGCAGTATATAAAAGCCTCATCTCCGATGTGCTTAACCGTGTTGGGAATGGTGTAAGCCGTGAGCGTTCTCGGCACTGCCAGCAATGTGTCGCCTGCCTTGTTGAACAGCACACCACCTTTTGACGAATAGTGTTTATTGCCTTTCGACACCTCAATCTTAGAGAGAATGTCACATTCGCTAAAAGCATCACTTTCGATACTTTTCACAGAGCTGGGAATCGTAATACTTTGAATCCAACGTCCAAAAGCAGAATACCATCCTAAGCGCGTCACCTTATACTTTTTCTTTCCTAATGTAACTTCGGATGGGATTATGACATCGCCGGAAAGGTTATCGTCCAACTTTTCCACTCTTACCTCATTTTCTGCGGTGACTTTATATTTCAAAGTCTGCCCTTCGTAGGTAAACTCAAACTCTTGCGCCTGCAACACGCTTAGTGTGAGCAGGGCTGTTAATAGGGTTGTTATAAATCTTATTTTCATATTGATATTGTTTTTACAAAATTATACTTTTCTCACGAAAAACGCTTCGTTTAAAAATTTATTTGATAGGCTGAATTTCATCCGCATATTCTTTCCAACCCTCTGCCGCTTTGTATTTTTCTACAGAGGCGGCTGGAACGTAGATGGTTGGGAGTATTCTTTCAATGTCTAAAAAAATACAGTCTCTAATAATTGGCGGGGTCTGCGCCTCTATTGTAAAAGTTTGAAGTACTGCATCACCAAAAGCACTTCTTCCAATATTCGTAACTGAATTGGGGATAACTATACTTTGCAGTCTTCTGCAATATGCAAAAGCAAAAGCTCCAATGCTCGTCACCGAATTAGGAATGACTACGTTTTGTAGGTTAGCGCAGCCATTAAAAGCAAAAGTTCCAATGCTCGTCACCGAATTAGGAATAACTACGCTTTGAAGATTGATGCAACTTGAAAAAGTGCCCCACTTTATGCTCATAACCGAGTTGGGAATAACTACGCTTTGAAGATTGTAGCAACGTGCAAAAGCCGACTTCCCGATACTCGTAACCGAGTTGGGTATGACAATGCTACGAAGAGAATCACAGAAAGCAAATGCTTCATCCCCTATACATTTCACAGTGTTTGGAATTGTGAAAGCCTCTGTTTTTTTCGGCACAAAAAATAGTGTATCGCCCGACTTACTGTACAACGCGCCATCTTTTGACGAATAGCGTTTATTGTTCGGCGAAGCCTCTATCTTAGAGAGGTTAGGGCATAGCACGAAAGCGAACGAATCGATGTTCGCCACTGATTCGGACATGGATATGCTTTGAAGGTTGGTGCATCCAAAAAAAGCTTCTGTTCCAATGGTCTTAACAGAGTTGGGAATAACAATACTTTGTAGGTTGGGACACTCCCAGAAAGCATCCGCCCCAATGCTCTTAACAGAGTTGGGAATAACTACGCTTTGTAAGTTTTTGCAACTTGAAAAAGCCCCCGCCCCGATGGTATTAACAGAGTTGGGAATAACTACGTTTTGTAGGTTGCTGCAAGTAGAAAAAGCCGCTACTCCAATAGCCTTTACAGAGTTGGGGATAACTATGCTTTGTAGGTTGCTGCAGTTTCCAAAAGCACCCTCTCCGATACGCGTCACTTTATACTTTTTCTTTCCTAATGTAACTTCGGATGGGATTATGACATCGCCGGAAAGGTTATCGTCCAACTTTTCCACTCTTACCTCATTTTCTGCGGTGACTGTATATTTCAAAGTCTGCCCTTTGTAGGTAAACTCAAACTCTTGCGCCTGCGCTACGCTTAGTGTGAGCAGGGCTGTTAATAGGGTTGTTATAAATCTTATTTTCATATTGATATTGTTTTTACAAAATTATACTTTTCTCACGAAAAACGCTTCGTTTAAAATTTATTTGATCGGCAGAGAAGCTGTCAAGTTAATCAGAGAGAAAAGACTTACTGATTTTACTCATCTTCATAATCCTCGTCATCAATCTCGACAATATAACAAAATTTAATAATATTGTCATCTGCTATTTTTACGTCTAAACCATAAAGTTCTTTTACATATTTCTTGACATCTCTAACAAACTGCTGCATTTCTTTCAAATTTGAATAATTCCCATTTTTTTCCGTCTCTAAAAAATGATTTATATCTTTATTTATAGGAAGTATTTTAGGTTCGCCCCTAAGATCATTAGGATAAATTGGAACATACATTTTCTGGAATTTTTTATACATTTTTAGCACGTGAGTATCATCATTATGCGCACGAAGTAGCCAATAGTATATATAATATGCAGAATTAAAACATACACAATAACCCTTGTAATAAATATTTTTTTCTCCTTCTTTAACTACCTTCTTGAAAATTTTTTTTAGTAAACGTTTATTTGATATATACGCAAGACTATTTAGTATCATCATTTTTTCGTAATAATCAGAACTTTCCTCAAATTTTTTTAGTAATATATCTATTGAAGCTTTATCTTCTAATGTTGCATTAACCCACAATCGAAATTTTTTTGAAGGTTTAATCGTATCAAATGCCAATGCTTGTAAATTCGGATACTTTTCCCAATGAATATTATTTTGAAGATTTCTATATTTTCTTAGACAGGAAACTTTTCCATAATCCATCAAAATTGATAAACACTCTTGTCTCAAAGAACTACAATTTTCGTCATTCAAATATTTAAATAACACATGATACGTAACACTATCCGTTAAGTAGGCCTTGCCTGGAATTGATAGGTCTTTATCTACGACATCTTTAACCATACGAAGAGTATCATTACAATTAATTTCTTTATTTTCATTGGCATAACAAAATATACTAAACATATAAAATATTGTCATTAAAATGTATTTCTTCATAATTCAATTTATTGTTAAAATTTAACATCTCTCTTAATTATATCCCACTGTTTTTCGACTCCAGAATCAAGTATTCATTCCACTAACCATTGAATCCACACTACAAATATAGTAAGAATTTGGAGTTAGGGGGCTACTCAGACCTTCGACTGTAAGATTTTGCTGTTCAAACCTATGAAAAACGCATCCGCATTCGGATTCAGATATAAGCCCATAATTTCTGATATTTAGGGAGCTAATCACACTCGCACAACCTTTTTATTTTTTCATATCTTGGCTTAATCATGAAGAGTTTGAAAATTATTACAAAAATCATCAAAGAAGTTCTATTGCTCATATCTAAAAAAACGTCAAAAAAATCTACCCAACTCACATCATGAGCGGTAATAATGCAAATAAAAAAGAAGCAAACGATACATATCGTATCAAGATTTTGAACTATTGACAATGGAATTGTCAATTTGTGAAGTGGGATTACATTTAATTTAGTCAACACCAAAGTTAACAAATACGTTACTAACCACATTACAATTGGGCTCAAGTAAAAAATAAAAGAATAAGCAAAAAAAAGGAGTAAAGAACGTGAAAACGCTATCCTTATAGAAAAATTCACTTCAGAATAATTATCATATATTTCCGCACAAAATTCATGCAATGCGAAAATAAGAGTAATAATTAACCAATTTAAAATCAGGTCTTTTGTTACAATTTTGAATAAGTCGCTCATAATCTATAATTTATTTGTATTCCGGAGTTATTTTAAAATCTGTTGTGTTGTATAGAATTTTAGAAACTGTTTAAATTTAATTAAAAACCAATTTGAGAGACCTGAAAAAATCTCTTAAAAAAATCACAATTAAAATATTGATTGTCAGTTTGATAAGTGGATAGTTTTTCGTAGTTTTAAGGGTGCAAAAAAACAAAGAAATGAATCATTATCCATCAAACCTCACTGATAATCAGTGGCAAGTTATAGAAAAATTTTTAGGTGTGCAAGTGCGAAAGCGCAAATATTCTCTTAGAAGCATAGCTTTAGAAGGTTGACTATCGACTATGAGTTTCATGCGGAAACTGCGGTGGCCATGATTCAATTAGCTTTTTGTTTTTTGATGCTTAACAAAATATCTTAATAAATTTAAACAGCTTCTAAGGGCTCTAACCGCATTGGAGGATATGTTCATAATAGTAGGTTAAAGTAAAAGGATTCTTATTGGTTTTGTAATCTAATTTCAAAATTTCCCTATCTTTGTAAAAACTTAATATCAGAAATTATGGGCTTATATCTGAATCCGAACGCGGATGCGTTCATGGAAGACGGAACTCGCCTCTGCGTTTTCGAGCCCTTGAATTTGAGTTTTCAAGCCACTGGCATCCGTGCCGGTGCGGAGGCGGTGCCGCCGCGGCGGATTTCTCGAAAAAAATCTTTCCCCTCAACCCCCTGAAAATCAGCCCTTATCTGGAAAATGTCAAAAAAACTTAAAAAAAAGATGCGAAAAAGTTTGGCAAAAAGAAAAAAGCGCGTACCTTTGCAACCGCAAACGGGAAACGACGCTTCCGCCGGAGGGC